>DKLF01000097.1 GCA_002455655.1 Oscillibacter sp. UBA6647 | reverse complement strand
GCAAGATATTCCCGGGTCCTTTTTCCGTAGCTGCATTTGTCAAGATCAAAGATGCCTACCACCCGGTTCTCCGGGACAATTTCGTTCTGACCGATATGAAGATACAAGGTCCATCCTCCTTTTTTCCTTTAAACGCCCAAAGCGCGCATTTACCTTTAAGTTTCACGTGAAACATTACGGGTGCAGGCGGTTTACTCCGCGCGACCGTTTGCCACATGAAACACCTTTCCCCCAAGAAGCACGGGAAGCCTATCATCTTCGCAGCAGGTGATGAACACCTGTCCGCCTGCAATTCGGTTCAGCACAAATTCCTGCCGCCGGGGGTCCAGCTCGGAGAGCACATCGTCCAGCAGCAGCACGGGAGCCTCGCCGGAGGCATTTTTGTAAATCTCCCGCTCGGCAAGCTTTAAGCTCAAGGCCGCCGTGCGGGTCTGTCCCTGTGAACAATAGGTTTTGGCGTCCCGTCCGTCAATTTCCACCACAAGGTCATCCTTGTGAGGACCGGAAAGGCACAGCCGGGAGGCAAGCTCCGCACATTTGTGGTTTTCCATATGGCTCCGAAGCTGTCGTGCCAAAATTGCAGGCTCTGCCAATGGGTCCTCCACAGAGGAGACGGTTTTATAAGAAACGGACAGGCGTTCCTTCCCGCCGGAACAGTCCGCATGGTTGGCGGCGGCCGTGGCCGCCAGCTTCTCTACAAACTGCGCCCGATAGTGAATCAGCACCGCGCCGCACTGCACCAGCCGCTCGTTAAACTCCGGCAGCATCTGCAAAAGGCCGGGCTGCTGATCGCAGTCCCGCAGAATCCGGGTTTTATGAGCATACGCCCGCCGATAGGACGCAAGGGCAGAGGCATATCGGGGACGAAGCTGACACAGTGCGTTATCCAAAAACCGCCGCCGTGCCGCAGCCCCGTCCCGAATCAAAAGCAAATCCTCCGGGCAAAAAAACACGGTTTGCAGCACGCCGGAAAGCTCCGCCGCCGTTTTTGCAGGGACCTTATTGATCCAAAGCTTCCTTCGCTTCCCCCGATACAGCTCCGCCCGCAGGACAAATTCCCGCTCTCTTGAAAAAACTTTGCCGGACAAAACGGTGTTTTCCGCTGAAAATGCAATCAGTTCACGGTCGCTTTTCGCTCGGTCGGAGCTGCCGCAGGAAAGATATTGGACAGCCTCCAGCAAGTTGGTCTTTCCCTGTGCGTTGTCACCGAAAATCACATTGCAGTCCGGGTCAAAGGACAGGTTCTGGCGGGTATAGTTGCGGAAGTTCTCCAGAAGCAATCCGTCAATTCGCATAGACCGGGGTACACTCCTGCCCATCCAGCCGGGCTACGTCGCCGGGACGCAGTTTTTTGCCCCGCTGGGTGCAGGTTTCACCGTTCACCATGACCTCGCCGCCTTGAATGCGTTCCTTGGCTTCTCCTCCGGAGTACACCAGATTTGCCAGCTTTAAAAGGTCCTGAAGCTTTACATATTCCGTCGTAATCGTGACAGCTTTCATTTTAATCCTGCGCTTTCAGCCGCACAGGCAGCACCATATAAAGGAAGTTCTCCTCGCCCTCCGTGGGGACGATGACGGCGGGGGAAACGCCGGTGTTTAACTCAATTTTTACCGTGTCGGCAGGGGCATAGCGCAGAGCTTCCATCAAATAACGGTTATTAAAACCGATTTCCAGCTCTCCGCCGTCACCCGCCACGCGGCAGACATCCTTGGCTTCTCCGTTGGCCGTCTTCGCAGAAAGAACCACCCGGTCTTTGTCAAACAGGCATCGCACCGGGCTTTTCAGCTTTTCGGAGATCACCACGCTGACCCGGTCGATGCTTTGAATCAGCTCTTTGGTGTCCGCTACCACAGAAATGGGGTTTTTCCGGGGCACCGCGCTCTTATAGTCCAGAAAATCCCCCTCAAGACGGCGGCAGATCAACTGCGTCTCGCCTACCTCAAATAAAATATGGCGTTTCCCTAAGGTAATTGCCGCCGTATCCTCCACGTCGCCGCAGATTTTTTCAATTTCGTTCAGGGCGGAGCCGGGAGCCACGAAGGAAAAGTACCCGCCGTTGACCCGCTCCAAAGGTTCCTTGCGAATGGCAAGCCGGAACCCGTCCACGGAGACCACGGTCAGTCCGTCTTCGCCGATTTCAAACAGGGAACCGGTGTGAACCGGACGGCTCTCGTTGGTGGAGACGGCAAACAGTGTCTCCTCAATCATGGAGCGTAAAGTTTTCTGCTGGATGGAGACAGAATATTCGTCCTCCACCTCTGGAAGATCGGGATAGTCCGCGGCGCTGAGACCCATGATGTTAAAATCTGCGTCTCCGCACTGAAGGCGGACTGTCAGCCTGTCGTCGGAAGAAAAGGTAATCATGTCGTCCGGCATCCGCCGGATGATATCGCCGAACAAACGTGCGTTTAACACCAGCGCGCCGGGCTCCGTCACGTCGGCGGAGAGGATGGTGCGAATACCTGTCTGCATGTTGTAGCCGGAAACGGTGACCGTTTCACCGGCGCGAAGCAAAAGGCCCTCTAGCGCGGGAATGGAGCTTTTCTGCGATACAGCGCGGGAGGTCACGGCCACCGCGCTTTGCAGCAAGGCTTTTTCACAAGAGAATTTCATAGGCTTTTTTCCTTTCTGTGGAAGCTTTTCTTTTTTTGGTGAAAGCCGGGGACAAAGAGAAGGTTTGCGGTTTTTGTGTTCTTTTAGAAAAGAAAGATATATTTTTTAGTGATAGTCATAGTAGAGGGACAAAAACGGTGGAAAAGTGCGGAAATCCCTGTCAGCACAGGAAAAGTTTTTAAGCAGACAAGCTGGAAAAAGTGGGGTGTTTTTCCACAATGGGTATACAGACCCTGGTTTTCCACAAAACTGTTTTCCTTTTCCACAGGAGGAGTGGGGAAAACTCAGTGCTTCGAGCTGATGTTGGTTTTGATTTCTTTCACTGCCTCAGCAAAGCCTGCGTCGGATTTCATCTGCCGCTCCACCTTCTCAATAGAGTAGAGCACGGTGGAGTGGTCACGGTTTCCGAAAAACTTGCCGATATCGTCGCTGGAAAGGTTCGTCATGCTGCGAATCAGGTACATGGCGACCTGACGGGCGGCCACCGCCTCCCGCACCCGTTGCTGTCCCCGAATGACTTCGGCGGACACGCCGTAATACTTGGAGACAAAATCCACGATGGAATCCGAGGTGGGAAGGTTCTCTCCCCGGCGGAGAATATCCTGAATGGCCCGTTTCACCAGATCCTCGTCTACGTCGTCCCCCAACAGGTCCTTATAGGCGAGAAGTTTGTTGATGGTGCCTTCAAGCTGCCGGACGTTGGAAGTGACGCGTTCGGCGATGTAGGCGGCGACCTTGTTTGGAATTTCCATGCCAAGCAAAGCGGCCTTGTTTTTGATGATGGCCATGCGGGTTTCATAGTCCGGCGGAGCCACGTCCACCAGAAGTCCCCATTCAAACCGGGTGCGCAGCCGGTCTTCCAACTGCATCATTTCCGAGGGGGGACGGTCTGAGGTGAGCACAATTTGCTTTCCGGACTCGTAAAGATTGTTGAAGGTGTGGAAAAATTCCTCCTGCGTCTGCTTGCGCCCGGCGATAAACTGAACGTCATCCACCAGAAACAGGTCCGCCTTGCGATATTTCTCCCGCATTTCGGCGGTTTTACCGCCCTGAATGGCTTCCACCAGTTCGTTGGTCAAATCATCGCCTTTTACATAGGCAATTTTTGCGTTGGGGTCGTCTTTTTTGATGACATGTGCAATGGAGTAGATCAGGTGGGTCTTTCCAAGGCCGGAATCCCCGTAAATAAGCAGTGGGTTATAGTTTTTTGCCGGATGCTCCGCCACGGAGATGCAGGCGGCATGTGCCAGTTTATTGCTGGAGCCCACCACAAAGCGCTCGAAGGTAAATTCGTCGGAGGTAAATGCCTCCGACTTCTTTTTCTGGGCGCTGCCTGAAAAAATGGCATATTCCTCAGCGGTGAGGACCGTTACTTCAAAATCGGTGGAAAAGATATCGTGAAGGGCCGCCTTGATATTTTTTATGAACAGGCTCTCAATGTAATTTTTCTTGAAGTCGTTGGGACAGTACAGATAAAAAACGCCGTCCCGGAGATCCACGGCTTCCAGTTCGTCAAACCAGGTGGCAATGGTCGTCTCCGAGAGGTCGCGTTTTAACTGAGTGAGGACGTTTGTCCAGACGTCGGCTACGGAATTCAAAAGTAAAGACACCTCTCTTTCCCTGCGAACAGGGGAAATCATATACCCACTGATTATACCAAAAAACACATAAAAAAACAACACATATTCTAATAAATAAGAATTGAAAAAATAGAACGTAAAAGCACAATATCTGGAAAAAGCGGCGGCAAAAAACGGCCATCTTGTGGTTTTGTCCGTCAGGTTCTCAAAAAAAGGCAATTTGCCTGAAAATTTCAGCGTTTACAAGTTTTTATTGACAGTATTTTGATTTCCATGTATACTGTTCCGTGCGCTGGATTTGCGTTTTTTATTTGTTTACTGCGCGGCGTAGGCGCCGTGTCGAGTAAGAGCCGTCATAAAGGCGGCCGGAAAAGATTTCAGTACAGGAGGTGTCTCAACATGGCGACAAAACGTACCTATCAGCCCAAGAAGCGTCACGGACAAAAGGTCCACGGCTTCCGCAAGCGGATGGCCACCGCTAACGGCCGCAAGGTTCTTGCCCGCCGCCGCGCCAAGGGCCGTGCTCAGCTCAGCTACTAAGTTGCTGCGCGCGGGGTTTTTCTCGCGGAGGACCTGCTGAACAAAATAGACAGGGACGGCAGGAAACCGGTTTTCCTCCGTCCCTTATTGGCATGGTCGGCAGATCCTCGGTCATCGGAAACGAACAGGAGAATGCATGAAAAAAGCCGTTACGCTGAAAAAAAATCATGAGTTTCGCCGCCTGTACGGCAAGGGTTTATCCGCCGCCGGAAGCGGGCTTGTGATTTACTGCCGAAAAAACCGGCTGGGGCACAACCGGTTGGGCGTTACCGTATCCACCAAGCTTGGAAATGCGGTGGTGCGCAACCGGGCGCGCCGCAGGCTGCGGGAGGCCTATCGGCTGAACCAGCACCTGATGCGTCAGGGCTATGACATGGTTCTGGTGGCGCGTCACCGGGCGGTCAATATGCCATGGATAGAGCTGAACGCCAGCTTTTTAAAGCTTTCGGGGAAGCTGGGGCTTTTGGAGGAGGCGCTTGGGTGAAACGAATACTATTGGCGCTGGTGAGATTTTACCGAAGGGCAATCTCACCCTTTCGCCGGCCCTGTTGCCGGTTTTATCCAACCTGCTCCCAATATGCGCTGGAAGCCATTGAAAAATATGGCGCGCTGAAGGGCGGGTATTTGGCTGTGCGCCGCATTCTCCGCTGCAACCCATTCCACAGGGGGGGCTACGACCCCGTGCCCTGAGCGTAGTGAGATTTGTACACAAAGGAGTCTTCCAATGGGATTTTTAGGAACCATGGGATATTACGTTTGTATCCCGTTTGCCGCCCTTTTGCGGTTGTTTTACAATATGACCGGCTCCTATGGTCTGTCCCTGATTTTCTTCACGCTGGTGATCAAGCTGGTGCTGCTGCCGTTCCAGATGAAGAGCAAAAAGAGCATGGTCCGCATGAACCGCATGAGCGGAAAGATGAAGGAAATTCAGAAGAAGTACGCCAATAACCCCGCGAAACAGCAGGAGGAAACCCAGAAGCTGTATGCCGAGCAGGGTGTCAGCCCCATGAGCGGCTGCCTTTGGAGCATGCTGCCCATGTTCTTCCTCATCGCGCTGTATGCGATTATCCGCCAGCCCATCACCCATTTCATGATGCTGGACGCAAGCGTGGTGGATTCGGCCCTTTCCGCACTGCAGTCTGCCGGCGTAAATATTGCCGACATTGCCACCACCACCAAGGAAGGGGCCTTGCAGGTCACCTCCTTCGGGCAGATTATGATGGTCAACGCCATCAATACCCAGCTTCCCGAATTTGCCGCCAGCGTCCCTGGCTGGATAAGCGTGAATTACAGCTTCCTGGGAATGGACCTGTCGGTTTTGCCCAGCAATGTGCTTCAGGCGTTTACCTTTACCTGGGCCAACATCGGCGTGATTCTGATGCCCGTGATTTCCGCTGGACTCAGCTTTTTGATGAGCATGGCGTCTATGGCGGGACAGGACAAGAGCAGCCCCGCTGCCCGGCAGATGAAGACGATGCTGTGGATGATGCCTCTGATGTCTCTGTGGATCGGCTTTACCCTGCCTGCCGCATTGTGCGTGTACTGGATTGCCCAGAGCGCGTTCTCCGCGGTGCAGGAGTGGTTTATGGGCAAGTTCTATAACCAGAAGATCGAGGAAGAGGAGAATCAGCGGCAGGAGGCCATCGAGGCCGACCGTCACCGCCGTCAGGAGGAGGCCCGGGGCAAGCAGGAGGAGCTGCGCCAGCAGCAGGCCCTGAAGCCCTCACTGAAGGATAAGCGCAAGGCCGCGCAGGAGGCCAAGGGCAACAAGCCCAAGAAAGCCAGCACCAATGAAAACGGCCGCGTGGGCGACCGTCCTTATGCCCGCGGCCGCGCCTATCAGGAGAATCGGTACGGCGATTCCAACGAGAAATAAGGAGCTTTTGCCATGAGTTATATTGACGTAACGGGCAAGACGGAGGAGGAAGCCATTGCCCGCGGACTTTCACAGTTAAATATGGAGCGGGACGACGTGTCCGTTGAAATTCTTGAACGGGCCAAATCCGGATTTCTGGGTATTGGCAGCGCTCCTGCAAAGGTACGCGTGACCTATGGCGACGAAGAAGAAAAGCCCGTCGCCCCGGAGATTGTCCCCGCCAAGCCCAAGATGGAGAGCAGACCCGCGGCCAAGCCCGCGGCGAAGCCTGCGGTCAAACCCGTACCTCGGGTGGAGAAGCCCACGGAAGAGCCTGTGCAAAAGACCCGTGAGCCTGCCGTGAAGGAAGAACGGCCCGCACCTACCCAGTATGTGTCCAAACCCTTGGGTGAAGAAGTGCAGGACGAAAAGGCGGAGGCCATCCGCACGTTCCTCTCCGGGCTTCTGGAAAAAATGGAAGTGGAGTCTCAGATTCGCGTGTATCAGCCGGAAAAGGGCCGGTATCAGGTGATTCTGGAGGGTTCCGGCATGGGGCAGATTATCGGCCGCCGGGGCGAAACGCTGGATGCGATTCAGCAGCTCACCGGCTATTGTGTAAACCGCGCCGGAACGGGCCGGGTACGGGTGGCCGTGGATGCGGAAAACTACCGCGCCAAGCGGGAGGAAAGTCTGGACCATCTGGCCCGCAAAGTGGCGGCTAAGGTCGTTAAGTATCGCCGCAGCGTGACGCTGGAGCCTATGAACGCCTACGAGCGCCACATCATTCATGCCGCCTTGCAGGACGAGCCCAACGTGGCCACCGGATCCATTGGAAGCGACCCCAACCGGCGGGTTGTGGTGTCCTACGTGCGATGAAGGAATGATCTGAGAGCAATCAGTTAAATACGAAAAAGGAACGGCGGGTAAACACCCCGCCGTTCTTTTTTGCTGTCTGGAATAAATTTTTGGAGAAGGGGGATTCATTGTATGTTGATCCCACTAAAAAGGTGTAAAATTCACACAAAAGACTTGACTTTTTGAAATTTTGTACTATTGTTATAATACAATAAAAACAGTTGCGTTTGGCCAGTTAAAAAAGAATTCCTGATACGGTGCGGGTTTCAAGCTTTGTTCAAGGTGAATCATGGAAAATGTTTGATAAACACATAACCCGGCGCAGGGCCAAATACGAGGCTTATGTAAGGAAATGAGGAATCGTATGAAAGAAGAATTGCAGAAGACCGAAGAGGTACAGGGGCTGGACGAACGTCCGGCGAAAAAAAGGGGGCTTGGAGTGATTGGAAAACTGAAGGGTCTGTGGGGCCGGAAGAAGCTGCGCAAGTGGCTGATTCTGGCCGTTGTGCTGGTATTGGTGGTGTCTGCGGTGCTGCGGGGATTCAGCAAAAATAAGGCTGCCGCCGCAATTACTTATACGGAAGAGGACGTGTCCTATCGCGCGATTACACAGGCGCTCAGCGGAACCGGCACGCTCCAGCCTGCCAACGCCTATACCGTCACCACGTTGAAGGAGGGCGAAATTTTATCGGCCGATTTTGAAGAGGGAGATACGGTCACTAAGGAGACCGTTCTTTATGAGCTGGATAGCTCCGACGTCAGCAGCAATTTGGAAAAGTCCCAGCTATCGCTGAATCAGGCCCAGCGCAGCTACGAAAAGGCGGCCTATGCGCAGTCTCCCGTATCGGGAACTGTGGCGTCTTTGGATGTAAAAACTGGCGATGTGGTAAAAGCCGGGCAGACGGTGGCCACCGTGCGGGACAATTCCTCAATGACGCTGAAGGTGCAGTTCGCATCGGACGATGCGAAGAGCTTTTACGTGGGGCAAAGCGCTTCCGTGGTGCTGGACGGCTCCTTTGAGACGCTTACCGGAACAGTTACTGCGATTTCGGGGGCTGACACGGTACTTACCGGAAACCGTATTGTGCGCAGCGTGACAATCTCCGTAAAAAATCCCGGTGGACTGACCGACACGCAGGCCGCCACCGCCACAATTAACGGCAGCGGCTCCAGTGAAAACGCCACCTTGGAGTATCGGGCAGCGGAGGACGTGGTTGCCTCCTCCGGCGGCACCGTGGCCGCCATCAATGTAAAAGAGGGCGGAACGGTATCCGCCGGGCAGGCCATTGTAACCTTTGCCGCCAATGCGGCCAACGACTCCGTTCAATCTGCGGAGGATACTCTGAAAAGTGCCGAGCTGAGTATGGAAACCTCTCAAAAGCAATTGGAGGATTACACGATTACTTCCCCCATTGACGGAACCATTGTGGATAAGCAAATCAAGGCCGGTGAAAAGGTGGAGTCCGGCAATACCCTCTGCATTATCTACGATTTGAGCTATCTTGAAATGACGCTCAGTGTGGATGAACTGGATATTACCCAGGTGACGGTGGGGCAAAACGTCACGATTACGGCGGATGCCGTGGAGGGCGAAACCTTTACCGGACAGGTGACGAAGATTTCCATGGCGGGAACCACCAGTAACAGCGCCACCACCTATCCCGTCACCGTTCGGATCGACGACTACGGCGATCTTTGGCCGGGCATGAACGTGGACGCGGAAATTGTGCTTGCGGAAAATGACAATGCGCTTTCCATCCCCAGCGCCGCTTTGGAGCGGGGGAATAAGGTGCTGATTACCGCCGATTCCCCCAGTGCGGCCAATGCACTGGAAGACAAAGCGCCGGACAACTATGTCTATGTGTCCGTGGAAACCGGCGTCAGCAACGACAATTACATTGAGATTACATCTGGACTTCAGGAAGGAGATACCGTGGCTTATTTGCCTGCTTCCAGCAGCTCCTCTGGAATGGATATGATGATGGGCGGCGGCGAAATGGACGGCGAAGGTCCCAACGGCGGCGGAGGCGGAGGTCCCAGCGGAGGCGGCCCCGGCGGAGGCGGCGGAGGACCGATGGAATGAGCGCTCTGATTGAATTTCAGGATGTATCCAAGGTTTATGAGATGGGCGATACTATTGTCCGGGCGGCAGATCACATTTCCATGCAGATTCAAAAAGGCGAGTTTGTGGCCATCGTGGGCCAATCCGGCTCAGGAAAATCCACCTGCATGAATATCATCGGCTGTCTGGACGTTCCAACCGACGGTAAATATTTGCTGGACGGTCGGGATGTAGGCTCGTTGGATAAGGACCAACTGGCAGAAATCCGCAATAAGATGCTGGGATTTATTTTTCAGCAGTACAATCTGCTTCCAAGGCTCACGCTGCTGGAAAATGTGGAAGTTCCCATGATGTACGCCGGTGTTTCTAAAAACGACCGGAGGGAACGGGCAAAGGTGGCCTTGGAAATGGTGGGACTTGGAAGCAAGATCAACCACCGGCCCGCGCAGCTCTCCGGAGGCCAGCAGCAGCGCGTTTCCATTGCCCGGGCGCTGGTGGGGGAGCCTGCGGTAATTTTGGCCGACGAGCCAACCGGCGCACTGGATTCCCACACCGGAAGGGATGTCCTGTCTCTTTTGCAGCAGCTTCACGCGGCGGGAAACACCGTGGTGTTGATCACCCACGATAACTCCATCGCCGTGCAGGCCCAGCGCATCATCCGTCTCGAGGACGGACGGGTGATTTACGACGGAGATTCCCACGCGACGGAAGCGGTGGTATCGTCAAGTCTTTCAGGAATGGGGGGCGGACAATGAAACTGACGGAAGCCTTCCAGCTTGCTGTTAAAAACATTAAGGGCAACAGGATGCGCACCTTTTTGACAATGCTGGGCATTATCATCGGTATTGCGGCTGTCATTGTGATTGTGGGCCTTGGAAATGGCATGGAAAAGTATATGCGCGACCAATTTGCCGACATGGGGACAAATACGGTGGCGGTGAACATTATGGGTCGGGGCAGCTCCCGCAGCGTGTCAGAAACGCAGATGTATGAGCTGGTGGCGGAAAATCCCGACTATTTTGACCAGATTTCCCCCACGGTCAGTCCGTCCGGCACCGTTAAAATCGGAACAGAAAGCATTTCCACCACGACGGTTACGGGCGTCAGCGAGGCATACTTCGACATGAAGGGCTATACGATTTCTTCGGGACGGGGCCTTCAGTATGTGGATATGACAAAACGGCGAAATGTCTGTGTGGTGGGAAATTACCTCAACAGCACCTATTACGGCGGAAACGCCGTTGGCCAGACAATCCGCCTAAGTGGAAAAAGCTTTTTGATTGTGGGCGTTATGACGCAGGAAACCGACGGCGAGATGGAGGAGGGCGGAACGGACGACTGCGTGTTCCTTCCCTATTCCACTGCGGCGCGCATGTCCTATACCGGCACGATCAGCAGCTATACCCTTACCGTGGTGGACGAAACGCAGGCCGCAGCCAGCGTGACCATTGTGGAGGATTACCTCTACAACATTTTTTCCGATGACGACGCATATCGGGTTGTCAGCATGGCAGAGATGCTTGACACCATGAACGCCATGATTAACGTGATGATTGGGATTCTGGCGGGCATTGCCGCAATCTCTCTGGTGGTGGGCGGCATTGGAATTATGAATATTATGCTGGTATCCGTCACGGAGCGAACACGGGAAATCGGTATCCGCAAGGCGCTGGGCGCGAAGGAGCGGTACATTATGCAGCAGTTTGTCATGGAGGCCGCAACCACCTCCGCGCTGGGCGGTGTGCTGGGTATTACCGTGGGGTACGGACTTTCTTCCATTGCCACCATCATCGTCACGGCGCTGATGCAGGAAAACCTGACCGTCAGCCCCTCTCTTGGCGCGGTGCTGGGCGCGTTCGGCATTTCCACCTTTATCGGCATCGTGTTTGGATATTTGCCGGCAAAAAAGGCGGCGCGATTGAATCCTATTGATGCACTACATTATGACTGACAGGGGCGCGGTGCGCCGAGAGGCCGCTTGTGCCTGCTGCGCGCAGAAAGGAAAAAAACTTATGAAAAAACGAATTCTATGCCTTCTAATGGCGGTGTTTTTGCTGCCTGGTCTGATCGCCGTCCCTGCCGGAGCAGCCGTTTCGGAGAACAGCGGCGAGGTCCAGACCATCCGGGCGCTGGGGATTATGACAGGGGATTCCGCCGGAAACCTGAATCTTGGCGGCAATGTCACCCGGGCACAATTTGCGAAAATGCTGGTAAACGCCTCCTCGTATAAAGACAGCGTGGGGGATGGAGAGGGCGTTTCCCTCTTTAAGGATGTGAACAGCACCCACTGGGCCTCCCAGTATATTAAAATCGCTGTGAACGAGGGGTGGATGACGGGATATACCGACGGAACCTTCCGTCCCAGCCAGAGCATCACGCTGGAACAGGCATGCGCCACAGTGCTGCGTCTTTTGGGATACGACTCCTCGGCGCTTGCGGGGTCCTTTCCCTCCGCGCAGTTGAGCAAGGCCAGCTCGCTGGGACTGCGGGATCAGATCTCCCTGGGAAAGGGCGAGTACATGACGCGGTCCGACTGTGTGTACCTGTTCTATAATACTCTGACGGCGCAGACCAGCGATGCAAAGACCTACGCCGTCACGCTGGGCTATACCGTCACCAATGGCAACGTGGACTATGCTGCGGTGGTTTCCGCCAATTTGAGCGGGCCTTATGTGGCGACGGGCGGCGCACAGTCGCTGGAGATTCCTTTTGCTGCCTCGGCAGCCGCTGTATACCGCAACGGCGCTTCGTCCTCCATCTCCGCTTTGCAGCAGTACGATGTTTATTATTATAACGCGGGGATGCAGACGGTGTGGATTTATACCGACCGGGCAGGCGGCACCATTACCGCCTTGCTGCCCAGCGCCGCTGCACCCACCTCGGTTACCGTTGGTGCGAAGACCTATACCGTCGGAACCGCCACGGCGGCTTATAAGCTGTCGTCCATGGGCGGATTCAAGGTGGGAGACACCGCCCTGCTTCTGCTGGGCATGAACGGCGAAGTGGTGGATGTGGTCAATGGCAGCGCGGCGGATACAGTTTATTACGGCGTGGTCACCGCCGTGGCCAATGCATCCTCCTCCGGCTCCACCGCGGGAACCGAGGTCCGTGTAAGCGTGGCTTGTACCGACGGTGTGGTTCACACCTTCTCCGTCAGCCAGCAGGGTGCCTATACGGTGGGAAGTCTGGTTTCCGCCAGTATGACTGACAGCGGCGCATCGATCAGCCAGCTTACCGCCAAGACACTCACCGGTGCGGTGAATCAGGCCGGAACCAAGCTGGGAGACAAAATTTTTGCCGGGGATGTGCAGATTTTGGATACCGCCTCCAACGGCGCATGGGCCAAAATCTACCCAAGCCGTCTGGCAGGCTACACGCTTTCTGCGAGCGATATCCGCTACTATGTCACCAATACAAGCGGTGAAATTACCCACCTGCTTTTGGATGACGCCACGGGGGATACCTGGTCTTACTATTATCTGACATCCGTTCCAGAAAAGGAGAACGGTACGCTCAGCGGCAGCTATTCCGGACTAAAGGATGGAGCCACCGTCTCGCTTGACAACAACGGGAAAACGTTTGGCATAGAAGCCGGAGGCGTAGGTGTTCAGTTTAACAGCGACGGTGAAATCAAGAGTATGCGTGCGCTTCAGTCTGTCACGCTGGACAGTCTCAGCTCCGTCAGCGCCATGGGCGGCAATACAACTTATGCGCTGGATTCTGGCGTGCAGGTCTATCTGCGCAAGCGGGATGCGGGCTATGTCTTGAATTACTATCAGGTGGACCTGGGCTCCGTCAATGCGGCGGACTACAAGCTGACCGGCTGGGTTGATAACTTCGGCTCCACCGCCGGTAAACAGGTGCGGGTCATTATCGCGGAGAAAAAGTGATTTCTTAAAGAACGTTTCCGCTTCCGCAGGGAAAACCGACGGCAACAGACTATTGGCTATAAGAAATATCAAATAAGGAAAACGCCTCGTCTCCAGCACCGTTTGGAGATGAGGCGTTTTCTCGGCTTTCTTGGCTTTTTGAGATTATCTTGACATTTCGGAAAAAAGGTGATAGAGTAGCCACAATATTTCAAGAGGCTGTGAAAGGGAGTAGTATCCCCTGTTTCCGGGCGAAGAGAGAGGACGGTTTGGTGTAAGTCCTTGCCGGAAGGGAGAGAAGGCGCCCCCGAGCCGCGCGTTTGAGCGAAAGCAGAATGCGCCGGTCCCCGCCGTTACCGGGTCAGAGTGCGCGCTTCTTGGCGCGAATTCAGGTGGCACCGCGGACAATTGTTCGCCCTGAGCTTTGCTCGGGGCGTTTTTTATTTTGCGGCCTGTTTATTGGATGAAAGGGAGAGGGAGATTATGAATAACACCGAAAAAACCATGGAAAAAATTGTGGCTCTGTGCAAGAGCCGGGGCTTTGTGTTCCCCGGCAGCGAGATTTACGGAGGTTTGGCCAATAGCTGGGACTACGGCCCCTTGGGCGTGGAGATGAAAAACAACGTCAAGCGCGCATGGTGGAAAAAGTTTGTTCAGGAAAATCCCTACAATGTGGGACTGGACGCTGCGATTCTGATGAATCCCCAGGTGTGGGTGGCCTCCGGCCATGTTGCCACCTTTAACGACCCGCTGATTGACTGCCGCTCCTGCAAAATGCGCCACCGGGCCGACAAGTTGGTGGAGGAATACAACCAGGAAAACAACATCACCGACGTGAACGTGGAGTCCATGGACGGCGAGGCGCTGGTTTCCTATATCCGGGAAAAGCAGGTTCCCTGTCCCGGCTGTGGAAAATCCGACTTCACCGACATCCGCAAGTTCAACCTGATGTTCAAAACCCATCAGGGCGTGACGGAGGGAAGTGCCAACGAGGTGTATCTCCGGCCCGAAACGGCGCAGGGTATTTTTGTGAACTTCTCCAATATCCAGAGAACTACCCGCCGCAAGCTGCCCTTCGGCGTGTGTCAGGTGGGTAAGTCCTTCCGTAACGAGATTACCCCGGGCAACTTCATCTTCCGCATCCGGGAGTTCGAGCAGATGGAGCTGGAATTTTTCTGCAAGCCGGACACCGATTTGGAGTGGTTCGCGTATTGGCGGAACTATTGCCACGAGTGGCTCAAGGGCCTGAACGTGAAGGACGACAACCTGCGTCTGCGTGACCACGAGAAAGAGGAGCTGAGCTTCTATTCCAAGGCCACCACCGACTTTGAGTATAAATTCCCCTTTGGCTGGGGCGAGCTGTGGGGCGTGGCTGACCGGACGAACTACGACCTCTCCCAGCATCAGGAGCACTCCGGTCAGGACCTGGCCTATTTCGATCAGGAGGCGGGAGAGCATTATATCCCCTATGTCATCGAGCCGTCTCTGGGCGCAGACCGGATGACCCTCGCTCTGCTGGTGGAGGCCTATGACGAGGAAGTGGTGGACGCGGAGAAGAACGACACCCGCGTGGTGATGCGCTTCCATCCCGCCATCGCGCCGTTTAAGGTGGCGGTGCTGCCTTTGAGCAAGAAGCTGGGCGACAAGGCCCGGGAGGTTCAGCAGATGCTTTCCTCCGAGTGGATGGTGGACTTTGACGAAACCGGCTCCATCGGAAAGCGCTATCGCCGGGAGGACGAAATCGGCACGCCCTACTGCGTCACCGTGGACTTTGACACTGTGGGCGACGACGAGAAGGCCGGGGATAACAGTGTTACCGTCCGGGATCGGGACACCATGGAGCAGGTCCGCCTGCCTATTGACGGACTGAAGGCATATCTTGCGGAGAAGCTGGCCTACTGATCGTCTTTGCGCTCTCTTCTGCGCGGAGTGCCCTGAAAAAGCGAAAAGCGGGACACGGAGATTGCCGTGTCCCGTTTTCCCCTGAAAGCGAGGAAGTACATTGAAGCAGACGCTTTTAAAAATCGGAAAGTCCGCGCTGGTGCTGCTGGAAGCGCTGGGGCTTGGCGGCGCGGTGGCCTTTGCTATCCAGTGGATTACGCTGGGAGATGCGCAGGCGGCGCTGGACTGGTGCCTTGGGGCGCTGCCGCCCTTTTGCCTGACGGCGGTGTTTTACGGCGGCGGCGCGCTGCTTTTGGGCCTTTTAGCCGGTCGGCTGTGGGTTGGGGCGCTGGCCTCTTCCGCAGTGGGAGTGACGCTGGCGCTGGTAAGCTATTTCAAGCTCGCCATCAACGGCACGCCGCTGGAGGCCGAGGATTTCGGCATGATCGGTCAGTTGGATCAGGTGATGGGCGTGGCGGGCGACCTGAAGGTTCCCGGACGGGGATGGGCCGCGGTGGGGATGTTGGTGCTGGTGGTTGTCTTTTTGTTTCTTGTTGGTAAAAGACTGACGCTTGGCAGCGGGCGCACCCGGTTTGTGCTGGCCACGGTGGTGGCGTCTCTGGGGCTTGGTCTGATCATCGGCCCCGGTGGGCCTGCGCTGGGACGGACTTTTTCCGTGAATACGCAAGATCGAATCATGTCCGCAATCTCCTATCGGGACTACGGATTGACCGTGGGCCTTTGGCGGGATATGTGCTTACTTGCGGGACAGGAACCGGAGGGCTATGGCCCGGAATATATGCAGCAGGTGGTGGAGCGGCTGGACGAGCTTTTGGGCGCTTCCGGGACGGACAAGCCCACTGGGGAGCAGCCCAACGTGATTTTTATTCTCTCCGAGTCGTTTTACGATATGACCCGTCTGCCGGGGCTGACCCTCTCCGGCGACCCTGCGGAAAACTTTCACCGGCTGAGCGGGGAGGGGATTTCCGGGCGGTTTTATTCCAGCTATCTGGGCTATGGCACCGGCTATATCGAGCAGTCCATTTTTACCGGCCTGACGGGAAAGGATTTGAAGCCAGGCACCAACATTTCCTTCCGGGATGAGGGGGATTACAGTCTTCTGGATTCCGTGGCAACGTCCTTTCAGTCGGCGGGCTATGAGACGGAGATGCTTCACGCCTACAACAACAGTCTTTATAACCGCACGGTGACGTATCCCAAGCTGGGATTTAACCGCCTGCTGTTTTCCCAGCAGATGCAGGAACTGGACCTGAACATTCAGGGAAGTCCCTATGCCGGGGGCTACTATCTCAGCGACCATGTGTTTACCCAAGCCCTGCTGAACCGGCTGGACGCTGCCAATGAAGAAGGAAAAAAGGCGTTTCTCTTTGGCATTTCCATGGAGAACCACCAGCCCTTTGATCCAGAAAAGTTTGGCTACGAGTGTCAACTGGAGGTTTCCGGCGACCAATTGAGCGAGGAAAATCTGGCGATTACACGGGTGATGCTGGAAGGGCTGACGCGGGCAGATCAGGCGCTGGGCGAGTTGACCGACGCTTTGCGGGAGCGGGAGGAGCCTACGGTGGTGGTCTTTTTCGGCGACCACCGGCCCAACCTATTTATGACAGACGGAGGCACGGTTTACAGCCATCTGGGCCTTTGCGAGAGCAACGATTGCTCCCGCTGGAGCATTGAGCAGGTGGCGGACCTGTACTCCACCGACTATCTCATCTGGGCCAACGATGCGGCGCTTTTGAAGCAGCCTGCCGGGACAAAGCAGGACACGGGACTCACGGCCCTTGGCCCGGCGGTGCTGGATGCGGCAAATATGCCCCGAAATCGGTACTGGGCCATGCAGGAGCGGTTGTCCAAGGCCCTGCTGGTGAATACGGATTTGTACTGCGTCACGGGCAAGGGCGTACCCTATTGGAACGAGTCCGACGCGGCGTTGAGCGACGAGGATAGAGAGCTGATGAATCTGCGCAGCGCCATTGTTTATGATACGTATTACGGACAGCGCTATGCCACCGTTGCTATGAACCGGAACATTGGAAGTTAAAGCGAGTTAAAGGAAATACCGTCACACGCCTATGGCGCGTGACGGTATTTTTTTAATGAAGTGCGATAACGGCATACGCAGTGGGCTGTCAGATTTTTGGCGGCCTAAAGCACTGCAAGTCTAAAAATTGGTTTCTTGGAAGTCCCAAAACTGTGTTGTGGAAAACCTTCCGCATCAGAAAGCGGTTTTAAAGAATGCTTCAATTTCCGCTTGCTTGGCCTGAACAGAGCCTTGAGCAAAACCGTTGCGCCCGCCGCCCCGTCCGTGGAGCGCGGCGTTCATCGTCTTTACCAGAGGGCCGATATCTTTGCCATCAGCCCGGAGGAGGGCATATTGATACTGCTCGCCCTCTCCCGCAAACACGGCGGCAAGCCCGCCGCAGGTGCGGCTCACCGCGTCCGCCAGCTTCCGCGCCCCGTCCGGGCGCAGGGGCGGCTGAAAAAGAAGCGTGTTGCCCCGGCCTGTCTCCTGTGCGGCAATGCGCTCGAAAAGCGCATCCTCCAGCCGGGTAAGCCCTGCCTTGGCAGCGTTCAGCTCCGTCTCCAGCCGCTCCACCGCCTCGGCGGCGTCCTGCGGCTTCACGCTGAGACGGCGGCCCACTGCCCGGCTCTGTTCCCATGTGGCAGAAAGCAGGGCAAAGGCCCTGCCTCCGCAGAGGATTTCCAGCCGGACACCCTCCCGAAATTTCTGGCAGGAAAGAATTTTTACAAGTCCCACCTGCCCGGACCGAAGCACATGCGTGCCGCAGCAGGCGCAGCAGTCCGCGCCGGGAAAGGCCACAATGCGCACCTGTCCTGTTAGCTCCTTTTTGGAGCGGTAGTCAATGGACTTCAATTCCTCCGGGGTGGGGAAGGAAATATCAATGGGGACATCCGCCCAGATGTATTCATTGGCGCGGCGCTCCGCTTCCAGCGCCTGTTCCCACGAAATGTCGGCGTTATAGTCGATGGTGACGGTGTCGGCCCCCATGTGAAAGCCCACGTTGTCACAGTGGTGAGTTTTACAGAGAATACCGCTTAAAATGTGCTCGCCGGAGTGCTGCTGCATATGGTCGAACCGGCGGGCCCAATCCAGTTGACCTGTTACGGTTTCCCCAATTTCCACGGGGTTTTCACAAATGTGGAAAACAACGCCGTCTTTTTCGTAAACATCCAGAACATTCACGCCGCCCAGCGTCCCATGGTCGGCAGGCTGACCGCCCCCCTCTGGATAGAAGGCAGTCTGGTCCAAAACCACTTCCCAGCCGGTTTCCGCCGCTTCACAGGTGAGAACCTTGGCGGTAAACTCTTTTAAAAAAGGGTCGGCGTAATAAAGCTTTTCAGTTTCCATGTGGAAAACTTCCTTTCTGCGCGAAAACAACGCCGCTGATCTCCGGACCGAACCGGTCGCGGCGCTTTTGCGATGCGTTTATCAAAGTCCATTCTTTTACCGGAAGGGCCGCCCGGCCTTTCAAAACCGGGCGGCCCTGCTTTCAAGACAGACACAATCCAAAAATAATTTCTTAGATCAGCCCCAGCGCCTGTTTCCACTGGAGCACCTGCGTACAAAGCAGGTTGATGGTGGGTTCATCCAGCGTCCCGTCCGCAGCGGCGGCAAGGACCTGAGGAATCTGCGCGCGATAATCCGTGGCGATGAGCAAATCGTTTCCCGCCTGAAGCGCCATGACAGCCGCGCTGCCGTTCTCCGCATAGGCTTTCACAGCGTCCATCACCAGATCGTCGGTCATAACTACGGTGTTTTCAAACCCCGTCTCGGCCATCAGATTCCGAAGCGTTTCATGGACGGCGGGGGAAAGGGAAGCGGGCAGGTTCGGGTCCATGCAGTTGACGATGTTGTGAGAGACGAGCACCGCGCTCAGCGTTGCGCCGCCCTGCAAGCCTGCGGTAAAGGGAAGAAAGTCCGAGTTTTCAAAGGTTTCCAAGGGTCGTTTGTCTATGGCAATGCCGGTGTGGGTATCCACATTGTTTCCGTAGCCGGGAAAATGCTTCAAAACGCTGCCCATGCCGTCTTTCCGCATCTGGCCCACCACGGCGCGGACATACTCCGCCGTGGATACCGCGTCCTGTCCGAAGGAGCGGTCATAGATAAAGTCGCCGGAATTGGTGGATACGTCTGCCACCGGGGCCAGATTCACGTTAAAGCCCAACGCTTTTAGAAGCACGTCTTTTTCATGAGTATCCTGAATAATCGCATCCATGCCCCCGGCGGCGTATAGCTGCTGGGGCGAGGAGAATTTTCTTGCCCGAAGATGGGGATTCGAGGAAACCCGCACCACGCTTCCGCCCTCCTCGTCCACGCCAATGAGCAGGGGAATGCTTGCCGCCTCCTGATAGCTGTTGATGGTCTGAATCAGGTCGTTGGCGGTCTTGTCTTTCGTATCCCGCCCAAAGAGGATATAGCCGCCCAGATGGTAATTGGCCACGTCCGCCGCTGCGTCTGTCTCCGGGACCCGGGCAAAAAACAACTGGCCCACCTTTTCCTCAATGGTCATCTGGGTCAGCAGGGCGTCTATCTGCGTCTTTTTTTCGTCCACAAGCGGGGGCGTTGGTTCCTCGGATGCGGAGCCGGACCCGGACCCGGCGGAGTGGGCCGGGTCCGGGAGAGATGTGCTGGGAGACGGACCACCGCAGGCGGTCATGGTAAACAGGCTGGATGCGGCCAGCAAAGAGCACAGCAAGCGTTTCATAAATCCTCCTTTGCGGTAATCCCGCAAGCGCGCCCCTTCCCGAAGGGAGATGCACCCATCTCACCCGCGGGCGCGGAAATCGCGCCGAAAATTTATTCCTCCGGCTTCACTAAAGCAATGTGCAGCTCGTCCAACTGCTTTTGGGTGACAACGCCGGGGGCGTCCATCATCACGTCCTGCGCGTTTTTGTTCATGGGGAAGGGGATAATCTCCCGGATGGAGTCCTCTCCCGCCAACAGCATGACCATCCGGTCCACGCCGGGGGCAATGCCCGCGTGAGGGGGTGCGCCATAGGTAAAGGCGTTGTACATGGCGGGGAATTTGGCCTTCACGTCCTCTTCGCCCAGCCGCACCAGCTCAAAGGCCTTTACCATAATCTCCGGGTCGTGGTTTCTCACCGCGCCGGAGGAAAGCTCCACGCCGTTGCACACCAGATCATACTGGTCGGCGGTGATGCTCAGGGGATCAATTTCTCCGGCCTCTGCCTTGAGCAGGGTGGAAAGCCCTCCGGAGGGCATGGAGAACGGGTTGTGGCAGAATTCCAGCTCGCCTGATTCTTCGCCTGTTTCGTACATGGGGAAATCCACAATCCAGCAGAAGGAATACTGTTCCTTGTCCATGTGACCGGGAACCGCCGCACCCAGCGTCTTCACCAGCACACCGGCCGTTTTCTGGGCGGCGGAAAGCGCGCCTGCGGACAGGGCCACGAAATCTCCCGCCTTCAGACCCAAGGCGCTTACTACCGCGTCCTTTACCGGGGACACGAACTTGGCAATGCCGCCCACTGCCTCGCCGTTTTCGTCCAGCCGGAACCAATAGGCCTTGTTCCCGGACTGGATTTCCACGTCGGCAAGAGTTTTGTCGATAAACTTTCGTGTCTCGTTAAACTCGGAAACCACCACGGCCTTCACGGTGTTCCCCGCAAACGGCTCAAATCCGCAGCCGGAGAGAACGTCTGTCGCGTCCTGCACCGTCAGATCAATCCGCAGGTCGGGCTTGTCGGAGCCGTATTGCTCCATGGCCTTTGCATAGGGAATCCGGGTAAAGGGTGCGCTGCTGGCCCGGTCATACGCGCCAAACTTAGCAAAGATGGGGGGCAGCACGTCCTCCAGAACGGCAAACACATCCTCCTGAGACGCGAACGCCATCTCCATGTCAAGCTGATAAAACTCGCCGGGAGAGCGGTCCGCCCGGGCGTCCTCGTCCCGGAAGCAGGGGGCGATCTGGAAATAACGGTCAAAGCCGGAGGTCATCAAAAGCTGCTTAAACTGCTGGGGGGCTTGAGGCAGGGCGTAAAACTTGCCGGGGTGGTTTCGGGCGGGCACCAGATAGTCTCTGGCCCCTTCGGGGGAGGAGGCGGTGAGAATGGGGGTGGTGATTTCCAAAAAGCCGTGCTCCGTCATGGACTGGCGCAGGGCCGACACCACATTGCACCGCAGAAGAATGTTTTTTTTCACGTCGGGATTGCGCAGGTCAAGATACCGGTATTTCAGGCGGGTGGCTTCGTCGGCTTCGCGGCTGCGGTTGATGGGGAAGGGCAGCTCGTTGTGGCGGCAGCGACCTAAAACTTCGATGGAGGAGGGGACAATCTCCACCTCGCCGGTGGGCAGATTGGCATTTTTAGATGCTCGCTCCCGGACAACGCCGGAGACGGAGACGGTGGACTCTTTATTGATGCCCTTGAGGGTTTTCACGTCTTCGGAAGTCTCGGCCACCACCTGCGTGGTGCCGTAAAAATCCCGGATGACGGCAAAGGCCAGCTCCGCGCCCACCTCCCGGACATTTTCCAGCCATCCCACGATGGTGACGGACTTGCCCGCGTCGGCAAGCCGCAGCTCTCCGCAGGCATGGGTTCTCGATTGTGTCATGATGGTGATTTCCTTTCTATATGTGAAATGGAAAACGGGTAAAACCAAATACAAACTGTATTTTTTTGCGGATTAATTGCAATCAGGAATCGACGGGCATGGAAGCGTCCCATAGTCTCTCGCCTAGCATTTGTCCGATCTCTCCACCGTGGGACAGCTTAAGAGGAAGGTTGACAGCTCCGCCCCACAGGGTTTCGCCTGCGTAGGACCACTCGTCAATCCAGAAAAACAGTCCCGCCGCATTCCATTCCCCTGAGTCAGCGTGAACAATACCGAGGATATCCATGGTATGCACCATGCCCTCCTCCAGCGGCTTGGGCCCGGAGGGGCCGTTTGCCAGTGGGGGAATGGCCTGAAGCACGAGATTGGTGAGAGGCCTACGAAAGCGAAGCGCCTTCCACTTGGATAGCAGTTCGTCAAAGCCGGGCTCCCCGGTGGCAATACGTAAGTTTCGGGGCTGGTAGTCCCGGACCTCGTAAGAGCGGCTTATAGAAATGTCAAAGATATCCGGCTCCATGCCGGGGTAAAGGGTTTCAAGCCCCACGGGACGGGCATACCACAGCCCGCTCCCGATCAAAAGCAGAAAACAGAAAATCAGGAGGGTTTTCCACAAGCGGCGTTTTTTCGCACCCGCTTTTTCTCCGGCGATCATCCCAAAATGACGGAGCCCTTGTTCTTCTCCGCAAGGCCAGACTTAATGAGGGCGGCGGTGGCAGCCGCATCCAGCTTGGTCTGCTCGCCGGTGAACATGTCCTTGCAGGCGACCACGCCGGAGTTCACCTCATCCTCGCCCAAAAAGACCACGTAGGGAATGCGCAGCTTGTCGGCATAGGACATTTTCGCCTTAAACTTTTTATCCTCGCAGTGGAGCTGGGCCCGGATACCGTCCTGACGCAGAAGCGTCGCAAAGGAGATGGCGGGACCCAAATCCTCCGTCATGGGGAGGATCAGCACGTCGGTGGGAGCGGTGAGCAGGTCGGGGTTCAGCATTCCCTGCTCTCCCAGCACGTAGAACAGGCGGGTCAGGCCGATGGAGATGCCCACGCCCGGAAGCTCCTTTTCCGTGTAATATTCCGCCAGATTGTCATATCGACCGCCGGAGCAGACGGAGCCTACCTCCGGGTGATCCAGCAGCGCGGTTTCATACACCGTGCCGGTGTAGTAGTCCAGTCCCCGGGCGATGGTCAGATCCACCACAAAATTGTCACTGGGGACGCCGAAAGAATCGAGATAGTTTACGACAAGGGAAAGCTCGTCCAGTCCCTCGTCAAACAGCGGATTCCGGCCACGATAGCCTTCCAGCGCGGCCAGAATGGCCTTGCTGCCGCCGGAGATGGCGATAAACTTCAAAATCTCATCTGCTTTTTCCGCAGGGATTCCCAGATCGTCCACCAAAATTCCCCGCACTGTGGTCTGGCCGATTTTTTCCAGCTTGTCCACAGTCCGCATCACCTCGCCGGAAAGCTCGGAAAGGCCCAGCATGGCGTAAAACCCGCCCAGAATCTTGCGGTTGTTCACGCGAATCTGAAACCGGTTCAGCCCCAAGGTGGAAAAGACCCGGTAAATAATAGCGGGAATTTCCGCGTCGTTGATGGGGGACAGCTTCCCGTCGCCAATCACGTCGATATCCGCCTGATAAAACTCCCTAAAGCGGCCCCGCTGGGCCCGCTCGCCCCGGTAGACCTTGCCGATCTGGAACCGGCGGAAGGGGAAGCTCAGCTCGCTGTAATGCATGGCCACGTACTTGGCAAGGGGGACCGTCAGGTCAAAGCGGAGGCTTAAATCCGCGTCGCCCTTGGTAAAACGGTAAATCTGCTTTTCCGTTTCGCCGCCGCCCTTGGCAAGCAAGACTTCGCTGGCCTCGATAATGGGGGTATCCAGCGGGGTAAACCCGTAGAGGGAAAAGGATTGGCGGATGACCTCCATAATGCGCTCCATCTGCTGCTGGGGCGCGGGGAGCAGCTCCATAAAGCCGGAGAGTGTACGCGGTTTTAAAACAGCCATGACAAAAGACTCCTTTATCCTGTAATTTAATTGAACCGTCAGGGATAAAAAGGCGCTCCCGCCCCGTGGGTTTGGGACGAGAGCGGAAAACGCTTCGCGGCGCACCCAAATGCGGGAGGGGGAGATTCTCCTCGTTCCCGTTGGCTTCCGTCCGTGGGGCAGGAAAGCCTGCCCGGAACGCTCTCAGACCTGGGGATGGGTTTTGGGATTGACAATGTCCCGCCAGTCCAGATCGCCCCGGGCCAGACCCAGAATCAGCAGCTCCGCCGTGGCGATGTTGCTGGCGTAGGGAATGTTGTTCTGGTCGCACAGACGGGAGATGTAGGTCACGTCCTCCGCCATGCTGGGGCTGTTGGGATCGTCAAAAAACAAAACCAGATCAATCTCGTTATAGGCGATACGGGCGCCAATCTGCTGGCAGCCGCCGTGGGCGAAGGAGAGGAAGCAGTGCACGTCCAGCCCTGTGGCGTCGGCCACCATATGGCCCGTGGTGTTGGTGGCAAAAATCGTATGCCGGGAGAGAATGCCGGCATAGGCCGTGCAGAATTGAACCATGAGGTCCTTCCGGTTGTCATGGGACATGATTGCAATGTTCATCGGAATAGGCTCCTTTCTATTTCATGCGCATCAGGGGCACACGCTGTCCCATGAGACGCCGGGCAATGTTTTGATAGGCGGTGGCTGCGGAGCTGTCGTAAGTCAAAGTCAGAGGAACGCCCCGGTTCAGTGCGAGGGGGAGCCGGTCGTCCTCCGGCACCACGCCGATTAAAGGAAGTCCGGCGGCGTCAATCGCGTCGTCGATGGTGGCGTGCATGTTTTTGAGAAGCTTTTTGCGCACCCGGTTGACCACCAGATGGAGTTTTCCCCGGGGAAAGGCTGACAGTTCCATCACCGTGTGCTGCGCGTCCCGCAGGGACGCGGCGTCGGACGTGGTGACCACCACGCAGCGGTCAGCCCCGCACACAGCCAGACGAAAGCCGCCCTCCAGCCCCGCCGGGGCATCCATCAGGCAGAAGTCATACCGTTCACGAGCCTGCTCCGCCAAAGCGCGAAACTGTTCTTCGCCCACGGGGCGGCCCCGGCTGCGCACCGGCGCGGTGAGCAGGTGGAGCGAGGGGAGCCGAGAGTGGCTTACCACGGCTTCCGACAGGGTACATCGACCGTGTGCCACGTCGGAAAAGTCCATTAGGGCCTTGTCCGTCAGTCCCAGTGCCAGATCAAGATTCCGAAGGCCCACGTCGCAGTCGATGCACAGCACGCGTTTCCCGGCCTTCGCCATGGCGGAGCCGACCCCCGCCACAAAGGAGGTTTTGCCGGTCCCGCCTTTGCCGGAGACGACGGCGATACATTCACCCATCGGAACTCACCTCTTGTATATCCTGATTTTACAGGAAGAATGCGCCAAAATCAAAACAATTTAATGTGTTATCAGAAAAAATTTTCAATTTGCTGCCCCAGTAGTGGCTTTTGGCTGTCAAAGGGGGTCTTTTTTGATTTTTGCGAAAGACCGGGGATAGGCTTTCGGCGTGGGTTTTATCTTTTCCACCAGTACCGCCCGGTGTACAATGTCCGTGCCGGGAATTGAATAGTCCCGGACTCCGGCGACCCGACCGCCTAAAACGGAGATGGCATGTTCGGCGGCGGAAAGCTCCTCGTCGCTGTCCACGGATTTCATGGCAAGGAATGTACCTCCCTTTTTTACCAGAGGAAGGCACAGCTCCGAAAGCACGGATAGGGAGGCCACGGCCCGGGATACCGCCGTGTCAAAGGATTCCCGCTGTGCGGCGGCAAACTCCTCCGCCCGGGCGTGGACACATTTCACGTCTGAAAGGCCCAAAGCTGTGCAGACCTCTTGCAAAAAAGCAATGCGCTTTCCGAGGGAGTCAAGCAAGGTCACATGGGATGATGGCTCCAAAAGCCGGATGGGAAGGCCGGGAAATCCGGCCCCGGTGCCCACGTCCACCACGGTTTTGTTCCGAAAATCCAGCAGGTTTAAAAGCGCCGCGCTGTCCAGAAAGTGAAGCCGGGCCACCTCGTCCGCTTCTTTGATGGCGGTGAGGTTCATGACCTTGTTTTTCTCTTCCAGCAGTGCCGCGTAGCGCAGCAGGGAGGGGACGGAGGACTGATCCAGCCCCAGCGCCGTCAGTCCCTCCCGCAGGATGGTTTCCATCATTTCTTCTGCTCTTTCAAAAGGTCACGAATCTCTGTCAGCAGGGCGGCCTCTGGGCTGGCTGCGGGTGGCTTGGGAGGTGCAACCTCTTCCTTTTTCCGGAAGCGGTTGATGGCCTTCACCAAAAGGAAGATTGCCAGCGCCGTAATCAGGAAGTTCAGAATGGCAGAAAGGAAATTGCCGTAGGGGATGACTGTCTGGCCACCGCCCACCACCCAGACCATATCCTCAAAGGAAACCTTCTTTGTGAGCAGGCTGATGAGGGGCATAAGAATGTCGCCAACAAGAGAATCCGCGATGGCTTTGAACGCGCCGCCGATAATCACGCCCACGGCCATGTCCACTACGTTGCCGCGGGAAATAAACTCTTTAAATTCGGCAATGAGTCCGCCGGCTTTTTTTGTCATGAAAGTTAAGTCTCCTTTTTAAAGTGCAGCAGCGTTCAAGCCGCTGCGGCCCAATGATTTCAAGCGCATGACCCCAATAGAGCCGATTTCCCGCCGAAAACAGAGGGAAACCTGTGCCGCTGGTGCGGGAAAGGCTCTAAACGGGTTTAACAATTTGTAATAATTCAAAAAATTATTACAAATCGCAATCAAATGCAAAATCTTAGGCGTTCTTGGGAATCAATTTCTCCTTGCCGCCCATATAGGGACGCAGCACGGCGGGAATCAAAACGGAGCCGTCCTCCTGCAAATTATTCTCCAAAAACGCAATCAGCATCCGGGGCGGGGCCACGCAGGTGTTGTTCAGCGTGTGGCAAAGCTGCATTTTCCCGTCCTCGTCCTTGTAGCGGATGCGCAGACGCCGGGCCTGTGCGTCGCCCAGATTAGAGCAGGAGCAGACCTCGAAATACTTCTGCTGGCGGGGGGACCAGGCTTCGATGTCGCAGGATTTGACCTTCAAATCCGCCAGATCGCCGGAGCAGCATTCAAGCTGCCGCACGGGAATGTCCATCGACCGGAACAGCTCCACGGACATCGCCCAGAGCTTTTCGTACCACTCCTTGGATTCCTCGGGCTTGCAGACAACAATCATCTCCTGCTTTTCAAACTGGTGAATGCGATAAACGCCCCGCTCCTCGATGCCATGCGCCCCTTTCTCCTTGCGGAAGCAGGGGGAGTAAGAGGTTAGCGTCTGGGGAAGGGAAGTCTCGGGCAGAATCTGGTCGATATACCGGCCAATCATGGAATGCTCGGAGGTGCCGATGAGGTACAGGTCTTCGCCCTCAATTTTATACATCATGCCGTCCATATCCGTCTGGCTCATGACGCCCTCCACCACGTTGCCGTGAATCATGAAGGGAGGAATGCAATAGGTAAATCCCTTGTCAATCATAAAGTCCCGGCCGTAGGCCAGTACAGCTTCGTGAAGCCGGGCAATGTCCCCCAGAAGATAATAAAATCCGTTACCGGAGACACGGCCCGCAGCCTCCAGATCAATGCCGTCAAACCGCTCCATCAGATCTACGTGATAGGGAATTTCAAAAGAAGGAACCGCTGCCTCACCAAAGCGCTGCACCTCTACGTTGGCGCTGTCGTCCGCGCCAAGAGGGACGGAGGGGTCGATAATCTGCGGAATGACAATCATCCGGCTGCGAATTTCTTCGTCCAACTGTGCTTCCTGTTTTTCCAGCGCTTCCAGCCGATGGGCGTTGTCTGTGACCTGCTTTTTCACGCCCTCGGCCTCCTCCATTTTGGAGGGGTCCTTCTTGGCTTGTCCCATCAGCATGCCAACCTGCTTGCTCAGGCGGTTCCGGTCGGCGCGAAGTTGATCTGCTTCCGCGATGGCAGCGCGGCGTTTGGCGTCCAGTTCGATGACCTCGTCTACCAGAGGAAGCTTTGCATCCTGAAACTTTTTGCGGATGTTTTCCTTGACTGCGTCGGGATTCTCCCGGACAAATTTGATATCCAGCATATTCGTTTTCTCCTTACCACATACCGTGTAAAATTTTTATAGGGTCAATAAAGCCGGGATTTACCACACTGACATCACGGCTTCCTTCAATTGCTGGTATCGCTGGGCCGGGGAGACAATCTTGTCCAAGTCGTCGTTAGAGAGGAGGGCGGGCTGCCCCGCGTCCTCCATGGATTGAAGCGTCTGACGGCAACCGTCAAAGTCTCTGGCGGCGTATTGCTGCTGCAAAAGGTACAAAGACAGCAGCGCATCTGTTTTATCATCGGACGCCATCCCAGCGTCCTCCAGTTCCTTTACCTGTGCTTCCAAATCCCGAACCTGCTTTTCCGCATCCTCCAGCCGGGAGTGAAGCCTCAGGTTTTCATCCTGACTCTTTTGCAGCTCCTGCAAGGTGGTAACGGAGCTTTGCAGAGTGCCGATAACCTCCTCGTTGCTGCGCTGATGGGTCAGAAAAGAAAGCGCCATGAGTAAAAAGGCCACAATAAACAGGACCATAATATAGACGACGACGGGCTTGTTTTTCTTTCCGTCCGGGGTACTGACCTCCGACGCGGGAGCCTCGTCCTCGGCTCCTGTGCTGCGCTTTTCCAGTTTCATTTTCAGGTATTCCTCACATTTGTTCGGACTGGGCGCGCTTGATTTGAAGAAGCGTCAAGGCCTCCAACAAGTCATTCAGATCGTCCACTCCGTAATATTCCAACTCCACGCGGCCTTTTTTTCGGCCTGATACGATTTTAACACCTCGGCCCAGCCGGGAAGCTAACTCCCGCTGCGCCTCCGCCGCATAATCCACCTTGTCGGAGGATTCGGACGGGTCTTCCTGCTTCTCCGCGCTCAGCTTTTTCACCAGCGCCTCTGTCTGGCGGACGGAAAGCCCCCCGGAGATCACAGACCGGGCCGCGCTCTCCTGTAAAGCGGGGGAGAGGGGCAAAAGGGCTCTGGCGTGTCCTGCGGACAAGGTTCCGTCCTCTACCAGCGCCTTTACGGCGGGGGAGAGGGTCAGCAGGCGCAGTGCGTTCGCCACGGCGCTGCGGGACTTGCCAACAGCTTCGGCTGCTTCCTCCTGCGTCATGCGATAGGACTGAATCAGGGATTGAAAGCCGGCGGCTTCTTCCATGGCGTTCAGGTCTTCCCGCTGGAGATTTTCAATCATGGCCAGCTCCGCAGCCTTCCGATCGTCGGCCTCCACCACTACAACCGGTACCTCTGAAAGGCCCGCCATACGGGCGGCGCGCCAGCGGCGCTCTCCCGCCACAATCTGATAGTACCCGGAAGCGAGCTTCCGAACCGTAAGCGGCTGAATAATTCCGTGGCGGCGGATCGAGTCCGCCAAATCGTTCAATGCGTCCCCGTCAAAGCTCTTACGGGGCTGGGTGGAGCAGCTCTCCACCTGGGAAATCGGCAGAGAGAAGGTGCCGGTGGTTTCCGTTTTCAGCACATCGTCTCCCAACAGGGCGCCAAGGCCCCGTCCCAACCCGGATTTTTGAGACGCCATAGCGACTCCTTTCCAGAATCAGCGATTCTTCTGTAAAAATTCGGCGGCCAACGCGCCGTAGGCCTCCGCGCCGCGAGAGGTGCGGTCGTAGGAGAAGATAGGCTTTCCATGGCTGGGCGCCTCGGACAAGCGCACGTTCCGGGGAATCACGGTGGCATAAACCTTCCCGGGGAAATAGTGCTTAACCTCCTCCGCCACCTGAAGCGCCAGATTGGTCCGCCCATCGAACATGGTAAGGAGAACGCCCTCCAACTCCAGCCGGGGATTCAGAGAGCGGCGGACAATCCGGACGGTGTTCATCAGGTCGCTCAGCCCCTCCAGCGCAAAATATTCCCCCTGCACCGGCACCAAAACGGAGTCGGCGGCGCAAAGGGCGTTTAAGGTCAACAATTCCAAAGAGGGGGGACAGTCAATGAAAATAAAGTCGTAGTTGTCCGCGACCTGTGCCAGCGCGTCCTTCAGCAGGTATTCTCGTCGGTCCATGGCAATCAGCTCGATGCCCGCTCCCGCCAATGCCTTGTTGGAAGGAAGCACGTCGCCGTATTTTGTTGTTACAATGGCGTCCGCCGCCGGGGATTCGCCGATGACTACCTCATACACACCCTTGGACAAGGTTTTGTCCACGCCCATACCGGAGGTGGCGTTGGCCTGGGGATCAAAGTCGCACAGCAGCACTCGCTGCCCCGCGTCCTTCATGGCGGCACAGAGGTTTACACAAGAAGTGGTTTTCCCCACGCCGCCCTTTTGATTCACAATCGCAATAATTTTTGCCAATACAGCACCCGCTTTCCCGTAACGGCAGTCAGACGCGCCGCTTTCTCACAATTCTGATCGAATAAACTTCAAAGCCGCAAAAAAGCGGCGTTGCGTATGTTTGCGGTGTACGCATCGTGCAAATGCACAAGCAAGGCTCCAAGAATTTGCGCCGCCTTATGAAGCAAGATAAATCACCCGGTTAAAAACGCTCCTGTGTACGTCTTGCCGCACAAACGCTTTTGTGGGCGCAAACAGCCCGAAATGTTTTCCTTGTGACATTATAGCAAGGTTTTTCTTGAGATTCAAGGCAGTTGCCACAGAAAAACACAAAAACAGGAAAGCTTTTGCAAAAATAACGAAGAAGAGGTGTGTGGCTCTCTGGGTTTGTGAAATAAAGCAAATTTAGTTTACCCTAAATGTTTCACGTGAAACATTTAAATGCAAATACCAGAGTTGATACTTCTTTGCGCTTTTTTAGCCCGCGCTCCGCTTTAAGGTCTCACATCTACAAAATTGCCCCGGATTGTTTCACGTGAAACAATCCGGGGCAAATAATTTAAATTAGAAGCATGGCAGTGCGGGAAGGCAGTTTTAGCTTTAAAACTCCGTCGACAGCGGTAAAAGTCTGACGGGTAAGTGCGTCTTGCGCCTGAGGGGTTTTCCATGGAATTTCCAGTGCCATTGCTTCGGCTCCAACGTTCAGCGCGGCAATGGTTGTCTCATTCTTCCAGATCCGGGAAAACACCAGACCGTGTCCGGCAGCCAGAAGATAGCGGATGTTACCTTGCCGGAGGGAGGTTCGTACCTTACGGAGCTGCCCAAGGCAAGCATAAAAGTCGTGCAGGTTTGTATCCTCGCGGCCCCAAGGATAAGTGCGGCGGTTAAAGGGGTCCTCCCAGCCTTCCATACCGGCCTCATCGCCATAGTACAGCATGGGGGAGCCGGGAAAAGCGTACAGCAGCACTGCCGCCGCTCGGAGAAGGGCGAGCCCTGTGGCCCGTTCGTCGGGGGAGAGGGAGGAGACGGCCCGGGCTTCCTTGGAGGCAGGGGGCTTTGACGTTCCCAGCACTGTTAAAATCCGGGGCGTGTCGTGGGTCCCTAAAAAATTCATGGCACTGTAATAAGCAGGAGGGGGATAGTTTTCCCGAATGTTTTCCATGGCGTCGCGGAAGTCTGCCCCATCCCCACCCTGCAAAAAGGCCAGCGCCGCCGTCCTGAAGGGGTAGTTCATCAGGCCGTGGGCTTCAGACCCAAGCAGATATTTTCGGCGCTGAGAATACGCGATTTTATTGGAGCCGTCCTCCCAAACCTCGGCAATCAAAACGCTGTCAGGCTTTGTTTCCTCCATTGCCGTGCGAAGACGGGCAATAAATTCGTCCGGCAGCTCGTCGGCAACATCCAGCCGCCAGCCGGAGGCCCCCGCACGCAGCCAGCGGCGGACCACGGAGTTTTCTCCGTCAATGATAAACCTGCCGTAGGATGGACTGCTCTCGTTTACGGCGGGAAGGGTGCGGATGCCCCACCAAGCGTCGTAATCGTTTGGCCAGGGGTGAAAGCTATACCAGTCGGAGTAGGGAGAAGTTTGACTCTGGGCCGCGCCGGGACCGGAATAAAACCCCTCGGCATTGAAATAAACGCTGTTAGACCCAGTGTGGTTAAACACGCCGTCCAAAAGCACGCGGATACCGTGCTCTGAAGCCCGGGCGCACAGCTCCCGAAAATCCGCCTCCGTCCCCAGCATGGGGTCAATCATTGTGTAGTCTGCCGTGTCGTACCGATGGTTGGAGGCGGATTCAAACACGGGGCAGAGATAAAGGGTGGTCACGCCCAACTGTTCAAGATATTCCAGTCGGGAGAAAATACCTTGCAGGGAGCCGCCAAAAAAATCATTGTTTCGCACCTCGCCCTGCTGGTCGGGCCGCCAATGGGGCGCGTCATCCCAGTTTTCGTGAACCGACCGGTTTCCCACAAGGCCAGCGGGGTCGGGAACGGACAGACGGCAAAACCGGTCGGGAAAAATTTGATAGGTTACGCCGTTGCCAAACCACTGGGGTGTAGGACGGGAAGCGCCGTATACCGTTAGCTGCCAATCAGTGGCGCGTCCGTCGCTGCGATAGCCCGTGGCGTCCAAATCACAGCCGGAGCTGTCATCCCGCCAGAAGCGGAAATGATACCAGACTAGCTCCGGCTGCTCCGGCGCTTCATAGGTGAGAGAAAAAAGAACACGATCTCCCGCCGGACCGCCGGGCAGCAGCTCTCGCTCCTCCCGTATCCCAGAAAACTCAAGATGCAGAACCAGAGCACAGTGGGTGAAGCCCTCACGCGCAAGAGGGCGTACGCAGAATAAGACTCGGCTTCGGCAGACCGCCGCTCCAAAGGGTTCCTTACACAGGCTGTGTCTCGGGTCAAAGACAAAGGGTTCGCTCATAACGGGTACAATCCTTTCCAGAAAGCCGAAGTAAAACAATGTAAAAAACGGTCCGGCCGGATTGCTCCTGCCGGACCGCAGCAAAGATTATGGAAGAAGCTGATTCTCTCCCAGAATCACGGTGCCGATTTCCTCTTTGGTAAAGTAGGCATTGAGAATATCCACAGCGGTGGAGGCCAGCGCCGCGCCGGAGCCGCCCTGCTCAATCACCAAAGCCACGGCGATTTTCGGGTCGTCAAAAGGGGCAAAGCAAACGAATACGCCGTTGTTTTTGGTACTTTTGGTAATCTGTGCCGTGCCGGTTTTTGCGCCCGTATCCACCACGCAGTTGCGGAAGTAGCTGGCGAGGCTTCCCTTGGTGGTCAGGTCGTGCATTCCGTTTTTCACGGCGGCCAAATTCTCCGGCTTGATTTCAATGGTGTTCACCGGGTCCGGTACGCCGGTGAAAATCACGGAGGAGTTGTCATAGGCCTTTACCGACTTGAGAAGGTGAGCCGGATAGTGCTCGCCCCCGCCCACCAAGGTGGCAATGTAGTTGGCAAGCTGAAGGGGGGTAAAGAGGTTGTCGGACTGTCCAATGGCCGCCATGACGGTGTTGCCGCCATACCACGTCTGGCCCACTGACTCGGAATACTCCGGTCCCGCCAAAATGCCGGGGTCTTCTCCGATTTCAATGCCGGTTTTGCTGCCAAGTCCGAAGGCGGCGGCGTATTCGTCCAGCCGCTCAATTCCCAGGCGATAACCCATAGTGTAGAAAAAGTAATTGCAGGAGTTGGTAATGGCCTGTGTAATGTTTTGCAGGCCGTGACCGCTCCGTTTCCAGCACCAGGCGGAAAAGGGGTCTGTCCCCGCAATCATGTCGGGGTAGTACCAGCGGCCGGTGTCCCGAATTTTTTCCGTCAAAGTTACCACGCCGGATTCCAGCGCGGCAATGGCCGTGCAGGGCTTGAAGGTGGAGCCGGGGGGATAGCGGCCATGGGTGGCCCGGTTATAAAACGGCTCTCCCGGATCGCTGCTGAACAGCGCGTAATCCTGATTGTAGCTGGCAAGGCTGAAGGTGGGATAAGAGGCCAGCGCCAAAACCTCGCCGGTGCCCACCTCAATCACAGCGGCGCCAGCGCCCCGGGTGGTGTTGCCGTCTTGTTTATTCATCTCGGTGATGGTGTTTGCCAGCGCCTGCTCCGTGGCTTCCTGAAGATTCAGGTCCAGTGTCAGGGCGACGGTGTTTCCCGGCTTAGGCTGGGCGGTGTAAAATTCGCTGGTAATCTTCCCCTGATCGTTGGAGGAAATCAGGCGCGTCCCGTCCTCGCCTCGAAGATATCCCTCAAAGGCCAGCTCCACACCGGATTTTCCAATCCAGTCCTCGCCGCTGTAAACATCGGGGTTGGCGGCCAAATCCTCTGCTTCCACGCGGCCCACGGTACCCAGCACATGGGCCGCGGCGTCGGTGTCATATTCCCGGACGGAGGAGGTGAAAACCTTCGCACCCCGGTAGTTTCCGTCCTTCACCAGAGAAATCAGCTCCGTGTCCACATCCTCCGCAAAGACATATGCCGTGGTATTGACCAGCTTGCGGATTTCCAGCTCATAACGCACTCCGGCAACGGCCCTTGCGTCCGCATCCGACCAATCCTCCGGAATCTCGAAAAAAGTCCGCATTTGATTCATCAGCTCGCGCGGCGAGAGGATGGAGGAAAGCAGCTCATTGGTGACGTTTTCCCGGTTCACATTGGTGGACAGAGCCTTTAGGCTGGATTGCAGGAATTTGGAAAAGCGGTCCCTCTGCACCGTTCCAGCGGTGTCCACCGTGTAGGCGTAGGGCGCGGTTTGGCTCATGGGAAGATTGTCTTTCCACAGAACGCCACGCTGCCTGCATAGTTGAATCAGGCGCAGAATGGCTGCGTTTTTGTCGTCCTCTTCATTGAGCAGGGACATGTCAAAGGTAAGAGCATAGGTCTGCCGATTGGAAACCATCACCTGTCCGTTGCGGTCGGTGAGAATGCCCCGGGAGGCCTCCACCGTCTCCGTGCTGGCAATGGTGCGGACAGACTGCTCCCGGTAATAGCTCCCGTTGCTGATCTGCGTATTGTACATCACGCCCACGTAGGTCAGAAGCACGCAAAGCAGAAAGCCACTCAAAATATACAAGCGGCGCGTGGAATTGAATTTTGTCTCAAGCAAGGGTCTACCTCCAGACAATCGGGCGGGTCCGCGCCCAAAGCGCGCGGGTCCGCAAAGCAAGCATTTGTAAAAATGAGGGGAAAAGCCCGCCGCACAAAGCAGGAACTACAGCTTATAAACGGGTAGGCTCGTTTCCAAGGCACCTGCGCCACACCCGGCGAAACAGAAAATATACCGGCAGCGCCCAGGGAAGAGACACGCCCAGCTCTTTGGCGCAGACAATGGCCGTCTGCCCCCAGGCGGGGCGAGAGGAAAACATAAAGATCAGCCCGTGGAATGCGCCAGTGAGAACAAACGCGGCCATAGAGGTTACCAGCGCGCTGAGAAAGCCGGAGGACAGCACGCTTCTGGCCAAAATCCCCGCCAGCAGGCCGGCGAGAGGGAATACCAGCGTGTAGAAGCAAGGGATGGGTGCGGAGATAGTCAAGTCGCAGACCACGCCCAGAACCAAAGAATAAATCATTCCGGAAACAGGCCCCTCCAGTGTGGAGAGAATTGCGGCAAGAATGGGATAGACAAAGGGAAACACGCCCCCAAGCCGCATATATTGCAGAACCGCTCCTTGCCACGCGCAGCAAAACAGCGTAAGCAGGGCGTACAGCCCCCATTTATGAATGGTTTCCTGTCGGGGAGTCATAAACGCCGCCTTTCAATCCACAATGTCGAAGGATTTGATAATAAAGACCTGCGTCAGGTCGTTAAATTCCGCGCTGGGTCGCAAAATGGCATAGGACGTGGCCCCGGAATCGTCGGTTTGGACCTCCTCTACCATGCCGATGACAAGGCCGGAGGGGTAATAGCCGCCAAGACCGGAGGTCACCACCAGATCGCCGTTTAAAAGCTGCGCCCCGGCGGGAAGAAAGTCCAGCCGCAGCCGACTTTGGCTCATCAGCGCAAAATCTCCCTCGGCCACGCCGATGTCGTCCGTGCGAAAGACCTGCGCGCCCATGGAGGTGTCCGTGTCGACAATGTTCAACACGGTGCACCAGTTGCTCCCCACCTCGCTGACCACGCCCACCAGATATCCGGCCTCCGTAATCACGCAGTCGTTCTTTTCCACGCCGTGGTCCGTGCCCCGGTTCAGCGTCAGATAGCTGGTCCAGTTGGAGGTGGAGTGCTCCGTGATGGTGGCGGCCTCCAAATCGCTGAGGTCCCGGCGCTGCTCACGCAGATTCATCAAGCTGCGCAGCCGCTCGTTTTCCTCGCTGTCATTCTGGGCCTGACGCACCTCCGCCTCCATTTCGGCAATCCTCTTTTTCAGCTCCTGGTTTTCCGTTTTCAGGGCCGTGATATCCTCATAGTAATTTTGCTTATCCATCAGCCAGCCCGCAGCGGCGGTGTACGCCGCCCGAAAGGGAGAGGTAATGGTCTGCGCCAGATTCACCAGCGGGGAGGAGGTGGTGCTGAACACGGAGAGCACCGCAAGCACCACGGCGATCACCGCCGTGGCGAACAGGACCCAAAGTCCGTGCCGTTTCAGAAATTCTTTCAAGTCAATGCCCCCGACAAATTCTCAGCAATTCCAAATCAGTTAAAAAAACGGATACCAAATCCGCCCAGCATGCGGCTCAGCCGCAGAACGGGAAGGCCCATCACGTTGTAAAAGTCGCCCCGGATGCCCTCCACCAAAAGTGCGCCCAGACCCTGAACTCCATAGGCTCCGGCTTTGTCCATCGGCTCGCCGCTGCGGATATAGGCCGCCAGCTCCTCTTGACTGGCGGAACGGAAAAAGACCTCCGTGGATTCCGACTCCGTCACGGTTTTTCCATTGCCGCAGACGCTTACCCCCGTGCAGACCACATGGCCCCGGCCCTGAAGCAGCGTCAGCATCCGCAGGGCATCCGCCTCGTCTGCGGGCTTGCCCAAAGGTGCGCCGTCCACAAATACCATGGTGTCCGCCGCAATGATCATCTCGTCCGGAGCGGCGACAGCCGCAGCCGCATCGCACTTTTTCCGGGAGATGTATTCCACCGTCTCCTGCGGAGTCAGACCGGCGGGAAAGTCTTCCTCCACCTCCGGGGGCCTGATTTCAAACTCACTCAGCCCCATCAGCCGAAGCAGTTCTTGCCGCCGGGGGGACCCGGAGGCCAATATCATCTTAGACATCCTGCGTTCTCCTTATTCCAAAAGCGGGCAAAGCCGCTGGAATATTTTTAATTTTAATAAAAATCACTTCCCCGTGGACCCAAAACCGCCCCGGTCAGGCCCGCCCAGATGTTCTACGGCGGTAAATTCCAATCGGGGCTGGTGATTCATTACCCGAAACTGGCAGATGCGCGTGCCCTTTTCCACCGTCACGTCCCGTGTGGCGTAGGCGGGAAAGCGCCAAAGATCGTTGTCCCCGCAATAGCTGTTGTCCACCACGCCCATGGAGTTGGTCTGCAAAATGCCATAGTTCTTAAAAGTCGAGCTGCGGGGAACGATGTGGGCTTCGTATCCCTCCGGCAGGGCGATGGCCACACCCAGAGAAATCAGGCGAAATTCGCCTGCCTTCAGCGTCACCGTCTCCGCCGCCTGCAAATCAATCCAGTCGGACTTTCCATCCACATAGCGCAGTGGCTCTAAATCCTCGCAAAAATAACGGACCTTGATATTCATAAACACTCCAAAATCAATACAGATTGTAAAATAGCTCGAAAAAATTACAGATAGGACTAATGTTTACTCATTCCACGCCCCGGTCAAACAGGCCGCGGGTAAATTCCGCCGGAGCGTCCCCGCCGGAAAGATAATCCCGAAAAACCTGAACGCACTCTTCCGGGGACTCTGTGGTGAACCGCAGCCGGGCATACCGCAGACCAAGACGCTTCCAGTCGTCCCGGTCCCCCAGATACAAAGGCTTGCAGTTTTGAACCTCCGTCCGGTGGCCCCAAGCGGGAAGAAGGGGAAAGGCGGCCCCCGTGCGGTCGGTCAGGGCATAGGGGCGGCGGCAGGAGCAGCCGGTTTCGTTGCGAACAAGGCAGTTTTCCGTAAGCATCAGGGGAAGACGACCGTAGACAATGGCCTCTGTGGGCAGAAGTTTCGGCATGTCCCGAATCTGCGCGCCCCGCAGCTCAAAGGAAACCGCGGCGGATTGCAGACCCTTGTTTGCCAGATAGGAAAGTGCCCGTCCGTTAAAAACGTTTAAACCAAAATCCCCATAGGGAAAAAAGCCCTGATTACGGAGCAGAGGCAGATGCCCCAGATTTCCCACCATGGCGGAGGAAACGCCCAGACCTTCCGCCTTCTTCAGCAGCTTAATAAAATACGGCTCGTCCCCGTCCCGCCAGACACGAGGGAGAACGACGCAGTATTCCCCGTCAAATGGCGGTAAAGCGTCTATCGTTTCAAAGAACTCCAAGGGAAGATATACCCGCTCCGGGCGCAGCGCCAAAAGCGAGGGTGTAAGCTGCTCCTCGCGGACCAGAGAGCAGGTCAGGGCCGGTTCTCCGTCATAGCCAGCGGCCTTTTCAAGAGGGGGAACGGACAAAACGCGCCGCTCCGGCGGCGCAATTCGCAGGGCGGTGAGATTTGCCAAAGCGTCCCGCCGCAGGGCGTTTACCGTTGCCGCCGAAACAGACAGCCCGTCTTCAAGCGTCACCGACACGGCTTCGCACCGATAGGCGGTGCCGCCGGTTTTTTTCAGCCGGGTTTCCAGTTCCTCCTCGGTTACCGCCCGATTTCGGGCTTCCTCAGGGGCGGGGCCGGTGGCCGTGCCTGCCCGGTTCGCGTCGTCTCGAACGGTCAGGGTGCAGGGCTGGTTTTTGCGAAAAACAGCCTCCATAGTCACAGGGACCGTCCGCATCCCGCCCTTTTCAACAGCGGCTTTTGCCTGCGCGAAAAGCTCCTTCGGCTCCTCCGCGTCCGCGGGACGCACGCCGAACTGCCCAGGACCGGACAGGCCCCGCCAGTATCCGTCGGTAAAGCCGGAGCGGGAAAAAGCGGCTTCCAGCGCGGCGGCTTCCTCCGCCGTGGGGCCACGGTGCTCCCGCAGAAGGCGGGCATAGATACCCGTTACCACCGCCACATACTCCGGACGCTTCATGCGCCCTTCCAGCTTCAGGCAGGCCACGCCCATTTGGGCCATGTCTTCTAAAAAGCCTGCCAGACAGTTGTCCTTCAGGCTGAGGGGGTAGGTGTTTTTTTTCGGATTTCCCAGCAGAGACGGCGGAGATTCCAGTCCGGACACGTCCGGGCCGGATAACTCCGTCAGGGTATAGGGCAGGCGGCAGGGCTGGGCGCACCGGCCCCGGTTTCCCGACCGACCTCCAATCAGCGCGCTCATGGCGCACTGACCCGAATAGCACATGCACAGCGCCCCGTGGACAAAGACCTCAATCTCTGCGGGGCAGTTTTTGCAGATGTTTGCGGTGTCCGCCCGTGAGCATTCCCGGGCGATTACCACCCGCTCACATCCGTCCGCTGCCGCTTCGCAGGCCCCGCCGGAGGTAAACAGGCTCATCTGTGTGCTGGCATGGAGCGGAAGGTCCGGCAGGGCGCGGTGCAGCAGGTCAAACAGGCCCAGATCCTGCACGAGCACCGCGTCCACCCCCAGATTGGAGGCGGTTTTCGCACAGACAAGCGCGGCGTCCAGCTCCCGGTCGGACACCAGCGTGTTCAGCGTCAGATAGACCTTTATGCCCCGCTCGTGGCAGTATTGCAGAGCCTCGGAAAACTCCTCATCAGAGAAGTTTTTCGCGCTTTGACGGGCGTTAAAGCTGCCCCAGCCCAGATACACCGCGTCCGCTCCGCACTCCACTGCGGCGCGAAGGGACTCCGGGGACCCGGCGGGGGAGAGAAGCTCTGGCCGCATCAGCGCCGGTTCCCGTTTCCGCCGGTCTTAGCGTCCAACTTCTGCTGAAGACGAAAAACCTCCCGCTTCAAGTCGGAAACCTCACCTTGGGCGCGGCCTGCCTCATCCGCGTAGTTTTTAATCTCGGAGCGCAGCTTTTCTGCCGCCTCATAGGATTTAAACAGCTCGTCCGCGATGTTGACGGCGGTAAGGACGGCGGCGTCCGTCCGGCCCACCTTGGCGCCGGTGAGCAGCTCGTCCATTTTTTTGCACACAAAGGCGCCCACTTTTTCCATGTATTCCGGGGACTCGTCCGCCACAAAATTGTAATCCTCTCCGCAGATCGTCACGGTGACACGGTTATTCATCCTGTGATTCCTCCTCTTTTAAAGCTGCCGCCCGGGCGCGGCATAGTAACCCATTTTTATAAGTCAGCATTATATCATATATGCCCGCAGGATTCCAGCTTTTTTCCACGCTGGGACAAAGTTTTGGGCTTGTCAGAAGCGCTCAAGTCGTATACAATGGGGAATGTCAAAAAGCCGGGGCGGTTCAGCTTCCGGAAGAACGGGCAATTTCGCGCACCTTGGTGGGCGGCGCTGCCGTAAGACAGAGGGGAGGCGCGCCGGATGGCAGGAATTTTAAAGCATTTGGGAGACGAGAGCGTCACCGTTTCCGGGGCCGCGCTGCGCCGCCTTTTAGAGCGGGGGGACGGGGACGCGTCCCTTTTATATCTGGCGCTGCTGCGCCATCAGGGGCTTACCCAGCCCCGGTCCCTTGCGGGAGAGCTGCGCTGGGAGCGGACCCGCATCGAAGCGGCGGAGCTGGTGCTTCGCCAGTTGGAGCTGGTGTCTCTTCCGGCGGCGGAGCTGCCGGAGCCGGCGGATGAGCGGCCGGACTACCGGCAGGAGGACGTGACGGGGGCGCTGGAGGATGACGGGGTGTTTCGCGGCCTTGCCGCTGAGGTGGAACGGAAACTGGGGAAAAAACTTTCCACCCCGGACATGGGGACACTTTTGGGGCTTTACGACTATCTGGGCCTGCCTTCCGACGTGATTTACCTTCTGGTGTGCCACTGTGCGGAGCGCATTCGCCTGCGCTATGGAGAGGGACGCCGTCCCACACTGCGTCAGATTGAAAAAGAGGGATACGCGTGGGCGCGGATGGGGCTTGATACCCAAAGCGCGGCGGCGGAGTATCTGAAAAAATACGCCCGGCGGCAGGAGGCTCTGCCCGCCTTTATGCGGGTCCTTCAATTGGGCGACAGAACGCCGGTGGGGGCGGAGGAAAAATACTTGGCCGCGTGGCAGGAGTGGGGCTTTTTGCCGGAGACGGTGGCCCTGGCCTATGAAAAGACGATTTTAAAGTGCCACGAGTTGAAGTGGCCTTACATAAACGGCATCCTGAAGCGCTGGCACGAGGCGGGACTGCACACCCCGGAGCAGGTAGCGGCGGGAGACCGACCCCGGACGCAGGCCCAGCAGCCCCGGCGGGATCAGCGTCCGCCGGAGGAGGAGATGTTCCGGTATGTGCAGGCGCTGCACCGGGGCAAGGAGTAAGGGGGAAGCGGAATGTCCTACGACGGAAAAATCATGCGCCGGGCATCCGCCCGGTTTGACGCGGACCGCCGCCGCCGGGAGGAGGCCTTCCGCAGGCGGCAGGAGCAGACCTATGCCCGCGCGCCCCGTCTGCGGGAAATCGACGCGGAGCTGACCTCTACCATGAGCCGCATTATTGTCTCCGCCCTGCGCAAGGGGTCAGATCCCCGTCCGGCAGTGGCGGTGCTGCGGGACGGCAACTTAAGCCTTCAGCAGGAGCGGGTGCAGCTTCTGGCGGAGTTGGGTCTTTCGCCGGACTATCTTGAGTACAAGCCCGCCTGCCCTTTGTGCGGCGACGCGGGGACAAAGGGCGAGGCGGCGTGCGTCTGCCTGAAGCGATACTATGCCCAGGAGCAGCAGGCGGAGCTGTCCCGCTCTCTGGATTTGGCAGGGCAGAGCTTTGATACCTTTTCCATGGATTGGTATGACCAGACCCCGGACCCGGTCTACGGCATCTCCCCCCGGGAAAACATGGAAACGGTATACGAGGTTTGCGCAAACTATGCCCACGCGTTTAAAAAGCACGGTGGGAACCTGCTGCTGTACGGCAAGCCGGGACTTGGAAAGACCTTTCTCTCCTCCGCCATCGCGGGGGAAGTCAGCGCCGCGGGCTTTTCTGTGGTGTACGACACTGCGTCCCACGTATTTTCCCGGTTTGAAGACCGGAAATTTGGCCGGGACGAGGGGGAGGGCGTAGAAGAGGATGTGGAGCGCATTATGCACTGCGACCTCTTGATTCTGGACGATTTGGGGACGGAGATGACCACCTCATTTGTCCAGAGTGCTCTGTATGAAATTGTCAACACCCGGCTGCTGGAACGTCGATCGGTGATTCTGAATACAAACTTGTCCCCGGAGGAGCTTGCCAGACGGTATGGGGCACAGATTGGCTCGAGACTTGAGGGCGAGTATCAGATTCTTCCGTTTTTTGGACGGGATATTCGGCGTCTGAAAAAGGAGCGGGGCTGAGGCCCAAACAAGGGCCTTAAACCGAAGACAGGGAACGCGCGACCTGTCGTACTGCGTGCTGAAGCTGTTGGGTGGCTCATTCCCGTCGGCCCCAACGGCGTTTTGTAAGGGTCGCCGCTGTCGATTCAGGTGAATAAAAAACGGCCCCTGCTTCAATACAATCTGTATTGAAGCAGGGGCTTTTTCCTGTCTGTTATTGTATAGCAGAGCAGAGTCTTTCATTAAAAAGTGCTGGCAGCAAGATTTGCCGCCGATTACAGCGAGGGCAAGGGGGAGATAATTGCATTCGGGCCAGAGCCCGTGTCGTTCCCCGTTCCGGTTTCTCCGGGAATGGGCATTTCTTCGACGGGGGGCGTGACGGTGCCGGGCGTTCCATCCGTGGGGGTCACCGTGCCGTCGTTTCCCGTTCCGGTTTCTCCGGAGGTCGGTGTTTCCGGGGGGATGACCTGACCGGGCAGCTCGCCCGGAAGCGGACTGACCACGGGAGCCGGGCCTTTTAAGATAATCTTGTTGCGCACCTTATAGTCGCTGTTGGCTTCAAAGGTGCTGGAAATCAGATTCCCTTCGCCGTCGTAAAGATTGCGGTACGTTTCCACTTTATATCCAGTGTAGGGGGTGACCTTCACCGATTCCGTCCCGGCGGGAAGGGTGGCGTCGTCCTCGTAGACCACGGTAAACGGCGTGGTGGAAAGAGTTTTGTTAGTCATCTTCACCGTGGTGTCGTCCACCTTGGTGCCGTATAGCGACATGGTGAGATAACCCTTGGAATAAATCGACTCGACCTTAACGGGATAATTGGTGTCGTTGCGGAAGCGGTAGTTTGGTCCGCCCCAGCTAACGGTGGCGTCCATCCCCTTGGGAATGTATGCGGGCACATAGCGGTGGGCATACCGCTCCACAATTTCAAGGTTCGACTTCAGCGTCGCCAGATACAGCGTGGAGGACGGCTGGCACACGCCGCCGCCAATTTCGTCCACCGTCTCCCCCTGCACATAGGCGGGGGCGGGCAGATAGCCCCGTGCAGCGGTCCGCTGGCCCACCACCTCGTTATAGTCAAAAATATCGCCGCTGTTCAAAACCGTTCCGTTGACGGCGTCGGAGGCCAGCTTTACATTGCCAATGCGGGCGGCGGTGCCGCCCACGTGGGTGGTGTAGGAGCCAAGCATATCCCGGAATAAAACAGGGGCAAGCTCCTCCGCCGTGACGGCGGGAAGCTGAATATCGGCGGGAATTTCCACAGTGCTGCCGGGCTTAGCGGCGTTCATCGCGGACTGGGCCAGCGCCACGTCAAAGTCAGCGCCCACTTGCTCGGGCGTAATTGTGCCGGTGGCGGCGTCATATCCTGCGTTTTTCACGTCGCCGGAGGTCTGGTCGTAAATCTCCTGCGCGGAAACTGTCCCGGCAGGCTCGGCAAGATAGGGAACGTCCAGTGCAAGGTTCAAATCCCACGCGCCGGCCTCAATGCTCTGGGTAAGTGTCTGGGGGGTCACAGTGCGGCCGTCCTCGGCCATGTGCACCAAAATAGAGGCGTCACCCAGTTCGTAAGTGGTGTCTTGGCTGGGGAAGGAAAGAAGCTGCGCGGCTGCCTCGGCGGCTGCCTGTGTCTTTTCTTTGTCCAGAGAGATCAGGTCCGCTGTGTCGGAAAATGTACCCGCGTTGGTAAGATACCGCCAGCCCAGCGTTAGAAAATTGCCCCGCAGATTTCCCTGATGGGCGCTGCGAGCCACAGTGGAAGCGGAAATCTCCGCTCCCAAATCCGACAAAGCCACATAGGCGTCCGGCACCGGAGCGCGCTCCGGAACCTGAGACGCCGCGTCGTCATAGAGATAAATGCCAATTTTCATAGCAGGGAAGGTCCGCTCCAGTTTTTGCGCGGCCTGTGCCACCGTCAGTCCGCCAAGATCCTGCCCCAGAATCCGGGTGTTTTTCCAAAGCTGGTCGTTGTTGGCGGCATAGGCGCAAAGACCGACATATCCCGCCGCCAGAGCGCTCAGCAGCACAAAGGCAATGGCGAAAGGCAGCTTCAATTGTTTTTTCTGCGCTTCCTGCACCATTACAGTATCCATGGACTCCTCCCCGTACTTTCTAAATTGAAACAAAAAAGGCCTAGTGGTTCTCAGTATAGCACGTTTTAGGAGAAATGACATTACAATCCTGTAACAATCCGTGTGCTTTGGCCCTCGTCTCCCGGGGGATGCGAATGGTCAGGATAATGGCCTCCTCCGTTTCCTCCCGCTGGCTTTGGGCGTCGATTCCGGCGCTTTGAATCAGCTGAAGCCCGTGGTCCACGCTGTTGAGAAACAGGCGCACGTCTTTAAGCACATAGGTCTTGCGCCCGCGAAAAGGCGTGCGCTGCGCTGCCTCAATCCGCCGGGTGACATATCGCTCCGTCTGGGCCACGTTCAGCCCCGCGGAAGCCGCGTATTTCGCTGCCTCCAGCCGCATATCCTCGCCCTCCAGCCGCAGAAGGGCCCGGGCATGGCGTTCGGTCAGGCCGCCTTCCGTCAGCACCCGGCGGCACTCCGGAGACAAGCGCAGCAGCCGCAGCTTGTTGGCAAAGGCGGAGGGGGACAGCCCCAGCTTTTTTGCAGCCAAATCCTGCGTAATGCCGGTTTTGCGCACAAAAGCAGAGAGCGCTTCTGCTTCCTCAAAATAGTGCAGATCCTCTCGCTGAAGATTTTCCACCAGTGCCAGCAGCGCCGCTCCGGCGTCGTTGGCGGTCCACTCAAGACAGGGCACTGCCGTAAGCCCCGCAAGCCCCGCTGCCCGGAGCCGCCGTTCTCCTGCCACCAGTTCCCACCGATCCGGTCCCTGGCGGCGGACGGTCAAGGGCTGCAAAATTCCATTTTCCCGGATAGAGGAGGCCAGCGATTCCAGTCCCGCCGGGTCAAAGACCTGCCGGGGCTGGGCCGGATTGGGAAACACACACCCGATGGGCAGCATCAAAACCCTCTGCTCCAGTTCCATAAAAGCACCCCCCTCTTAATTTCCTATATTTTACAGACGGGCCTTTGAAAAAGGACACTTTTTTGGTCGAACCCAACAAAAGTTGCAAGACAGGGTGGAAGGGAGGGGAAATGTGCAAAATTGGTCAAATCAGAGACAGCCCAAAAAAGAGGGGCCGCGAAAGAAAAGCTCCAAAAAAGCGCTGCGAAAACGACTGTGGTTGTCAGATTGGCCCCAAAGCCCCTAAAAAGCAAGGGGGAAAATGCCCCGGCCTTCGGGCCGGGGCAAGGCTGCGCACTGGAATCCGGTTTTGGCGGCTACCGGGTTTCCCGCATGAGGTTGAAGGTCTGCACCAAATCCAGCGCGCCATAGCCCCACTGAGTATTGGGATAAAAAACGATGGGACTGCGTCGGCAGCCGCGAATTAAGTAAGCCCGAATTTGGTAGGTACTCATTGACACGTCGTTTTTGTTTACAACGCCCCATTGCAGCATCAGGGCACAGGCTCCCGCCGTGATAGCGGCGGCCACGCTGGTGCCCGTCATGGTACCCGGCCCTGTGGGGTAGATGCCTTCCACGTTGACGCCGGGGGCGCATAGGTCCGGGGCCATCATATTGATGCGGGTAGGCCCCCAGGAAGAGCTTGGATACAGACTGTCGTCTGCTATGTTATAGGCGCCGATGCACAGGGCTCCCACGGTGGTGGCGGGCACGGTGATGGTGTAGTTGGGGTTGGCTGCCAGAAATTCGATCCCCGGAGAGGACAGACCCGTGAGGGGAAGCCATGCGTTAAACCCGCCGTCCAGCACCAGATCGCCGTATACGGTGATGGTCCAGATACCCGGAATGGCGTTGTTTACCCGCACGACGGTGAGCTGTCCGCCGCTTCCTTCGATGGGAAAAAAATAACCAACCTGAACGGAGGACTGCTCGAAAACCAGATTGGTGGTGGTAATGGCTGCTAATTTCGGTGGGATTCTGGCGGCCAGTTCTCCGGTGGGGGAGCGGACGGCGACGGAAAGCCTGTCAGCCACTCCACTCCAGATGGTGGTGTAAATAACGGAGGACTCGTTGGTCACGGAGATATCGATGTTTTGAAATTCGCCCACGGCAGAAATTTTCCCCTGTGTGTGGTGGCGGGCCTGACTTTCGTTTCCCGCCGCAATGCACAGGCACACGCCCACCAGATTGGAGATTTCGCTGAGGTATTCCTCAAAGATGGAAAAGCCGTCGTGGCTGCCGGAATTTGTTCCGATTCCAAGGCAGATGACCACGGGGCGGTTCAGCTCCTGCGCTTTCTTGAGAATGTATTCCACCCCGATCATCACGGCGGTTGAGCCAAAAGCGTTTGGCTGATCCGAGGGTACGGCAAACAGGTCCGTGTAAAAGGGGCGCGCCCGTTTCAACTTCACCACCACCAGCTCCGCATCCGGCGCGGCGCCGAGAAAGTCGCCCACCTCCCGCCCCGCCGCCACGGAGGCCAGGAAAGTGCCGTGTCCGTCAGTGTCCCGCTGGGGAACAATCTCATAGGGATTTTCCGAGGCCAAAGCCTCGTTAATCTGGGCGTGGGTATATTCCGTGCCGATGAAAAACCCCTCGGGGGGCGTGCCCACCGTAGACTGGTCAAAAATTGCCTGAATCTTGCTGGTGCCGTCCTCATAGCGGAACACCTGCTGAGTATAGTCGATGCCGGTGTCCACAATGCCCACCAGAACGCCCCGCCCCCGCAGACCCAGATACGGCTGGCGATGGATGCCCCCAATGCCGGCGGCCTCTACCTCCGGACGGCCCAGAAGGCCCAATACCACCGGAATGGAGCTGGCATAGTTGCTTCCCATCCGGCTCAGAGTATCTAAAAATTCGCTGGACTTGGCATAACAGACCACATACCGCTCGGCCAGAGTCTGGGTAGCCACAACGTTGGGATTCTCCCGCAGAAAGCTATCCAGGATGTCGTTTCCCCGGACAATAAAGTCAACGGTGTCGGGGGAGTTGATAAATTCCCTCAGTTCTTCCTCGTTCAAGGAAAACGCCTCCAATCGTGAGTGCCGGGAAAATACCGCGCTATTTTAAATAGCAGGGTACATCAGAAATTTTGCAAGGTGATGTGAATTCAAGGTGACAGCGGCGATGTTTGATGCTGTCTTACATTTCCCGCATAAGCTGAAAGGATTGCAGCAGGTTCAGCGTTCCGTAGCCCCACTGGGGGTTGGGGTAGGACTGGGTCTGGGTGCGGTCGCAGCCCCGGATGAGATAGGCGCGGATAGGACAGGTGCTCATGGCGGGTTCGTTGCCTTCTACCACGCCCCACTGCATCAGTAGCGCGCAGGCCCCGGCGGTAATGGCGGCAGCTGCGCTGGTTCCGCTCATCACGCCCCGCCCCGTGGGATAAAAGCCCTCAATATTTACGCCCGGAGCGGTGAGGTCCGGAGTAACCTGCTCGTGTCGGGTGGGCCCCCACGAGGAGTTGGGATACAAGGTTCCGTTCATGCTGTTATAGGCTCCGCAGCCGATGACGCCCGTGGCGGTAGAGGGGACGGTCACCGTATAGTAAGGGTCCGCGTCTAAAAACTCAACGCCGGGAGTGACAAAACCTGTGATGGGGAGCCACGCGTTGAAGGTCCCGTCCAGAATAATGTCTCCGTGCATGGCAATGGTCCAGACTCCCGGCGTGGCGTTCAAAACCCGGACAGAGGTAAGTTGGCCACCGCTTCCCTCCAAAGGGTAATAGCTGGCTACCCGTACCTGAGAGCGCTCCATCACCGCGTTTGAAGTGAGAACAAAGCCGTCTTTGGGTGGCTTTCTTGGCACGTATTCTCCGGTGGGGGAGGTAACGGAAACGGACAGCTTATCAGTAAAACCGCTCCAGACGGAAATAAAAAAATTTGAATCCGGCTGCACCACTTTTACGTCAATATTTCGGAAGTCGCCCTTGGACGTGACAATACCTTTTGTGTGGCCGCGGGCTTGACTTTCGTTTCCGGCGGCGGAGCACACGCATACTCCCGCCAAAGCCGCGATTCCGCTCAAATATTCCTCAAAAATGGAGAAGCCGTCGTGGCTTGCAAAATTGGTGCCAATGCCAAGGCAAATTACCACAGGACGCTTCAGCTCGTGGGCCTTTTGCACGATGTACTCGACCCCGATCATCACGGCAATGGAGGAAAACGCGTTTTCCTGTTCCTCCGGCACGGCAAATAGCTCCAGTCCGAATGGCCGGGCCTTTTTCAGCTTTACCACGATCAGCTCCGACTCCGGGGCCACGCCGGCAAAGTCCTCTTGATGCCGTCCGGCCGCCACGGAGGCCAAAAACGTGCCGTGTCCCGCCGTGTCCCGGGAGGGAACAATTTCATAGGGGTTTTCCGACTGAAGCGCCTGGTTAATCTGCTCGTTTGTGTATTCCGTACCGATAAAAAAACCCTTGGGCGGTATGCTGGTAATAGACTGATCGTAAAGAAAATGAATTTTGCTGCTTCCGTCTTCCCGGCGAAAAACGCTTTGGGTATAGTCGATACCGGTGTCTACAAAGCCCATCAGCACACCCTCTCCGTGCAGGCTCATGTAGGGCTGCTGCCGAATGGAACAAATTCCTGCCTCCTTCAGGCCCGGTCCGCATAAGGGACCCAGAATTACCGCGATAGAGCTGATATAGCCGGTGCCCAGCGTGGTCAGCAGCCGGGGATATGCTTCCACGGTGGTATAGCACACCACATAACGCCCCGCCAAAGTTTGGGTGGCAATAATATCCGGATTTTCCTCAATCAGGCGGTCCAGATCGTCGGTACCCCGCACTACAAAGCCCACCGTGTCCGGCGAATCAAGAAATTGCTGCATAGACGGATTGACCGCCATTGCACGGCCTCCTTTCAAAGCGTGATAACAGGAGTTTCACAGCTCCCGCATAAGGTTAAAGGTCTGAATCAGGTTCAGGGAACCATATCCCCACTGGGTGTTGGGATAGGTCATGGTGGGGCTGCGGTTGCAGCCGCGGATTAAATAGGCCCGAATCTGATAGGTGCTAAAAGAAAGGTCGTTTCGCTCCACAATGCCCCATTGCATCATCAGCGCACAGGCCCCCGCCGTAATGGCCGAGGCCACGCTGGTTCCGCTCATGGTGCCGGGGCCCGTGGGAAAAATCCCCCCCACGTTTACCCCCGGGGCCACGAGGTCCGGCGCCATCCGATCCAGCCGGGTGGGCCCCCAGGAGGAGTCGGGATAAAGGCTGCCGGTGGTGCTGTTGTACGCGCCGCAGCTAATGGAGCCAAACATGGTGGACGGGCAGGTGACGGTATAATAAGGCGTGGCGGACAAAAGCTCCACCGTAGGAGAGACGAAACCGGTAAGGGGCAGCCAGGCGTGAAACGTACCGTCAAGAATAATGTCTCCGTAAAGCGTGATTGTCCAGATACCCGGCGTGGCGTTATAAATGTTTACGGAGGAGAGCTGGCTTCCTGTACTCTCGTAGGGAAAGTAATACTCCACCTGAACTGCGGATTTCTCCAAAATCAGATTGGAGCGGCTGAAGGCCCCGGGCCGGGAGGGAATTCGTCCCACCAACTCCCCCGTGGGGGAGCGGACAGATAGAGAAATTTTGTCCGCAATGGTGTTCCAGATACCGAGGATGACGTTGCCCGCGTCTTCGCCCACTTTTAAATCAATGTTTCGGGTGGAGCCCTTTTCGACAATTGTACCCTGCATATGGTGGCGGGCCTGACTTTCATTTCCGGCGGCGGTGCACACGCAAACGCCACGAAGGTTTGCGATGTTGCTGAGGTATTCCTCAAAAATAGAAAAGCCGTCGTGCGCGCCGAAGGTGGTGCCAAGGCCGATGCAGATAACCACTGGACGGTCCAGCTCTCGGGCTTTTTTTACAATGTACTCCACGCCGATCATAATGTCGGTAGACTCATAGGCGTATTGCTGCCACGACGGAACGGCAAACCAATTAAGGTAAAAGGGACTTGCCTTGCGCAGCTTTACCACAATCAGCTCCGATTCCGGCGCGGCCCCAATAAAGTCCCCGGACGCGGTCCCCGCCGCCACGGACGCTAAAAAAGTGCCGTGGCCGCTCTCGTCCTTTTGAGGGACCAGCTCATAGGGATCTGGGTTGCGCAGGGCCTCGTTAATCTGCGTATTGGTATATTCGGTACCAATAAAAAATCCTTCGGGAAATGGTCCGTCCACCGTCTGGTCATAGAGATACTGAATTTTGCTGGTGCCGTCGGGATAGCGAAACGCGCTTTGCGTATAATCGATGCCGGTGTCCACAAAGCCCATCAGCACGCCCTGCCCCCGCAGATCAAGATAAGGCTGCTGCTGGACCTGAATGATGCCCGCGGCCGACAGGTTTGCGCTGTCGAGAAGGCCCAGCACCAAGGAGATGTAGCTGATGAAGCTGGAGCCGAACTGGCTGATCAGGTTGTTAAAGGTCACCGTGTCCGTGTAGCAGACCAGATATCTTCCGGCCAGAAGCTGCGTGGTGTGAATAGCGGGGGTGTTTTGAAGAAGCTGGTCGATAAATGCATTTTTTCGCAGGACAAACGTCACCGCATCGGAAGAGTTGGGGGGCTGCTGGGCGGACTCCGTCCCATTCATGAAAACGCGCCCCCCGTCCTTGTATATTCCACCAAATCTCCCATGGCTTCGCAAACGCTCAGCGCACCGTAGCCCCACTGGTTGCTGGGGAACACGGCTGAAAACTGCCGGTTGGCACTTTTGCGTAAAAAGGCCTTCACTCGCTGGCCATATAAAAACGGGTCGTTTCCCATGACAATGCCCCACTCCATCATCAGGGCCGCCGCCCCCGTTACAAAGGGGGCGGCCATACTGGTGCCGGTATAGGCGTCATACCCGCCGCCGGCCCGGGTGGTAAGGACGCTGACGCTGGGCGCCACCAGATCGGGCTTGATGCGCAGGCCGTTTTCACCCAAGGCGCCCCGCCCGGAAAACACGGTGGCGATGCGCAGCATCGCGTTGTACCCCCCCACGGAAATTACATTCTGGACGGTGGAGGGCAGGGTCAGCGTGAGATTCACGTCGGCCCGGAGAAAGGCCGTGTTTCGGGTCACATCCTCCACGGTGGGAAGCCAGATGTTAAACTCTCCGTCCACAATTTCACCCGCCCGGGCAATCAATCGCCACACCCCCGAAGAGACGCCTGTTCCCAGCGTGGAAAAGAGAAAGTAGACCTCCTGCTGAACGGTGTAGTGGTTGGGCTGGGCGTAAATAACAGAGATTTCCGTGCCGTCCAGCGTCGTATGGGTAACGCTTTGCAGGGACTGGATAATCCCCGTGGACCTTCCGCTGGGGCTGAGCAGCTCATACGTAACGGTGTCTGCAAAATTTTTCCACAGGGTCATGTAAAGCCGCCGGGGAAGACCCGTGACGGCGAACTCGATGGTGGAAGTCTCGTTGGCCGAAAGCTTTCCATGGTAGTGGTGAGACGCACCGCCCTCGTTTCCGGTGGCCACGGACATAACGGTTTTCCAGCGCTCACACATAGAGTTTAAGTACTGCTCGAACAGGGAATCGCCGGTGTGAGAGCCGTTGTTGGTGCCGTAGCTGAGATTGATGCTCAGGGGCATGTTCAGCGCCAACGCTTTGTCAGACAGGTATTTCACTCCCCGCATAATTTCCGTGGTACGGGTAAAGGATTCGTTTCCTGTGTGGCCCAGTTTTACCACAATCAGGCTTGCCTTCGGGGCAACGCCCACTTCCACGCCGCCGCTGGAGGCCCCGTTTCCGGCGGCAATGCCCGCCACCGCCGTTCCATGGCCCGCAGTATCCACGGAGGGAACAACGGCACGGGGGTTCGGGCTTGCCAAAGCCTCGTCAATTTGAATACTGGTGTATTCTGTGCCGCTGCGAAAGCCTGCCGGAGGCGACCCTGCGGCGGTCTGGTCCCAGAGATAAAGAATCCGAGTGCTGCCGTCAGGATTCCGAAAGTCGGGATGCGTGTAATCAATGCCGGAATCAATGATGCCCACAATGACCCCGGCGCCCGTCAGTCCAAAGGTGTCGGGCCGCTGGACGGGAGGGACGCAGGCGTTCTCCAAACTGTTCCGCAGCATAAAGGTAAGGACCTTGGGCAGCTCGATAAACTCAATCTGCGGAAATCCGTAAAGCTCCGCCAGCCGGTCCACCGGCAGGGTGATGATGGCGTAATCGGGGCTGAGCAGTTCAATATCGGCGCCAAGCAGCGCGCCGATACTTAGAAGATTTCCGTTGTATTTGACAATGACCTCCAGCAAGCCGCTTTCGGTAAATTCGTTGAATTCAAACCGGGTCAACTTCTCAAGGCGCACCGGCTGTGGGGGCATAGAATCCCTCCTTGCATGAACTCTTATATGTTTTGGTCCAAAGCACCAACGCCCGCGCGCGAGAGGGGCGCAGCGGGCGCGTTAATAAAGGCAGTCTACCAGTGAGACGCGCAACTGGGAATATTCATAATGGGCTGATTTCCATATGTAGCCGTACAGAATTCCACCGTGTACCTCCGTGGGGTACATCCAAAAGCCGTCGCCGTAGACGGTCCATATATAGACAAGATAGCCCACATGCTGGCGAATGGAAGCGGGGCCGGTTCCCCGCAGAATCCGGCAGTAGGTCGGGACCGTGTTGGGCGGTCTTGTTGTCGGCATTTTTCGCATACCGCATCCTCCTTATATCCGACACCGGGGGCGTTGACAGCAAAACGCACGTCAACCTTCGCCCGCTTGATTTATGATATTCCCAGCGTATGAAAGAGGTGCTGCGGATATGAGGGAATTTTGCTTGCGGCGCTCTTTGAAAACAAAAAAGCCCCCAAAGCAGCTCAGCTGCTTTGGGGGAACGGATGCATTCGGAGAAAGCCTTTACTGGGGCGCAGACGCCGATTCTGCCTCCCAAGCCGCCTGATCCGCCTGTCCGGCTTTGGTTCTTCGCAGAAGCTTCACCGCAACAGCCATCATAATCTGGGTAAAAATCGGAGCAAAGGCCACGGGAAACAGCACGTCCGGGGGAAAATACTGCGCTGCCAGCACAGCGCCTGCGCTGATGTTCCGAGCGCCGGTGACAATTGTCACAGTCTGCACAGAGGGGAAGTCCAACCGCATCAGGCGGTGGGATACAAACCAGCCCAGAAAGTAGGAAAACACGGACAGGCCAACCAGCACCACAATGACCGCCAGCAGAGTGGGGGTGACAGATTTCAAAAACGGAGCCACGCCTGTGGCATTGGAGACGATGATGAGAAACATCAGAAGTTTTGCAAAGGGAGAAAGGCGCGGTTTCCACTGTTCCGCGGCCTGTCCGCCCCGGATGCGGTGGCACAGCAGGGCGATGGTGGCGGGCAGCGCCACCATGAACAGGAGATCCTTCATCATGCCCGATGCGTCCATCACCACCATAGAGCCCACCAGCAGCTTCATGCTTAAAGGAACCATAAGAGGGGAGAGCAGCGTGTCCAGCAGCAGGGCCGACAGGCACAGGGGCAGGTTGCCCCGGCCAATGGTCACCCACATCAGGGAAACTACACCGGTGGGCAGCACAAAGTTCAGCACCAGCCCGGTGGTAAACAGCGGATTGTCCGGAAACAGCGGAGTGCAAAGTCCCAGACATAAAACCGGAACCACCAGATGCAGCAGTACCAAAACTACCAGCACGGGGATGGGGTGGGTTGCCACATGTCCAATCTGCCGAAAACTGCATCCCAGCGTGTTGATAAACGTCATGGCTGCAAAAATCACGGGCGTAAAGGGGACCAGCACGCTGAAGGGCTTGCAGAAAAAGATGCCTAGCAGCAGGGAGGCGATGGTAAACCAGAGAATCTTATCCGAAAGAAACCGGTCGAGCTTTTGCAGTTTTTCCATGCATCCCCCTCAGCGGCAGACAAAGGCGAACCAGCCGCCGTCTTCGTGGGATTCCAGAATCGCCCAGCCGCAGCGGCGCAGTCCGTCCGCCACCTCCACAGCCCGGTCGTCAATGATTCCGGAGCACAGGAACAGGCCCCGTGGCTTTAAAAATTGCCGCGCCATGGGCGCAAGGCCCAAAATCACGTCCGCCACGATGTTGGCCGTCACAATGTCGTAATTTCCGCCAAGGGAGGAAACGAGGCCCTCATCACCCAACACGTCGCCGGAGAGGACGGTATACCGGTCCCGGCCCACGCCGTTGAGCGCCGCATTTTCATAGGCAACGTTGATGCAGTTTGCGTCAATGTCCACCGCTGTGGCGGAGGCGGCCCCCAGCTTCAGTGCCGCGATGGAGAGAATGCCGCTGCCGCAGCCCAAATCCAGCACGGTATCGCCGGGTTTCACCGCCTGCTCCAATGCCTCAAGGCACAGTCGGGTGGTGGCGTGGCTCCCGGTGCCGAAGGCAAGGCCGGGGTCCAGAATAAGAGGCACCCGGTCCCCGGGATTCACAGTGTCCTGTTCCCACTGGGGAATCACCAGCAGGCGGCTTCCGATGTTCAGGGGCTTATAATACTTTTGCCAGCCGTAGGCCCAGTCCTCTTCCTTCAGGGATTCCATCGTCATCAAAAGCGTCCCGCAGCCGGAATGGGTGCGCCTGAATTCTTCCAAAGCAATGCGAACCTCTCCCAGTTGGGCAAAGCCCGCCTCGTTCTCCTCTAAGTAAAAGGTAATGCGAGACACGCCGGACTCCTTTTTCAAGAGGTCTTCGTCCACGTAATCCCAGCTCTGCCGGTTTTCCTCCAAAAATGTGTGAAACTCTGTTTCATCGTCAACTACCACGCCGTCGATGCCAAGGCCCGAGAGAAATGCCTCCGTTGCCTCCAACCCCTCGTGGTTTGTATCTATATGGACCTCCAGCCAGTTCATCAGGCTGCGCCTCCCGTTTCATCCGCCTCGACGGACCGTATTTTAATTGGCCTGTGCGGGGGTCCTGTCGGGCCCCGGTTTCTCAGCGCTCCGTGCCAAGGAAAAACAGCGCCACCACGCCGCAGCCCGTGTGGCTGCCGATGACAGGGCCTACGTAATTGATATGTATATTTTCACTGGGTGTGCCGAAGCGGCGGGTAATCTCGTCGGCCACCAGCTTCGCGTCGTCATAGCAGTCTCCGTGGCTGATAAAGATAGTCTGCTGGGCGGGATTTACGGAAAGGCGCTCCATTTCGTCCACCAGTGTCATCAAAGAAGCCCTGCGGCCCCGGGCCTTGCTGACAGGGATAAGATGTCCCTCGTTGTCCATGTGCATCACGGGCTTGATGGACAGCATCGTGCCAAATAAGGCGGTGGTGGCGCTGATGCGGCCGCCTCGCTTCAGGTGGTTCAAATCGTCCACCGTGAACCAGTGGCACACATGATATTTTTCTTCCTCCGCATAGGCCAGCACCTCGTCGATGCTTTTTCCGGCCTTCTTCTGCCCGGCGCAAAGCCATACAAACAGTCCCTGCCCCATTGAGGCGCACAAAGAGTCCACCACGTAAATTTTGGCCTCTGGAAACTCCGGCCGCAGGTCATCCGCCGCAATGGCGGCGGACTGATGGGTGGTGGACAGGCCCGAGGAAAAGCTCAGGCACAAAATGTCCTTTCCCTGAGAGAGAATCTCCCGCATTTTTGCCTCGAAAGCGCCCACGTTGATGGCGGAGGTGGTGCCTGTCTCTCCTGCGCGTATCTTTTCAAAAAACTCCAAAAAGCCAAGCTCGCGCCCGTCCAGATAATTGTGATATTCCTGCTCCCCGATATGAAAGCTCAGGGGAAGAACCTCCAGCTCCAGCTCTGCCGCCATGTCGGCGGACAGGTCGCAGCTACTGTCGGTCAAAATTACAAAATCGCGCATCATTCCGCATCCTCCTCTTTCTTCTGCCGACTCCGCTTCTCGCGGACCGGCTTTTCCTCCATCTCGCCCCGGCGGTGGCGCAGCAGCGTCACATACCGGCGGCTGGCCGCCCCGGCGGCATAGCTTAAAAGAGCAAAGTGAATGGCCGAGTCCGCCAGCTTTTCCGGGTCTTGGTGCTGGTCCATCTGGCCGGCGGTAAGCGCCATGGAGGAGTCCAGGCTGCGGCAGAAAGTGCGGTAGCCTGCCTCCACGCTGCCGGAGTCCTTCAGCTCCTGATCCAGCAAAAGGTTCATGTCCTTGGCGGAAAAGACCTGCTTGAGCACGCAGATCACCGTAAGATATGCCAGATGCTCCCGGCTGTATTTCTTCCCATCGGCGCGGGGGAGCAGCCCGGCCTTGGTGTAGTTGTTCACCATGGCGGCGGTCAGTCCGTCGTCCCCGTCAAAGCGCAGAACCTGCCGGTCCATATAGCTGAGTACCTGATCCATGTACAGGGAAAAGTCGGGAAGCTGGTCCCAATCCACTGGGCGCTGCTCCCGCAAACGCGCCTGTAAGTGCGTCTGATCCTCCATTATGCGTCCCCCTCTCAAAATGGGCTTCATTTACAGAGAGAATACCACAATTATCTGGTTTTGTAAATCGTATTTTGCGGAAACCAATATCAGATAGGGCTGGCAAAGCAGGCGAGCCTCCCCGGCTGTGTGTCCTGCCAAAGCTTTAAAAACCTCCCAACTACTTGCCGACGCAGAACCGGGAGAAGATGGCAGATACGATGTCCTCTTTGGCGGTGCGGCCCGTCAGCTCCCCGATTGCGCCCATGGCTTCCTCTGTGTCTGCCAGAACCACGTCCGGGGTCAGCCCGGCGCGCAGCGCGTCCAGCCCCCGGCAAAGAGCGGACCGGGCCCGGCCTACGGCGTCCGCCTGCCGGGGATCGGTCAAAAGCGATCCGGCGTCCTCCGTCCCGGCGGGGAAGAGCGCGGCAACGGCGGATTCCAGCGTGTCCAGCCCCTGTCCGGTGACGGAGCTGAGGGAGATGATTCTCTCCGGCGAAATTGACAACTCCACGGGAAGGGTTAAAATCTCTGCGCCGCTGTTTTGCAAATCCTGTTTGGTAAGGATCAAAAGCCAGTGGGGGCAGCGGCTTGCCAGCTCCAAAATCGCACCGTCCTCCTTCGTAAATTCCGCAGTTCCGTCCAGCACGGCGAGGACCAGATCGGCTCCCTCCACGGCAGACTTAGACCGCTCCACCCCCAGCCGTTCCACCAAGTCCTCCGTCTCCCGGATACCGGCAGTGTCGATCAGCCGCAGCAGTGCGCCGCCGCAGAGGACAGACTCCTCCACCGTGTCCCGCGTGGTTCCAGGCACGTCAGTGACAAGGCACCGGTCAAAGCCCGCCAGCGCGTTCAGCAGAGAGGATTTTCCCGCGTTGGGCCGCCCAATAATGGCAGTGCGCACGCCGGATTTCAAAAGGCGGCCCCGGTTCCATGTGGCAAGCAAACGGGCCAGAAGTTCCTCTGATTCCCGGAGAGTGGCGGTCAGTCTCTCTGCGTCCAAATCCTCAATGTCCTCGTCGGGATAGTCCACCACGGCGTAGAATTGAGAGGCAATGGCTGTCAGGTTTTCATAAACGGCGGACAGGCTGCGGCCCAGCGCCCCGTTTACCTGCATGGCGGCGTTTCGGGCGGCGGCAGGGCTTTCTGCTTCAATAAGGTCAATGACGGCCTCTGCCTGCGTCAAGTCCAACTTGCCGTTTAAAAAGGCCCGCTGGGTAAATTCTCCGGGCCGGGCCTGCCGCGCACCGGCGGCAAACAGAGCCAATAAAAGCTCTCCCATCGCCACGGGGGAACCGTGACAGTGAAGTTCCGCGCTGTCCTCGCCGGTATAGCTGGCGGGGCCGGGGAAACGGACGGCCATGCCGCTGTCCAGCACGCGGCCTTCCGCGTCCAGCATCCGGCCCATGAAAAGCTTGCGGGGCTCCAGCACTGAAAAATCCTTCTGGCAGTCCGGGTGAAACACCCGGCCCACCACCGCGTCCGTCTCCGGGCCGGAAATCCGAATCACGCCGATTGCCACGGGGGCTTTCCCCGTGGCGATGGCGGCAATGGTATCCATGGCGGCTCCTTTCCGTGCAACGCACAAAAGCGACGGGGCGGAGCGACTGCTCCGCCCCGTATTTCAAAAAGGAAAGAAAATTACTGAATGGGCTCGCCCTTGGCCTTCTTCTCCTCGATTTCCTTCATGGCGTCTCTGTGGGAGAGGTTCCAGCGGCCCTTCTCGTCAATTTCCATGAACTTGACCCACATCATGTCGCCCACCTTGCAGGCGTCCTCCACCTTCTCGATGCGGCGGTCCGCCAGCTTGGAAATGTGGCACAGGCCGTCCTTGCCGGGGGCAATCTCGATAAATGCGCCGAAGGTCATCAGGCGCACCACGCGGCCGTAATACAGCTTGCCGACCTCGGGAACAAACACGATGTCATTGATGCATTTTCTGGCGGCTTCGCCGGAGGTGGCATCCGCGGCGGCAATGAAAATGGAGCCGTCGTCGTTGATGTCGATTTTCGCGCCGGTGTCGGCCACGATTTTCTGAATCACGGAGCCGCCCTTGCCGATGACCTCACGGATGCGGTCCGGGTCGATGTGCATGGTGATCATCTTGGGGGCGTAACGGGAAACCTCGGCCCGAGGAGCGGAGATGCAGGGCAGCATCACCTGGTCCAGAATCTCAATGCGTGCGTCCCCGGTGATTTCCAGCGCGTTTTTAATAATCTCCATGGTCAGGCCGTCGTTTTTCAGGTCCATCTGAATGGCGGTGATGCCCTTCTTGGTGCCTGCCACCTTAAAGTCCATTTCGCCGTGGAAATCCTCCACGCCCTGAATGTCGATAAAGGTGGTGAAGCCGCCGTTGTCGTCCTGAATCAGGCCGCAGGAAATGCCTGCCACGGGGGCCTTGATGGGCACGCCCGCATCCATCAGCGCCAGAGTGGAGCCGCAGATGGAGCCCTGAGAGGTGGAACCGTTGGAGGAAACCACCTCGCTCACCACGCGGATGGCATAGGGGAATTCCTCCACAGAGGGGAGCACGGGTACCAGCGCCCGCTCGGCAAGCGCGCCGTGGCCGATTTCCCGGCGGCCGGGGCTGCGGGCGGGCTTGGACTCGCCCACGGAGTAGCCGGGGAAGTTGTAATGGTGCATATAGCGCTTCTCCGTCTCCTCCCAAATGGTGTCCAGCTTCTGGTTGGCGGAGAGAGTGTCCAGCGTGCAAGCGGAAAGCACCTGCGTCTGGCCGCGGGTGAACAGGCCGGAGCCGTGAACCCGGGGAAGAATGCCCACTTCGGCGTCCAGCGCGCGAATTTCGTTGCTCTTGCGGCCATCGACCCGGTGGCCTTCCAGCAGCCAGGCCTTGACGATCTTCTTCTGGAACTTATAGGTGATCTCGTCCAGATACTGGTCCATATTGGGGTATTCCTCAAGGAACAAACCGTGCCACTTCTCAATGAGCTGGTTCCAGCGGCTCTCCCGGATGTTTTTGTCGTCGGTGTCCATGGCGGCCTTGGCGTCGTCCATGGTGGCGGCCACGATTTTGTCAAACAGCTCCTGATTGAAGTCGGCGTGGGGATACTCGAACTTGGCCTTGCCGATTTCGCTCACCATCTGGTTGATCAGGGCAATCTGCTTCTGATTCTCCTCGTGGGCCATGCGAATGGCCTCGTACATGGTGTCATTGCTCACTTCGTTGGCGCCGGCCTCGATCATGACCACCTTTTTGCCCGTGGAAACCACGGTCACGTCCAGATCGGAAACCTTGTGATCCTCGGCGTTAGGGTTGAACACCAGTTTCCCGTCCACAAGGCCCACCTTCAGCGCGGACACGGGGCCATTCCACGGAATGTCGGAGATGGCAAGGGCGGCGGAGGTGCCGATGAGGGCGGCAATTTCGGGAGAGCAGTCCCGGTCCACGCTCATGACTGTGCACATCACGGACACGTCGTTGCGGAAATCGTGGGGGAACAGGGGGCGGATAGGGCGGTCAATGACACGGGAGGTCAGAACGCCCTTTTCGCCGGGGCGGCCCTCACGCCGGTTAAAGGAGCCAGGAATGCGGCCCACGGAGTACAGCTTCTCCTCAAAGTCCACGCTCAGGGGGAAGAAGTCAATTCCGTCCCGGGGACGGGCGGCGGCGGTGACGCAGCACAGCACGCGGGTGTCTCCGTAGCCCACCATGACGGCGGCGTTGGCCAGTTCCGCCAGCTTGCCGACCTCCATCGTGAGGGGACGGCCCGCCAAGTCCATCTCGTACTTGCGGTAGCCGGGGTATTGACGCTTGGTGATAATCGTTGACATGTTGTATTCTCCTTTTGGAAAATTAAATTTTTTGCGTCATACCGGCCATTTAGCACTTGAAAACACGACCTCGCAGGGGTTCTTTCGGGGGCGCATTTTCAACTGCTAAAGGCGCTTTCGGCGGCGCAAAATCTATGAAAAGGGGGCGGTGCAGACAAACTACACCGCCCACGCTTCATCTTACTTACGAATGCCGAGCTTTGCAATCAGGGCGCGGTAACGCTCGATGTCCTTCTTCATGAGGTAGTCCAGCAGGCTGCGGCGCTTGCCGACCATCATAATGAGGCCGCGATTGGAGTGCTTGTCCTGAGGGTTCGCCTTCATGTGCTGAGTGAGGGTGTTAATCCGCTCCGTCAGAATGGCGACCTGAACCTCGGGAGAGCCAGTGTCCGTGGCATGGGTGCGGTTCGCGTCGATAACCGCGGTTTTTTCTTCCTTGCGCATCATAATTGTTTCCACCTTTTTTGAAAATTACCCACAAAACTGCGCATCGGGCCGGTGAAAGCCACGAAACGAAGCGCTGGGGCGCCGCATGTTTGCGTGCTTTTTTACTATATCATAAGGATTCCCGGTTGTAAAGATTATTTTCATATTTCTGTTCATCATTTTTCGCCAAAAATGCCGAAATTCAAACGTTTTCACTTCTATTCCCGTTTCTTACGAATCTCCGTCCGGCTAAAAGAAAAAACCCTTAAAAGCCGCAATTGCGGCTTTTAGGGGCATTTTTAAAAAATGTAACAACTGGAAGCAAGGGTGGTCCCATTCCTGTGCTTACAGATGACTCCGACAGTCCACCATGACCTTCACCACGTCGCCGGTGGGGGAGCCGCACAGCTCCATGCCCTGCTGCACCTGATCCAAAGGGAGGACCTTGGTGATCAGATCGTCAAAGTTAATGGGGGCGGCCTCCATCATTTCAATGGCGGCGTCAAAATCCTTGTGGTTGTAGTTGCGGGTGATGATCAGGTTGACCTCCTTCATGAACAGCCGCTGAAGCTGAAGCTGCATGGGCTTGGGATAAGCCGCCACCAGCACGATACGGGAGTGGGGGTGAATCAGCTCAACCATGGTGTCAAGTCCCGCCTGCGTGCCAGAAACCTCAAACACCGCGTCGGCGCCCACGCCGTCCGTGGCTTCAAAGACGTACTGGCGCAGGTCTGTTTCCTTGGGGTTCACCACCGTGAACCCAAGCTGCCGGGCTTTTTCAATGCGGACGGGATTTACCTCGGAAATCACCACCTGAAGGCCCAGATACCGGGCCACCAGCGCCGTCATCAGTCCGATGGGGCCGCTGCCGATGACCACGGCATAATCCCCGCCCTTGGACTGGGAGCGCTCCAGCGCGTGGAAGCACACGGCCAGCGGCTCCACAAGCGCGCCATGGAGCAGGCTGATGCCCTCGGGCAGGCGGTGAAGCGTGCGCTCGTGGACCGTCCAGCGGTTGCACATGGCGCCCCAGGAGTCCAGACCCATAAAGTTGAGGTTAGCACAGCAGTTGTTGTCCCCCTCTTTGCATACAACGCAGTCCTCGCAGTAGTCCAGCGGGCAGACCGCCACCCGGTCGCCCACCTTCCAGTCGGTAACGTCCTCGCCCACCCCGGACACAATTCCGGCGCACTCGTGGCCGATGGCCCGGGGAAGGGACTTGAATCGGTAGTCATAGTCGCCATGGTAAACATGCAGGTCCGAGCCGCAGATGCCGCAGTAGGCCACGTCCACCTGTACCTCATGGGCCTTGGGGAGAGCGGGCTCGTAATCATGCAGGGCAAAGGAATGGTTGCCCTCGTACAAATTCGCTTTCATCAACAGGTACCCCTTTTCAGAATTGTCGTCGGATAAAAAGTGCAATTACTACTATTTTTTCAGCAAATCTCATGCCAGTTAAATGGCAGATTCGGCTTTCGTCGAGCAATTGTCGAAATATTTTAGAAAAGTTCGTAATTTTATCCTTAATTAAAACGAATCAACCAGAAAAGCGGCCTTACGCGGCGGAAAAGAACTTCTGAAGGATAAGCAATGGAAAAACGGCGCATGGAAGGGGTGATTTTGAGGTGGCGGCGCATCGGGTGATGCTGTTTTACATCTGAAGTTAAAAAAGTGCAACATTATCTGGCACACTGCACAACAAAACGAAAAAAACTTCGTGAAAACCGGGTGAAGTTTTTGGCGCGCCGTTTGCTTGTTTTTGTGCGGGAAGCAAACGCGGTTGTTTTTGCGAAGTCCAACCGCAAATCTTTGTATAAGGAAGTGTCAACATGGAAAGCGCGTTAACGTCAAAGCAGCTATTGGCGAAGCTGCAGGAGGAACATTACGCGGGGGCTATGCAGGCCAAGAAGGAAGGAAAGCTGGTTGCGTGGGCCACGTCGATCTGTCCGCAGGAGCTGCTTGAGACGTTGGATATCGACGTTGTGTATCCCGAAAACCACGCCGCCGCCATCGGGGCGCGGAAGGATGCGTCGCAGTTTATTGCCAACGCGGAGGGGAAGGGCTATTCCGCAGACATCTGCTCCTATGCCCGAGTGAACATCGGCTATACCGATATTCAGTTTTCCGAGGCGGAAAACATTCCCATGCCCGACTTGATTTTCTGCTGCAGCAATATCTGCAACACCGCGGTAAAATGGTATGAAAATCTGGCCAAGCTGCTGCACATTCCGCTGGTAATGTTTGATATGCCCTTTAACCACACCTTTGATATTCCGGAGCACAGCATCCGCTATATGCGCGGACAGATTGAGCACGCCATCGCGCAGCTTGTGGAAATCACCGGGAAGAAATTTGATTATGACAAATTCGGCGAGGTCATGAAGGTGTCGTCCGACGCGGCCCTCTGGTGGCGGCGGGCAACGGATTTGGGCCGAAATCATCCCTCGCCCCTCAACGGCTTTGACATGTTCAACTATATGGCCATGATCGTGTGCGCCCGGGGCAAGGAATCCACCCGGGATTTGTTTAAGCTCTGGCACGACGAGATGGCCGAAAAGGTACGGCTGGGCATCGGCCCGTGGAAGGAAGGGGAAGAAAAGTACCGCATCATGTGGGACGGAATCGCCTGCTGGCCCCACCTCTCCGTCACCTATAAAACCCTGAAAAAGTACGGAATCAACATGGTGACCAGCACCTATCCCGAATCCTGGACCATCGTGTACGAGAAAAATGATCTGGACGGCATGGCCCGGGCTTACAGCGCCAACTACGCCAACCGCAATCTGGACTACGGCACCGGAAACGTCATTAAGCTGGTGCGGGACTTTGATCTGGACGGCATTGTATACCATTCCAACCGAAGCTGCAAGCTGATGGATTTCCGCCAGTACGAGGTGCAGCGCCGGATTGAGGACGCCACCGGCGTGCCTTCCGTGGTGTTTGACGGGGACCAGACCGACCCCCGCGTGTTCTCTCAGGCCCAGTATGAGACGCGGATTCAGGCATTGGTTGAAATGATGGAGAAAAACAAGATTAAGAAGCAGAGAGGTGACTTGAAATGAGCAGCGCGCAGTCAATCATCGACGCTCTGTGTGAAAAAGCCCTGCACCCGGACCGCACCGTGGCGGAAGCCTGCAAGCAGGCCGGGAAGGAAGCCGTGGGCTTCTACCTGTACGCGCCGGAAGAGCTGGTCTATGCCGCCGGGTTTCTCCCTGTGGGCATCTGGGGCGGAAGCACTGAAATCAAGCTGGCAGACCGGTATTTGCAGGGCTTTTGCTGCTCGATTATGCGGGCGGACATTGAATATGGGATGCGGGGTACGTATAATCGGCTCCGGGCCGTGATGCTGCCCACCGTGTGCGACACCCTGAAATGCATCTGTGAAAACTGGAAGGTGGCCGTCCCGCAGGTACCTATCATTCCGGTGGTCTATCCCCAGAACCGGACGCTGCCCTCCGGAGAGAAATATCTGCGGGATGAATTTTCCCGAGTGCGCCGGGAGATGGAGGATTTGGCGGGCCAAAGCGTTTCCGACGCGGAGCTGGAAGCGGCTTTCGCGGTGTATGAAACATGGCGGGAGGCCATGCGCGCCTTTACAAAGGTTGCCTCCACCCATCCCCAAACCGTTCACGCCAAGGCCCGGCATCTGATCATCAAGGCCGGATACTTCATGGATAAGGCCCAGCACACACGGGAAATTACCGAACTGACCCACCTTTTGGCGGAGCTGCCGGAGGAAACCTGCGCGGTGCGGGCGGTGGCCACGGGCCTTGTTGGGGAGCCTTTGGGTGTTCTGGACAGCCTGCGGGAAAACGGCGTGGCCATTGTGGCCGACGATTTGGCGCAGGAGAGCCGTCAGTTCCGCGTGCCCGCCCGGGCAGAGGGCGACGCTCTTTCCAAAATGGTCTGGCGCATCGCGGACCAGAAGGGCTGCCCCTTCCTGTACGAGCCGGAGAAGACACGGGGACAGAAGCTGATTGACCTGGTAAAGGAAAACAAGGCGGACGCGGTGATTACCCTGCAAATGAAGTTCTGCGACCCGGACGAGTTTGACTATCCCATTTACAAGGCGGAGCTGGAGGCGGCGGGAATCCCCCTGCTGTATCTGGAGGTGGAGCAGCAGATGGACAGCTTCGGCCAGATCGGCACCCGGATTCAAAGTCTTGCGGAAATGCTGCTGTAAGGAGAGGCATTAGGATGTACTTAGGAATTGATATTGGTTCCTCCTCCTCCAAGGCGGCACTGCTGGACGATGAGCGGAGAATTCTCGGCACGAAAATCGTCAATCTCGGCACAGGGACCAAGGGGGTTTACGAAGCCTTGGAAAATCTCTATACCGAGGCGGGAATTACCAGAGCCGACGTGCGCTACACGGTGGTCACCGGCTATGGACGGCTGCTTTATAAGGACGCGGACCGGCAAATTACCGAAATTACCTGCCACGCCCGGGGAATGCACTTTCTTATGCCTCAGGTGCGCACAGTAGTAGACATCGGCGGACAGGACTCCAAGGTCATCCGGCTGGACGGGGACGGAACCGTCCGCAACTTCGTGATGAACGAAAAATGCGCCGCCGGGACCGGGCGTTTTTTGGAGGTGATGGCCCGAGTGCTGGGCTGTTCCATCGGGGAGCTGGCGGTGCTGGCCGCGCAGGCCACAGAGGATGTTGCCATCAGCAGTGTGTGCACGGTGTTTGCAGAAAGCGAGGTCATCTCCCAGCTTTCGCAGGGCGCCCACCCCAACGACGTGGCCTGCGGCGCGCTGCGGGCTGTTGCGAAGCGGGTTGCAGGACTGTGCGGCCGCGTGGGCATGGAACCGGAAGTGGCCATGAGCGGCGGGGTGGCTTTGAATGCCACCATGGTGCGGATCCTGGGGGAGGAGCTGGGCTGCGATGTTACGCCCGCGCCCGACTGTCAGGCGGTGGGCGCCATTGGGGCGGCGCTTCTGGCCGGAGAGTTTAACTGCAAAGCGAATCCCGTGGAAACAGCGTGATGAATGCCCCGCGGGAATTGCCTGCGGCTGGCCGTCAAATATAAAACGAGAGGAACAAGCAAGCATGGATTGGAGAGACTATTACAAGCAAAGGGTCGTCAGTGCGGAGGAAGCCGTTTCCCACATTAAGTCGGGAGATTTTGTGATTCCTTCCCACGCGGCTTCCGAGCCGGAATACCTGTTCGACGTGCTGCTCAGGCGCAGCGGGGAGCTGAAGGACGTGCGTATCTGGCAGGGGCTGAACATCGGCGCCGCCAGATATGCCCAGCCTGAGTACGCTGAAAGTTTCAAGGTCTGCTCGGTGTTTCTGGGTGCAAAAAACCGCGAGTGCGTCCAGAGCGGCCGGGGAGAGTTCACCCCCATGGCGTTTTCCCTCCAGCCCCGGGCGGTGCGCTCCGGCGTGGTGCCCTGCGACGTGTATCTGGGGCAGGTGACGCCCCCCGACGACGAGGGCTATTGCAGCTTCGGCCTGTCCGTGGACTTTGCCCGCTCCTGCGTGGAGTCCGCCAAGCTGAAAATTGTGCAGGTCAACCGCAACATGCCCCGCACCTGCGGGGAGACAAAGGTGCACGTGACGGAGCTGGACTACTTCGTGGAAGCGGATACCCCCCTCTATGAACTTCCCCTGATTGACAGCAGCGACCCCGTTGTGGACAAAATCGGCGCCAACATCGCGGGACTGATTGAGGACGGCTCCACCCTCCAGATGGGGCAGGGCAAGATTCCCAACGCGATTCTCAAGTGCCTGTTTGACAAGAAGGACCTTGGCATCCACACGGAGGTCTTCTCCGACAACCTTCTCCCCCTGATTGAGGCCGGCGTGATCAACGGCGCCCGCAAGAGCATTAACAAAGGCAAAATTATCTCCACCTTCATTCAGGGAACCCGGAAGCTGTATGACTTTGCCGACGGCAACGACATGATTCAGCTTCATCCTGTGGACTATACCAACCACGTGGGCGTCATTTCACAAAACGACAATATGGTGGCCATCAACTCCGCCATCGAGGTGGACCTCACCGGGCAGGTGGCGGCGGACTCCATGGGCATGACGCTGTTCTCTGGCATCGGCGGGCAGTTGGACTTTATTCGCGGCGCGGCCCTGTCCAAAAACGGAAAGCCCGTCATCGCCCTGCCCGCCACCGCCAAAAAGGGGGCTGTCTCCCGCATTGTGGCGCGGATGCAGGCAGGCACCCCCATTGCAACCCCCCGCAATGACATTTTCTACGTCGTCACGGAGTATGGC
>DKLF01000143.1:1697-21481 GCA_002455655.1 Oscillibacter sp. UBA6647 | reverse complement strand
CGGAGCAATGCTCCGGGCGGCGGCCGTTTTATGTTTTTAATAATTGGGGGAAATGCTCCGTCGTCCGTCAGGGGCAGCAGGTCGTCATAGGGCCTTCACGGCGTCAAAGTCGTCGGTAATCTCGTGGCCGGGGGCAGGGGTTGCAAGGCTGACGATGACGATGAAGACACAGGCGGTCAAGAATGCGGGCAGCAGCTCGTAGATGTTCCATGCACCGCCCAGAGGCCGCACCAGATACTTCCACACAAAAACCATGGTGCCACCGGAGATCATACCCGCCAGCGCCCCCTGCCAGGTGCTCCGCTTCCAGAACAGGGCAGACAGGACCACAGGGCCAAAAGCCGCGCCGAAGCCCGCCCACGCAAAGGACACAATGCCGAATACGGAGCTGTTGGGGTCCCGCGCCAAAATCATGGAAATCAGGGCAATCCCCAGCACCGTCATCCGGGCGGCAGCCACTTTTTTCCCTTCGCTCATTTTCACATGGAAACACTCGTCCAGCAAGTTCTGGGACACGCTGGAGGCCGCCGCCAGAAGCTGAGAGTCGGCGGTGGACATGGTGCTGGCCAGAATCCCCGCCAGCACCACACCGGCAAGCAGCGCTGCGGGAATGCCAAAGGTGGACAAAAGGCCCGACAGCCGCACGATAATGGTTTCGGAGGCAGAGCCTTCCAAAAACCCGATGCCGCCCGCCACGGTGACGCCATAGCCCACGATGCCGATAAAAATAGCCACTGCCATGGAAATCACCACCCACACGGTGGCGACACGGCGGCTGAGGCTCAGCTTCCGCTCGTCCTCAATGGCCATAAAGCGCAGCAGAATGTGGGGCATTCCAAAATACCCAAGACCCCAGGCGGAGGTGGAGATAATGGTAATCAGGCTGTACGGAACGGCGGCGTTTTCCGCCCGGCTGTGGCTCAGGGCCATACTCAGATAGCCGGGGAGTGCCCGGGCGTTGTCCATCACCACGTCCAGTCCACCCGCAGCGTTCACGCCGAACAACAGCACAATCAGCAGGGCCACGGTCATGACAATGCTCTGAATAAAGTCGGTGGTAGAAGCGGCAAGGAACCCGCCCATGGTCGTGTACGCTACGATCACGATACCGGAGATCACCATCGCCCCCAGATAATTCACGCCGAACAGGCTGTTGAACAGCTTTCCGCAGGCAGCAAAGCCGGAGGCGGTGTAAGGAATAAAGAAAATCAGGATGACCACTGCGGAAATCCCCGTGAGCAGCCGCTTTTCATCCCCAAAGCGCTTGGAGAAAAACTCCGGAATGGTAATGGCGTTCAGCTTATGGGTATACAGCCGGATGCGGCGGGCCACAATCAGCCAGTTGAGATAGGTGCCCAGCGCAAGACCCACGGCAGTCCAGCCCGCGTCGGCCACGCCCGTGAGATACGCCACCCCCGGCAGGCCCATCAAAAGCCAACTGCTCATATCGGAGGCCTCGGCACTCATGGCCGTGACCAGCGGGCCAAGCTTTCGCCCGCCCAGATAGAAGTCGTCCGTGGTCTTGTTCTTTTTAGAACAGGCCGCGCCGATGGCCACCATCGCAATCAGATAGACGAGAATTGAAATAGTAATGCAGATATTCGCTGTATTCAGCATAGTTTCCAGTCTCCTTTGCACACAAGTGCTCTATAATATATCATATTCCCTTCCAAAAGGGAATACAAAATCCCGCATAAAAACGTTTTTTATGCGGGATTTCACCAATATGATCAATTTGTCCGGGTCTAAACCGTCTTCCCTGCTCACAGCCTTCTCAGCGCATCCACCAGAGCGGTCTTCCCCACAGTCTTCTCGTCCTTCATTTTGACAACTCGGGCGGGACAGCCTGCCACCACGGCGTTTTCAGGCACATCCTCCACCACCACCGCACCTGCGGCCACCACGGCGTTTTTCCCTATGCGGACGCCCTCAATCACCACAGCGTTGGCGCCCACCAGCACGTTGTCCTCCACAATCACGGGCGTTGCGGAGGCAGGCTCCACCACCCCGGCCAGCACCGCGCCGGCTCCAATGTGGCAGTGCGCGCCCACTGTGGCCCGTCCGCCCAGCACCGCGCCCATGTCAATCATGGTGCCGGGGCCGACAATGGCGCCGATGTTGAGGATAGCCCCCATCATAATCACCGCACCCTCGCCGATCTCCACCTTTTCGCGGATAATGGAGCCGGGCTCGATGCGGGCCGGAACGTTCCTTGTGTCAAGCAAAGGCACGCCGGAATTCCTCCGGTCGTTTTCCACCATCAGATCAATAATCTTGGCGCGGTTTTGCTCCAAAATGGGGCCCAGCTCCCCCCAGTCGCCAAACACGGTGTAGCTCCCATTGGACCCGAAGACTTTGGCGGAGCCAAAGTCCACCGGACCTGACATATTCACGTAGACCTTCACAGGGGTCTTCTTCTCGGAATTTGCAATGTAGTCAATAATTTCCTGGGCGTTCATTGGTTTTAATTCCTTTCTATCGGCTTCCCGCGTATCCTGCGCGGAATCCGCACTGTCAGGTTGAAATTTTTTATTGCCCGAACAGCAGGTCCTCAAGCGCGTAAAACCCCTTGGGCCTTCCCGTCAGCAGACCGGCCGCGTGAAGCGCGCCGTTCACAAAAATCAGGCGGCTGGCGGCCCGGTGGGTAATGGACAGCTCCTCGTCCGGACCGAAGAAGGAAACCGTGTGGGTCCCCGCCACGGTGCCGCCCCGCAGCGCGTGAACCCCGATTTCCTTTGGGGTTCGCGCACCGGTGTTTCCCTCCCGCCCATAGACGGGGGTGTATTCCCCGGCCGGGTCGATGGCGGAGAGAAGCAGCTTTGCCGTGCCGCTGGGCGCGTCGGCCTTTTGATTGTGGTGAATTTCCTCAATTTCAATGTCAAATGCGGGCTTCAGTGTGTCGGAAACCTGCGCCAGCGCCCTGCGGAACACCGCGATGCCGAGAGAGAAGTTGGCGGCGTGGAGCACCGGGGCGGCGGTCCCAAGAGCGCGAAGCTCCTCCATTTCCTCCGATGTATAGCCCGTGGTGCCGGAGAGCAGGGGCGTGCCGGTACGGCGGACGTAGGCTCCAATCGCGCCCAGCGTCTCCGGCCGGGAGAAGTCGATGGCCATATCCGCCGCTGGAAGCGAGGAGAGCTGTGCAAGGCTTTCCCGGTCTAAGGCGGCGACTACCTCGTGGCCCAGCTCCGCAGCCCGCTGCTCCAGCAGCTTCCCCATTTTTCCGTGTCCGATCAGTATGAGCTTCACAGCAGACCCGCCTCCCGCATGGTGGCCTCCAGCTTCTGCTTTGCATTCCCGCTCATCTCATAGAGGGGCAGACGCATGGGCCCCACATTCAGGCCCATCAGGTTCATGGCCGTCTTCACGGGGATGGGGTTGACCTCCAAAAACAAATCGTTCATCACCTGCAAATACCGCAGGTGCTGCGCAAGCGCTTTTTCCCGGTCGCCATGGAGAAATTCCGTGACAATTTCGTGGCATTCCTTGGGCATCACGTTGGCATACACGGAGATCACGCCGCTGCCGCCGATGGCAAGCAGGGGGATTGTGATGTCGTCGTTTCCGGAATAGAGCGCAAAGTCCGGCCCGATGCAATGGGCGATTTTCATGGCATAGCTCATATCGCCGGAGGCTTCCTTGATGGCGGCGATGTTGGGGTGCTTCGCCAGCCGTTCCACCACGGACACGGGGATGGAGCAGCCTGTGCGCCCCGGGACATTGTAGAGAATGCAGGGAATCTCCACCGCGTCTGCCACGTCGGCAAAGTGGTGATACATGCCCTCGGCATTGGTCTTATTGTAGTAGGGTGTGATCAAAAGCAGTCCGTCGGCCCCCATGGCCTGATAGCGCTTTGCATTCTGCACCTGGGTGGCGGTGCAGTTGGAGCCGCTGCCCACCACCACCGGCACCCGTCCGTTGATGGTTTTCAGCGCATGGGCTACCACTGCGTCGTCCTCCTCGTGGGTCATGGTGGAGGATTCTCCGGTGGTTCCGAGAACCAGAATGGCGTCCGTCCCGGCGGCAATCTGCCGCTCCAAAAGCTGGGTCAGAACCTCAAAGTTGACGCTCCCGTCGTCGTGAAACGGCGTGACCGTGGCCACGATTGAACCCTGTACATGATCGAATTTCATAGTGTTTCCTCCATACGTTGATTGTTTGAGCAACAAAAAATCGGCAGAGAAAACGCTCTCTACCGACAATCGCCCCCACACTGATTTACAAAGCGTGCGGAAGTACCCTGTGAGCAGATAGCGCACCCGCGGTTTCCCGCGGACAGTCCCGGAGATGTTCTCCCCGGACCCACCAAAGCGGCATACCTGCCGGTTCAGTTCGGCGAACTCGCTTCCGCTGCGATCGTTGCCTGTCGGCTCCCGCAGCGCCGTCTCATTCGCGCCTCTATCCTAATTAGGGTTATCATAGCACTTTTCCGGACCGGATTCAAGAGCAAGTTTCTGACACAGAGAGGAAAAATCCACAAAATTCTGCGGCGGGCGGACAAAAAGTGAAGCGTTGCGCTAAAATTGGAAATAGATTATACTATCCTCGAAGAACATGTATTTGATCAAGCGCGTCTTTCAGGCGCGTAAAACACAGTCGTTTGCCGTTTCAAAAGTACCCGCGAAACGAGCAGGCGCATAGGGAGGCACGGAATTTGAACGGATGCCGTATTTTAATTGTGGAGGACGACCCGGTGATCTCCGGGGCCATGGAGGCGCATCTTGAAAGCTGGGGCCACCGGGTCATCCGGGTTGGTGATTTCCAGAATGTCATGGCGGAATTTGCCGCCGCCGCACCGCAGATGGTGCTTTTGGATGTGTCGCTTCCGTTTTTCAACGGATATCACTGGTGCACGGAGATCCGGCGGGTGTCCAAGGTCCCGATTCTGTTCATCTCCTCCGCCGGGGACGACATGAACCAGATTATGGCCATGAACATGGGCGGAGACGATTTTCTGGCAAAACCGTTTGATTTAAGCGTCCTCACCGCCAAGGTGCAGGCGCTGCTGCGCCGGGCCTATGATTTCGGAGGGCCTGCCCAGCTTTTGTCCTGCGGCGGGGCGGTTTTGAACGTGTCCGACGGGACGCTGACCGCCGGGACGGAAAAGCTGGAGCTGACCCGCAACGAGCTGAAAATTTTGCAGATGCTTTTGGAAAACCGGGGCCGGATTGTCAGCCGCGAGGGTCTGATGGCCCGACTGTGGGAATCCGACGCGTTTGTGGATGAAAACACCCTGACGGTGAACGTGGCCCGCCTGCGCAAAAAGCTGGAGGCGGCGGGCCTTGGAGCGCTGATCCGCACGAAAAAGGGCGCGGGCTATCTGGTGGAGGGCTGAGCATGCTGCTGCAATATCTGAGACGGCAGTATAAGCTGCTGCTTTTTCTGGCGGCGTCCGCCGCCATTTTTGCCGGGGTTTTGTCGCTGTATGCATACCCCGCCGAGGCGGTGGGGTACGCGGCGCTTTTGTGCATCGTGCTGGGCCTGCTGTTTTTTGTGGTGGGTTATGCCGGGTTTCTCCGCCGCCATAAAGAGCTGGAGCTGCTGAAAAAGGCCGTTTATGAAACGGTACTGCCCCTTCCCCACCCCCGCAGCGCGCTGGAGGCGGACTATCAGGCGCTTTTAAACGCCGTATGTGCCCATCGGGCGCGGCTTTTGACCCAGAGCGAAAACAGCCGCCAGGATTTGCTGGATTACTATACCCTTTGGGCCCACCAGATCAAAACGCCCATTGCCGCCGGGCGGCTTCTGCTTCAGTCCGGCGGAGAGACGGACCGGGAGGCCCTGTCCGCAGAGCTTTTAAAAATTGAGGAATATGTGGAAATGGTTCTGGGGTATCTGCGACTGGACAGCGACTCCACGGACTATGTTCTGCGCCGCTGCGAGCTGGACGAAATCATCCGGGCAAGTCTGCGCCGGTACGCGCGGTTGTTTATTCTTAAAAAGCTGACGCTGGAATTTCACGAGACGCACAGAACGCTTTTGACGGATGAAAAATGGCTGGGCTTTGTGCTGGGCCAGATTTTGTCCAACGCCATCAAATATACCCCCGAGGGCGGCACCGTCCGCATCTATCCCGACGGCGAAACGCTGGCCATCGCGGACAATGGCATCGGTATCCGCCCGGAGGACCTGCCCCGGGTATTTGAAAAGGGCTTCACCGGCTATAATGGCCGGGAGGACCGGAAAGCCACGGGCATAGGGCTGTATCTCAGCCGACGGGTTTTGACGAATCTGGGCCACGGGATTACCATTGTGTCCCGGCCCGGCGCGGGGACCATTGTGCGTCTGCTGCTGCACGAAGGGCGGCAGGTGGCGGAATAGCGCCTGCCCTTCAAACGAGCCGGGCTGCTTTTGCTGTCCGCTTCTGGGGCCTTCAGTCGGTCGTAAACGTAAAGCTTACAAAACTGTAAGCTTGCGGGCAAAACTGTAAGGAAATTCAATGGCAGTACCGCAAACGCTTTGTTAGGATGAGAGTATGAAAAGGAGGAGTTCATATGTCGCTTCTGGAAGTATCTCATCTGCAAAAAATCTATACCACCCGCTTCGGCGGAAATCAGGTGGAGGCATTGAAAAATGTCAGCTTTTCCGTGGAGCCCGGGGAATACGTGGCCATCATGGGGGAATCCGGCTCGGGAAAAACCACGCTTTTGAATATATTGGCGGCGCTGGACAAGCCCACCTCCGGAGAGGTCCTGCTGGCAGGCCGGGCCGTTTCCGATATCCGGGAGCGGGACATGGCCGCCTTTCGCCGGACAAATCTGGGCTTTGTGTTTCAGGATTTTAACTTGCTGGACACATTTTCCTTGCAGGATAATATTTTTCTCCCGCTGGTGCTGGCAAGGCAGGAGTTCGGTGAGATGGAAAAGGCGTTGAAGCCGCTGGCGGAGCAGCTTGGAATCCGGGACATTTTAAGTAAATACCCCTATGAGGTTTCCGGCGGGCAAAAGCAGCGCTGCGCCGTGGCGCGGGCGCTGATTACAAAGCCCCAGATCGTTCTGGCGGACGAACCCACCGGCGCTTTGGATTCCCGGGCCTCCGACCGGCTGCTGGATTTGTTCGGAGAGATCAACGGAAGCGGGCAGACCATTTTAATGGTGACCCACTCCGTCAAGGCCGCCAGCCATGCCCAGCGGGTTTTGTTTTTGCGGGACGGAGAGGTCTATCACCAGCTCTATCGCGGGGAAAACACCCGGGAACAGCAATTTGGCCGCATCTCCGACACGCTGACGGTGCTGGCGCAAGGCGGTGAGGCAAATGAGTAAGGGGCATTTTTACCCACGGATGGCGCTGGTCAATCTGGCGCGAAACGGAAAATTCTACATTCCCTATCTTTTGACCGTCATCGGGACGGCGGCGGCGTACTACATCGTGCTGGCTCTTGCAAACCAGCCTGATCTCCCCAACAGCTCCCGATACATGTATCTGTCCGTGTTTATGAGCATCGGCACTTTTGTGATTGCCGTGTTTGCGGTGATTTTTCTGACGTATACCAACAGCTTCCTGATGAAGCGGCGCAAACGGGAGCTGGGGCTTTACAATGTTCTCGGCATGGGCAAGCGGCACATCGCAATCGTTTTGGGCTTTGAAGCGGCTTATACCGCCGCCGCGGGCATTGTGGGCGGCGTGCTGCTGGGGCTGCTGCTGCAAAAGCTGGCGGTTTTGCTGCTGTGCCGCCTGATGCAGATGGACATTGCATACGGCTTTTACGTATCCGGCGAGGGAATCGTCGGGACTGCGGTACTGTTTGGAATCATATTGCTGTTCAATCTGCTGCTCAATCTTCGCCGTATCCACGTCCAGAATCCCACAGAGCTGCTGCGGGAAAGCAGCGCCGGGGAGCGGGAGCCGAAGACCCGCGTCATCACAGCGGTCATCGGCATTGCTGCGCTGGGCGCGGGATATACCATTGCCATTACAACCCGGTCCGCCATGGCGGCGCTGGGCATGTATTTTGTGGCGGTGCTGCTGGTCATCATCGGGACGTACTGCCTGTTTACCGCCATGAGCATTGCGGTTCTGAAGGCCCTGCGGGCCAATAAAAAATATTACTATCAAATCAACCATTTTATCGGCGTTTCTGGAATGCTGTATCGCATGAAGCGCAACGCCGTGGGCCTTGCCAATATCTGCGTGCTATCCACCATGGTGCTGGTAATGATTTCCGGTACGCTGTCGCTATATCTGGGAAGCGAGGCGGCGCTGGAGGAACAGTTCCCCGGAAACCTGCGGGCCGAAATTCAGTATGACCCGGTGAAGGATTCCCCCTTTGACTCGCAGGCGCTTTATAAAACCGTGGCCGAACAGCTTGGGACGGAAGGAATCTCTGCCGCGCCCGTTTCCAGTTACGGATATCTCTCTTTCGGTGTGCATGAAGACAACGGTACGCTGGAGGTGAAAAGCGGTAATTCGGCCTACAACAACATGATTTGCGCCATGACCCCCGCTGATTATGCCGCCGTCACCGGTAAAGAGGCCCCGACACTTTCCGACGGTGACATGCTGCTGTATGCAGACGGAGCGGGGCAAAAGCAGAGTCTAACCTTCCGGTTTTCCAATGCCGACGACCTGACGCTGACAGCGGCGAAGCCCGATGCGCAGTATCCTGCCCCGCCCGAATTCCAGCCCTCGGCGGTGGATGTGCTGTACATGGTGGTGTCTGATGAGGTGCTTGACGCGCTGTATCAAGGCCAGCGGGCCTCTCTGGGCGCGCAGGACGCGGAACCCATGCAGTGGCGCGGCTTTTGGGATGTGGACGCGGGCGTGGTACAACCCAACGAGCTGGAGCAGACGATGGATTTCACCGGCACGGGAGATTGGGCCCGGCTGGACCTTGAAACCAGAGAGAACTTTGGGCAGGATTACTATTCGCTCAACGGCGGCTTTTTCTTCCTTGGGGTATTTTTGGGAACAATCTTCCTGATGGCCGCCGTCCTGATTATCTATTACAAGCAAATCTCTGAGGGCTATGAAGACCGAGAGCGGTATCTTGTGATGCAGAAGGTGGGAATGGAGCTGAAAACCGTCCGGCAGTCTATCAACTCCCAGCTATTGGTGGTGTTCTTTGCGCCTCTGGCAGTGGCGGCGGTTCATGTGGCGTTCGATTTCAGTCTCATGACCCGGCTGCTGACCCTGTTTTCCCTGCACAACGGGCCGCTGGTGCTGGGGTGCACCGCAGGGACGCTGGCGGTGTTCGCGGTGATTTACGCATTGGTCTACCGCGTAACAGCCAAGGCTTACTATGAGCTGGTCAGCGCCTGATCTCATTTTTAAGCAGCAAGGTTTTTTAAGTTCTTCCATAAAGCCCGCAACGGAACTAATTAAAAAGCCCCCGGCCGTCTGGCCGGGGGCTTGCTTGTTACTTCGCGTATTCCACTGCTTTTGTCTCGCGGATCAGATGGACCTTGATCTGTCCGGGGTATTCCATCTCTTCCTCGATCTTTTTGGCCAGATCCCGGGCCAGAATCACCATCTCGTCCTCGGAAATCTGGTCGGGCTTCACCATCACGCGGACCTCGCGCCCCGCCTGAATGGCAAAGGACTTTTCAACGCCCGGATGGCTGCCGGTAATTTCTTCAAGCTGCTGGAGACGCTTGATGTAGTTCTCCAGATTCTCGCGCCGCGCGCCGGGCCGGGCCGCAGAAATCGCGTCCGCCGCCTGCACAAGGCAGGCCACCACCGTATGGGCCTCCACATCGTTGTGGTGGGCCTCGATGGCGTGAATGATGTCTTCCTTCTCCTTGTACTTCCGGGCAAATTCCACGCCCAGCTGCACATGGGTGCCTTCCATCTCGTGGTCCACGGACTTGCCCAAATCGTGAAGCAGGCCCGCCCGCTTGGCGGCCTGTGCGTCCGCGCCCAGCTCCATCGCCATCATACCGGCAATGTGGCTGACCTCGATAGAGTGCTGCAAAACGTTCTGGCCATAGCTGGTGCGGTAATGAAGCCGGCCCAGCATCTTCACAAGCTCGGGATGCAGATTGCGCACGCCGGTTTCAAACACGGCGCGTTCGCCCTCGGCCTTAATCACGGCGTCCACTTCCCTGCGGGCCTTTTCCACCATCTCCTCAATGTGAGTGGGGTGAATGCGCCCGTCGGAAATCAGTTTTTCCAGCGCCAGCCGGGCAACCTCCCGGCGGACCGGCTCAAAGCAGGAGACGGTGATGGCCTCCGGCGTGTCGTCGATAATCAGGTCCACGCCGGTCAGTGTTTCGATGGTGCGGATGTTGCGGCCCTCTCGGCCGATGATGCGGCCCTTCATTTCGTCGTTGGGAAGCGCCACCACGCTGACGGTCATTTCCGCCACAGAGTCCGCCGCGCAGCGCTGGATGGCCTGCGCCACCACCTCGCGGGCGCGGGTATCGCTCTCCTCTTTCATGCGGGCTTCCACTTCTTTGATTTTCAGGGCTGTTTCGTGGGTTACTTCGCTCTCCACCTGCTCGATCAGATAGTGCTTGGCCTCCTCGGCGGTGAAGCCGGAGATACGCTCCAGCACCTCTGTCTGGCTGCGCTTGATGGTTTTGATTTCTTCAGTCTCCCGGTCCACCTGCTGGTGCTTCTGGGCCAGGGCGTCTTCCTTTTTCTCAATGGCCTCGGTTTTGCGGTCGAGGTTCTCTTCCTTTTGCTGTAAGCGGTTTTCCTGCCGCTGCAGTTCGGACCGGCGTTCCTTTACTTCCTTCTCATGTTCGCTGCGGTTTTTCAGGATCTCTTCCTTTGCTTCCAACAGGGCTTCTTTCTTCTTGGTTTCTGCGCTTTTTATCGCCTCGTTGATGATGCGCCGACCCTCTTCTTCGGCGCTTGAGATTTCCCGTTCGGATACCTGCTTCCGGTAGCGAATACCGAGAGGGAAGCAAACCGCGCCGCCGACCACCAGCCCCGCCAGGACTGAAACGATGATCTCCGTCACAATGGTTTACCTCCTGAATTTTCGGTGTTTATTTGCGTGGCAATTTTGGAAAAATCAGCGGCTTTAAAACTGCCGATAAGAATCCTTTTTTAGTTTAATCGTTTGCCGCCCCCCTGTCAAGAAAAAATGTATAAACTTTCACGGGATATAGCGTTTTTTCAAAAAATGTGCTACACTCGAACACGAAATGCGGAAAACGGAAATGAGGATACGCTTATGAAAACGGAGAGAATCTATCCAAGCGCCACCATCACGCCCAAGGCGGAGGCCACCCTGCTCCGGGGCCACCCGTGGGTTTACGGTGAGGAAATCACCGCCCTGCGCGGCGCGCCGGAAAACGGGGCTCTGGTAGACGCGGTGAGCCAAAAGGGTCGGTATCTGGGAACGGGAGTTTACTCGGAACAGTCCAAAATCCGAATCCGCCTTGTCTCCCGCAACGCCAATGACACCTTTGACCGGGCATTTTGGGAGAGGAAGCTCCGCTGGGTCTTGGAATACCGAAAAACTGTGCTGCGGCCGGAGGATTTAACCTGCTGCCGCCTTGTGTTCGGCGAGGCCGACGGCTTTCCCGGGCTGACTGTGGACCGGTTTGGCCCGCTTCTCGCCGTGCAGATTCTCTCTGTTGGAATGGAAGTACGCAAGGAGTTGCTGCTTCCCCTGCTGGCGGAAATATTGCGTCAGGATGGACAGGAGATTACCGGAATCTATGAGCGCAACGACGTTGCCATCCGGGAAAAAGAGGGACTCACGCAATACAAGGGCTGGTTCCTCCTGCCGGGGGAGACGCCGCCGGAATCCGCCGTGACAGAGATTGTTGAAAACGGCGTGAAGTATCTGGTGGACGTGGAAAACGGGCAGAAGACCGGCTTTTTTCTGGACCAGAAGTTTAACCGTCAGGCGGTGGCCCGACTTTCCAAGGGACGGACGGTGCTGGACTGCTTCACTCACACCGGCTCCTTCGCCTTAAACGCCGCCATGGGCGGCGCGGCCCATGTCACCGCCGTGGATGTGTCTGAATCGGCGGTGGAACTGGCAAAAGACAATGTGCGGCGCAACGGGCTGGAGAACGTGGTGGAGTGCGTCCGGGCCAACGTGTTTGACCTGCTGCCGGAGCTTGAAAAACAGCCCCGGAAATACGATTTCATTATTTTGGACCCACCGGCGTTCACAAAGTCCCGGGCCACGGTGGCAAACGCCATCACCGGCTATAAGGAAATCAACTACCGGGCCATGAAGCTGCTGCCCCGAGGGGGATATCTTGCCACCTGCTCCTGCTCTCACTTTGCCACCCACGAAAAATTTGAGGCTATGCTGCAAAGCGCCGCCCGGGACGCGGGGGTGCAGCTTCGGCAGGTGGAAGCGCGCCAGCAGGGACCGGACCATCCCATTCTCTGGGGCGTGGAGGAGACGGACTATCTCAAATTTTACCTGTTTCAGGTGATTTGAGGGAAAGCGACTTGTAAACCGCTGAAAAAGCGCGTATAATATTATTCTGTATTTAAATGATGCCGTTCCGGCAAAAACGACAAAACGGGTGAACGAAATGAGTATGACAAAAATTGCGGCGCTTTTCGCCGACAGCGAGGTTTATTCCGGCAAGGAGATCACCGTGGGCGGCTGGGTCCGCACCGTGCGGGACATGAAGAACTTCGGCTTTGTGGAGCTGAATGACGGCTCCTGTTTTAAAAATTTGCAGGTGGTGCTGGACACGGCAGCTCTTGCCAACTACGCGGAGATCGCGTCCCAGAACGTGGGCGCGGCGCTGATCGTCACCGGCACGGTGGCCCTCACGCCGGAGGCCAAGCAGCCTTTGGAGCTGAAGGCGTCCAAAATTGAAGTCGAGGGCACCTCCACCCCGGAGTACCCTCTCCAGAAAAAGCGCCACAGCCCGGAATTTCTCCGAACCATCCAGCACCTGCGGCCCCGGACCAACCTGTTCTCCGCCGCCTTCCGGGTGCGCAGCGTCGCGGCCTTTGCCATCCACGAGTTTTTCCAAAACCGGGGCTTCGTCTATGTTCACACTCCCATCATCACCGCCAGCGACTGTGAGGGCGCGGGCGAGATGTTTCGGGTGACCACGCTGGACCCGGAGAATCCGCCCCGCACCGAGGATGGGCAGATTGACTATTCTCAGGACTTTTTCGGAAAGCCCGCAAACCTCACGGTGTCTGGCCAACTCAACGCAGAAAACTTTGCCATGGCCTTTGGCGACGTGTATACCTTCGGCCCCACCTTCCGGGCCGAGAATTCCAACACCCAGCGCCACGCCGCCGAGTTCTGGATGATCGAGCCGGAGATGGCTTTCACCGACCTCAAGGGAGACATGGACGTGGCGGAGGCCATGATTAAATTCGTCATCCGCCGCACCATGGAGCGCTGCCCCCAAGAGATGGACTTTTTCAACAGCTTCGTGGACAAGGGCCTCAAGGAGCGGCTGGAGCATGTGGCCACCGCCGACTTTGGCCGCGTGACCTATACCGAGGCCGTGGAGATTTTGAAGGAGCACAACGACCAGTTTGCCTACAAGGTGGAGTGGGGCACCGACCTTCAGACGGAGCACGAGCGGTATCTGACGGAGCAGGTGTTTAAAAAGCCCGTGTTTGTCACGGATTATCCCAAGGAAATCAAGGCGTTTTATATGCGGATGAACGACGACGGAAAAACCGTCGCCGCAACGGACTGTCTGGTTCCCGGCATCGGCGAAATCATCGGCGGCAGCCAGCGCGAAGAGCGGCTGGACAAGCTGGAGGCCCGTATCCGGGAGACGGGTATGGACCCGCAGGATTACTGGTGGTACTGCGATCTGCGGCGGTACGGCTCCTGCAAGCACGCGGGCTTCGGTCTGGGCTTTGAGCGGATGGTGATGTATCTCACCGGCGTGAGCAATATCCGGGACGTGCTGCCCCATCCCCGCACCGTGGGCAGCGCAGACTTCTAAAAATTAAAATGCGCAGGGCGTAATACGCACGGCGGAGGGCTTTGCTCTCCGCCGTGCCTTGTTTTCCGCCGACAAGGTAATTCAATTCTCAGCGGTCTTAATAAAGTACAAAAAGCACCATTTTTCGTGCAGAATGGCGGGGTAAAAAATAAAAATGCCGGTGGACGGCGGCGGAAAATCATGGTAAAATTACTGAAACGGCCCGCTTTGTGCCGCCGCCGTCATATTTTTACCGAGCCGGTAAATACTGTCATGGTATCGTACCATGTGAAGGGGGGGCGCTGTGAGCAAGCCATATCTTCCGCCGCTGCCGAAAAGCAAACTCTGGCGCGGCCTGTATCTGCTGGTGCGTCGCTATTTGCGGCACAACGTGTCCATTCAGGGCGCGGCGCTGGCGTTTTACCTTCTGTTTGCCATTTTCCCCATGCTGATTTTTGCCAGCTCCCTGTTGGGCCTGCTGCATCTGGACGTAGGTACGATCTTAAAGGACCTTGGGGAATTTCTGCCCAAGGTGGCGGTGGATTTCATCGGCGTGTACCTTGTCCATGTGCAGGCCAATGCCAATGTGCGGCTGCTGCTGTTTGGGCTGGTGTTCTCCATTTACTTTCCCATGCGGGCCGCCAACACCCTGATGCGCTCCGTGCGCACGGCGTACCATTTAGGCCCGCCCCGCCACGCGGCGGCGCATTTTGTGCGCACGCTGGTTTACACGATTTTGTTGCTGCTGGCGCTGGCGCTGACGCTGGTGCTGATGAGCGTCAACAGCACCGTGCTTTCCTACGCGGTGGAAAATTTTCACCTGCCGCCTTTTGCGGCAAAGCTGTGGGCCACGCTGCGGTTTCCTCTGGTGGCGGTGGTGGCGTGCTTCGCCCTTCTGGCGCTCTATGCCATCACGCAGGACACCCGCCAGCCCTGGCGAAACCTGCTTCCCGGCGTGGTTTCGTCTCTTTTTGGGTGGCTGGTGCTGTCGGGGATTTACGCTGTCTATATGGAGCGCATGGCCAACTATTCCCTGCTGTACGGCTCCATCGGAACGGCCATGGCCCTTTTGGTGTGGATGTATCTAAGCGCCACCGCGCTGATTATGGGCGCGGAGCTGAACGGAACCCTTATCTCCCTGCGCAGGGAGGGAAAAGACAGCTTTTCCTTTGAGCAGGAGGAACCATAAAGGACTCAACAAACACAAAACGGAGCGGGCAAGCCCCGCAAGCCCCGGTGCGCCGGGCCTGACGAAAGGATGGATGCAGATTGAAGCACGAGGAAAAATTGATGGAATACGCCGCGCTGCTGATTCAGGTGGGCCTGAACGTGCAGAAAGGGCAGACACTGGTCATCTCCACTCCGGTGGAGTGCGCGTGGTTTGCCCGGATGTGCGCGGAAAAGGCCTATGACGCGGGCTGCCGCGAGGTGGTGGTAAACTGGAACGACGACGCGTTGGGCCGGATGAAGTACCTGCGGGCCGAGGAGGACGTGTTTGACTCCGTTCCCCTGTGGCGGCGGCACTTTTTTAACGACTATGCCATGGAGGGGGCAGCCTATCTTGCCATCTCCGCCGGTGACCCGGAAAATCTCAAGGGCGTGGATTCGGGCCGGGTGGTCCGGGCCCAGCGGGCCGGGGGGCAGGCACTGCGGATGTTTAACCGCCTGCAAATGTCCGGCGGCTTCCCCTGGTGCATCGCGTCCATTCCCATTCCCTCCTGGGCCAAGCGGGTTTTCCCCAAGGCGACGGAGGCCGAGGCCATGGAGCGGCTGTGGGACGCTATTTTTGCCGCCGTGCGCATCAGCGGCGACGGAAGTGCCGTTGAAAAATGGCGGGAGCATCTTGACACGCTGGCCCGGCGCAGAAAAACGCTGAATGCACTGAACTTCAAGTCCCTCCACTACAAAAATTCCCTTGGCACCGATTTGACGGTAGAGCTTCCCGAGGGCCATGTCTGGGAGGCGGGGGACGACGTGACCCTGAAGGGCCAGACCTTTATCGCCAACATTCCCACGGAGGAGCTGTTTACCTCTCCCCTGAAAACCGGGGTAAACGGGGTGGTGTACGCCTCCATCCCTCTGGTGAACGACGGAAATATCATCGACGGCTTCCACTTTGTGGTAAAAGACGGAAAAATTGTGGAGGCCCACGCCCGACAAGGCGAAGAAAACCTGCGGGCCGCCATCTCCGTGGACGAGGGCGCGTCCTATTTCGGCGAAGTGGCGCTTGTCCCCTATGACAGCCCCATTTCCAACCAAAAAATCCTGTACTACAACACCCTGTTTGACGAAAACGCCGCCTGCCACATTGCCTTCGGCGAGGCATATCCCTGCCTGAAGGGCGGGCATGAAATGAGCCGTGAAGAGCTGACCCGCCGGGGCCTGAACGACTCCATCACCCATGTGGACTTTATGGTGGGGACGCAGGATTTGTCCATCGTGGGCACCACCCACGCAGGAGAGGAAATCCCCGTGTTCGTAAACGGAAATTTCGCTATATAAATTTCGCCATCTAGAGAGGACTTCCATATGCCTTATCAAAAAAGAGAGACGGATCAGGACGTTTTGATTGCCGAGGGCGCTGTGATAGCTGGGGACGTGACCCTTGGCAAGGGCGCCAACATCTGGTATTACGCCGTGCTCCGGGGGGACTGGGGCCCCATCCGGGTTGGGGAAAACACCAACATTCAGGACCACTGCGCGCTTCACGACGAGACGACGGTGGGCAACGGCTGCACCGTGGGCCACGGGGCCATTCTCCACGGCTGCACCGTGGGAGACAACACCCTTGTGGGCATGGGCTCCGTGCTTTTAAACGGGGCGCGGATCGGAAACAACTGCCTTGTGGGTGCGGGGGCGCTGGTGTCCGGGAAAATGGACGCGCCGGACGGGTCGTTGATTCTGGGCAGCCCCGCCAAGGTGGTCCGGCCCCTCACGCCGGAGGAGATTGAGGCCAACCGGGAAGAGGCGCAAAGCTATCTGACGGCGGCGGAAAACTATCGCCGCAGTTGACGCTTCGCCCCATCCTATTTTATAAGCCGGAACCCGGTCAAGCGGGCGGAGCCTTGCCCCGCCCGCTTCTTCAAAAGGAGAAAATATGGAGTTTCATAAGAAAACGGTGTGGACAGTGGCCGCCGCGGCCTTTGCCGTGCTGGCGGGATACTGGGGCCTGCAAAACCTGACGCTGCTGGGCGGGGCGCTGCGGGCGATGGTTTCTCTCATCGCGCCCTTTTTGCTGGGCTGCGCCGTGGCGTTCATTCTCAACGTGCCCATGCGGGCGGTGGAGCGGCGGATGGGTACCGACAGGCGCACCGCAAAACTGCGCCGCCCCGTGGCTTTTGTGATTACGCTGGGGCTGGTATTGGGGGTGCTGGCGCTTGCAAGCCTTGTCATCGTCCCCAGTCTGGGGGATGCGGTATCCTCTGTCTCTCAGCAGGCACAGACGTTTTTTACCCGGCTGCCGGATATGCTCTCGACGCTGGAAACCCGCCTGCCAGAGCTTGAGACGGCGCTTCAAACGCTGGACATCCAGTGGACCACTCTGTCCGCCAAGGCGCTGGAGCTGCTGCGTGATTTGGGCGAGCAACTGGTAAATACGGGCGTTGGCGGCGTGCTGGGCGGCATGAGCTTCGTAGGCAGCGTGGTCAGTGGCGTGAGCACATTTTTCATCGGGCTGGTGTTTGCCGTCTACCTGCTTCTTCAGAAGGAAAAGCTGGGGCATCAAATCCGCCAGATTCTCTATGCCCTGCTGCCGGAGCGGGCGGCGGACCGGATTCTGTCTGTGGCCGACCTTGCAAACCGCACGTTTTCCAACTTTCTTTCCGGCCAGTGTCTGGAGGCAGTGATTCTGGGCTCCCTGTTCATCGTGACTATGCCGATTTTTAAGATGCCCTATGCGGTTCTGGTAGGCGTGACGGTGTCGCTGACGGCCCTGATTCCCATTGTGGGGGCATTTATCGGTTGCGCCGTGGGCGCATTGCTGATTCTCTTGGTAAATCCGGTGCAGGCGCTTTTGTTCATCGTGCTGTTTCTGGTCATCCAGCAGATCGAGGGAAACCTCATTTACCCTCATGTAGTGGGGTCTTCCGTGGGGCTTCCCTCCATTTGGGTGCTTGTGGCGGTCATCTTAGGCGGAAAGCTTATGGGAATTCTGGGAATGCTGGTATTTATTCCCCTGTGCTCGGTGCTGTATGCCCTGTTCCGTCAGTTCGTAAAGGACCAACTGGCGGAGCGAAAAATTTCGCCCTCTAAGCTGCGTCCCCATCCTCCGCAGGGTTCGCCTCCCAGCCCGCCGGTGAAAAAACATCCGCCCAAGCACACAAAAGGCAAGGGTCCTGTCGCTTGACAGACAAGGCCCCTTTTGGGGCTCCCCCCCGCGGAACATACGGCAAAGAAGTTTGACTTTTATCGGCGCAAAGTCATTTCCTGTGCAACTGTCCTGCAGATTTCGACAAACTCTTGCGGATTTTTTATGAAACATAAAGGAGAAAATAGAGATGATTCGACTTGCACAAGAGCAGGATCTTGACCGGGTGGGTGCTCTTTACGGAGCGTTGTTAGACCAGGAGGAAACGGTGCGCCATACCAACTGGCAGAAGGACCTCTACCCCACTCTTGCTCATGCCAAGGCTGCGTTTGAACAGAGCACGCTGTATGTGGGAGAGGAGGGCGGCGCACTGTTTGGCTGCGTCAATCTCAACCAGATTCAGCCGCCGGAATACGCCAATATTCACTGGAATTTTCAGGTGAAACCGGAAGAAGCCATGGTCATCCACACCCTTTGCATTCATCCGGACTTTGCAGGCCGGGGAAAAGGGAAGGAATTTGTGCACTTTTGCGAGGAGCACGCCCGGACAAAGAACTGGCCCGTCATACGTCTGGACACCTACGAGGGAAATTTTCCGGCCTGCCGTCTGTACGAGGGACTTGGTTATTCCTATGCGGGGCAGACGCAGTTTCACTTCCAGAATGTGATTTGGGAGACGCTAAAGTGCTTTGACAAGCAGGTCGAATCCAAAGGTGGAAGCCGTCTATCCTGACGCCCCGGGGCCGGATTGGCCGCCCGTCCGACCCGGAAATTGACCGTCAGGGACAGGTTTTAAAATTATTTGTAAAAAACCCCTACCATTTCTTCAAAAAATGTGCTATAATATATAAATATAGATTACACGGTCCAGCAGCCGAGAAACTCGGCCGTTGGACCGGCGCGTTTTATCGTGGGAACGATTAAGCGCAGTTGAGTCCGCGGGCCGCGCCAAAAGGCGTGGCCCGCGGCGGAAAAATAACGGAAGTTATTTTTCCCGGCATTTCGGCAGGCGCTTTGTGCCTGTCAGCGGGAAGCGGAGGAGCTATGTTTCAAAAGGACGATCTTGTGATTTACGGACGCACGGGCGTGTGTCGGGTGGAGGATATCACCCAGCCGGATTTTTGCCGGAGCAAGCCCGGAGAGCTGGATAAGCTCTACTATGTGCTCAGCCCCCTGTATCAGGACGGGACGATTTACGCACCAATAGAAAATTGCAAGGTGCCCATTCGGCCTATCTTGACAGCAGAAGAGGCGGATGATCTGGTGGACGCGATTCCCGCCAGCCGGGCGCAGGCCTATTACGGCGGCAGCACCCAAAATCTGCGGGACCATTACCAGACGCTTCTGCAAACCAGTGACTGCCGCGATCTTTTGGAGCTTGTCATCTCTATTTACTGCAAAAAGACACTCGTGGAGGAGACGAAGCGAAAATTCGGGGCTGTGGACGAACACTTCATGAAGCAGGCGGAGCAGCTTTTGGGCGGCGAGCTTGCCGCCGCACTGGACGTTCCGGTGAGTGAAATGCTGGACCGCATCGCCGCGAAGCTGCGGACCCGGAAATCCGCCCCCGCGCAGGAGCTTGCATAAGCGGGAAAAGCCCCCTACGACAGCGCACTACCCAATTTTTGGGGATACCTTGTCAAAGCACAGGTGAAAAGATG
>DKLF01000143.1:0-1495 GCA_002455655.1 Oscillibacter sp. UBA6647 | reverse complement strand
TGAACCGAGGGCGGCGCCATTTTTCGGCGCCGCCCATTTTTTGAAAAGAGTGTTGAATCACCGGGGCGATCAGCTAATGCCGCCAAACCCAATGCCCAGAATAAAGCACAGCAGGCACAGCGGGACAAACACATATTTGCCGAAGGAATAGAACCACTTCATGATGGGCTTTTCGCTGCCCAGCTGTACTGCTTCTATGGCGGTATCCTTCTTCATGACCCAGAAGAACATAAACCCGGCAGTGAAGGCGCCCAAGGGACACAGGTAAATGGACACCATGTCCATCCACTGGGAGGTCCAAGGCTGGATGATCAGAGAGACTATCAGGGCGAAAATGTGGATTGCGGCGGTGGCGGTCAGGCGCTTCACGTGCAGCTTTTCCTGAAGCATCGCCACGGGCGTTTCAAAGAGATTGATAATGGAGCTGATGCCGGCAAACAGGACCGCGACATAGAAGAAGATGCCGATGATCCGGGAGATGCCGCCCATGCTGTTGAAGACGGGCAGGATGTAAATAAACAGCAGGCCGGGGCCACCGTTGCCCAGATCCGCGCCCACAGTCGCCATGGCGGGGATAATGATCAGCATAGCCAGCAGGGCCGCGGAGGTGTCGAACACGGCGCACAGGGCGGCAGACTGACGGATTTTCACGTCCTTGCCAAGATAGGAGCCGTAGATGACGGAGCCGGAGCCGGCCACGGACAGGGAGAAGAAGCACTGGCCAAAAGCAAAGACCCAAACCTCCGGGTTCAGCAGGCCCTTGGGATCCAGAGTGAAGATATACCGATAGCCGTCGCCGGTGCCGGGGATGAAGATCATGACGGCCGCCAGAATGATGAACAGCACGTACAAGGCCGGAATCATGACCTTGCAGGATGCCTCAATGCCGCCGGATACGCCCAGAATCATAATGAGGAAAGACACTGCGATGGCAACGATAATCCAGAAGTTATTGGCGCCACCGGTCGCAAAAGTCATCTTGATGGCTTCGGGGAGTGTCGCCGCCTCCGGAGCCACGGCCCCGAAGGTACTGCCGATGACGTTCATGTCCTGACCCATGGCCACCAGCTCGCCGGTGAGGGCCATCTTGGCGTAGTAGAATACCCAGCCCATGATGACCGCATAGCCTGTGCCCAGACACAGCGAGGCAAACACGGGAACGCTACCGATGAGTTCACCAATCTTTTTGGACCTGCCGCCGTTTTCCATGGCCTTGCCGAAGGAGCCGACGGGACCGAAGCCGGACCAGCGGCCCAGAGAGAACTCCTCCATCATACCAGACTGGGAAATGATGAATGCAAAGATGAAATAGGGGATCAGGAAGGTCAGACCGCCGTAGCGGGAGACCAGCATGGGGAAGCGCCAGACGTTGGCCATGCCCACACAGGAGCCGACGGCCGCCATGATAAAACCCCACTGCGACTTAAAGCCATCTTGCTTTTCTAAAGTTTTTGAGTTTTCTGCCATTGTTGTCCCTCCTACAATATAAATTACG
>DKLF01000002.1:37059-45436 GCA_002455655.1 Oscillibacter sp. UBA6647 | reverse complement strand
TTATTTTGGTTGGGCTGAAAACGAGTGTGTGTGTGGCTGATATTGTCGGACCCATATCAGTACATAAACGACCCGCAGCCTAATCGGCTGCGGGTCTTTTTTGTACCAATTTTAAGGAGGAACCCATCATGATCGTCATTCTGAAAAGCAATCCCAACCGCGAGCAGCTTGAGAATCTCATTAGCTGGCTTCAGGATAAGGGCATCACCATCCACACCAGCCTTGGCGAGTCCCACACCATTCTGGGTCTGGTGGGCGACACCTCCCGACTGGATATTGATCTCCTCTCGGCGCTGGATATCGTGGAGGATGTAAAGCGGGTGCAGGAGCCTTACAAAAACGCCAACCGCAAGTTCCATCCCGAGGACACCGTGGTAAAGGTAGGCAATACTCAAGTTGGCGGCGGTACTTTGACCATTATGGCCGGTCCCTGCTCTGTGGAGAGCGAGGAGCAGGTCATCGCCATCGCCCGGGCCGTGAAAGCCAGCGGGGCCACTATGCTTCGGGGCGGCGCGTTCAAGCCCCGCACCTCTCCCTACTCTTTCCAGGGCCTTGGCGCGGACGGTCTGGAGATTTTAAAGGCGGCCCGGCAGGAGACGGGCCTGCCTATCGTCTCCGAGCTGATGGACATTTCCCAGATCCCCTTGTTCGAGGATGTGGACGTGATCCAGATCGGCGCACGGAACATGCAGAATTTCAACCTGCTCAAGGAGGTTGGAAAGCTGGACAAACCCATTATGATCAAGCGCGGCATGTCCGCCACCTATGAGGAATGGCTGATGAGCGCCGAATATGTCATGGCCAGCGGCAACCAGAACGTGATTCTCTGCGAGCGGGGCGTGCGCACCTTTGAGACATACACCCGCAACACGCTGGATTTGGCCTGTATTCCCGTGCTGCGCAAGCTTTCTCACCTCCCCATCATCATCGATCCCAGCCACGCCACCGGCAAAAGCTGGCTGGTGCCCACCCTTGCCGTGGGCGCGGTGGCCACCGGGGCGGACGGCCTTTTGATTGAGGTGCACAACGATCCCGCCCACGCCCTGTGCGACGGGGCCCAGTCTCTCAAGCCGGACACCTTCGACGTGCTGGCCCGGAAGCTGCACAAAATGCACGCCTTCTGCGCAGAGCTGGAGGGCTGAGCCTTATGAACGTCGGAATTATCGGACTGGGCCTGATGGGCGGCTCCATGGCCAAAAGCATCAAGGCCCGCACAGCTCACACCGTCTGGGGTATTGACACGGACGCGGAGACAATGACCCTCGCCCGTCTGTGCGGCGCGATTGACGGGGCGCTGACCGAGGATAATATCCCCCAATGCGATTTGCTTCTGGCCGCCGTCCGCCCGGTTGCGGCAGTTGGATGGGTGGAAACTCATGCAGAACGCATCTCCAAATCCGCCATTCTGGTGGACCTTTGCGGCGTGAAGCGGGCAGTGGTGAGCAAAATCGCCCCTCTTGCGGAAAAATGCGGCTTTGCCTATATCGGGGGCCACCCCATGGCTGGACTGGAGCGGGGCGGCTTTGTAAATTCCTCCGACCGGCTGTACGATGGGGCCTCCATGATTCTCACCCCCGACAAGCGGACGGACATGCAGCTTTTGGAGACGCTGAAAGCCTTTTTCCTGGACGTGGGCTTTGCCAGCCTCACCTTTTCCGACCCTGACGAGCACGACCGCATCATCGCCTATACCTCCCAGCTTGCCCATGTCGCCTCCAGCGCCTATGTTAAGTCTCCTGAAGCCCAGAAGCGCCGTGGCTTTTCCGCAGGCAGCTTTCGGGATATGACCCGCGTGGCCCGGCTGGATGAAGCGATGTGGACCGAGCTATTCATGGATAATGCCGACTATCTCACAGATGAGCTGGATATTTTCATCGGACATCTGAATGAATATCTGGACGCGCTGAAAGGCCGGGACACGGAATACCTGCTCCGCCTGCTTCGGGAGGGCCGGGACCTGAAGGCCACCGTCGGCGGAAACTGAGCCTATCCGGCCCCGCTTCGGCTTGCCGAAAAATCTGACGGCGCGGCTCCGCCCCTTTTTGTGAGGAACCGCCCATCCCATGGGAGGACGCTATGGAATCCACAATTCAAACCATTTTGGTGAACACCAAGCCAAAATACACCGTGTCTATCGGCCCGGGACTTCTGACCCAATGCGGCGAGCTGGCCGCAGGGGCGCTGACCCCCTGCCGTGCCGCCATTGTCACAGACAGCACAGTGGCAAAGCTCTACCTTGCCCGGGTGGAGGAACCCCTTCGGGCGGCAGGCTTTTCCGTCTGCGCCCACGTTTTCTCCGCCGGGGAGGAGCACAAAAACCTCTCCACCCTCTCCGAAATCCTTGAATTTCTGGCAGCGGAGCAGCTCACCCGCAGCGACTGCGTGGTGGCTCTTGGTGGCGGCGTGTGCGGCGACATGGCGGGCTTTGCCGCCGGGTGCTATCTCCGGAGCGTGAAATTTATTCAGCTTCCCACCACCTTGCTTTCCGCGGTGGATTCCTCCGTGGGTGGAAAAACCGCCGTGGACCTGCGCCATGGAAAAAATCTGGCGGGACTGTTTCTCCAGCCCTCCGCCGTGGTGTGCGACACCGATTGCCTGCAAACCCTCTCCCCCACCGAGCTGGCGGATGGGGCAGCCGAGGCAATTAAAACCGGCGTGCTCTCCGGCGAAGCACTGTTCACTTTGACGGACACGGACGATCTTTCCCGCAATTTGAAGGAAATTATCACCCGCTGCGTGGCCTTTAAGGCCACCGTGGTGGAGCAGGACGAGCTGGACAACGGTGTGCGTCGGACGCTGAATCTGGGCCACACCGCCGGGCACGCCATTGAAGCGTGCAGCGCATACGGCATTCGCCACGGTCACGCCGTGGCGGCGGGTCTTGCCATCATCGCCCGGGCCTCCGAAGCCCTTGGCTGGGTGGATGAGCCCTGCGCGGCGCGCATTTGCGCCACCTTACAGCGAAACAATCTGCCCACCGGGACGGACTATTCCCCCGCCGCGCTGGCCCGGGCCGCGCTTGCGGATAAAAAGCGCCGGGGTGGGAAAATTTCTCTGGTTATACCCCGGAAAATTGGCAAATGCGAGATGAAGTCCGTTCCCGTGGGGGAACTGGAGTCTATTTTCGCCGCCGGATGGGAGGATCGCTGAAATGGATATGCATATTAGCCCAGCCCTTCTGCGCGGCGCGGTTACGCCGCCCCCCAGCAAGTCCATGGCTCACCGTCTGCTGATTTCCGCCGCTTTGGCGGAGGGCACCAGCATCATTCATAACGTGGCTCTGTCGCAGGATATTGAGGCCACCCTCCGCTGCGTGGAAGCTTTGGGCTGCTCATGGGAACAGGCGGGGCCTTTTTCTCTCCGTATCCACGGCTGCGGTCCGATTGTCCCCACCGACAAGACGCCCCGATTTGACTGCGGAGAATCCGGCTCCACCCTTCGCTTTTTTATCCCTCTTGCGCTTGCCATAGCCGGGAGCGGCGCGTTTACCGGCAGAGGGCGGCTGATGGAACGGCCCCAAGCGCCGTATTTTGACCTGTTTGACGAAAAAGGCATCGCACACTCCATGGAAAATGGTGTGCTGACGGTGCGGGGAGCCTTGAAAAGCGGGGAATACAGCCTTCCAGGCGACGTATCCAGCCAATTTTTTACAGGGCTTTTGTTTGCCCTCCCTCTTCTGAAGGAGGACAGCGTGATTGTTTCCTCTACAAAGCCGGAATCCGTCGATTACATTGCCATGACCGTGGAGGCCCTGCGGGCCGCCGGAATCCGCGTACTCAGCCAGCCCGCCCAGCGGCGTTGGACGGTCTCCTCCGGACGGTTTCACTCATTTAACGCCACGGTGGAGGCCGACTGGTCCCAAGCCGCTTTCTGGTATGCCGCAAACGTCTTGGGCAGTACCCTTCGGCTTGAGGGGCTGGACCCCAAATCCTCTCAGGGCGACCGGGTGGCGGCGGAATACGCCGTTCAGCTTTCCCAGCCCGGCGATGTGGAGATCGACGTGTCCGGCTGTCCCGATCTGGTGCCGCCGCTGGCAGTGATGGCGGCGGCACGGCAGGGAATCTGCCGGTTTACCAACGCCGCCCGGCTCCGCCTGAAGGAGAGCGACCGGCTGAAAACCACCGCCGCCCTGCTCCGCGCCCTTGGGGGCAACGCCGAGGATGGGGCGGACAGTCTCACAGTCCACGGCGTTTCCCGCCTTTCCGGCGGCGCGGTGGACGGGGCGGGCGATCATCGCATTGTCATGGCGGCGGCCATCGCCGCCACGTGCTGCGCCGGTCCTGTCACGATTCTGGGGGCCGAGGCGGTAAACAAATCCTACCCTTCGTTTTTTGAGGACTATTTGGCGCTGGGAGGTGACGCACATGTCGTCTGAGTTTGGAAACCGCCTGCATGTGAGTATCTTCGGCCAGTCCCACGGAAAAGCCATTGGCGTGGTGGCAGACGGTCTTCCCGCCGGAGAGCGAGTGGATCTGGAGGAGCTTGCACGTTTTCTGGCTCGGCGCCGGCCCGGGCAAAACGCCCTTTCCACCTCCCGGCAAGAGACGGATGCGCCCGAATTTCTCTCGGGCCTTCAGGACGGCGTGACTTGCGGTTCTCCTCTTTGCGCAGTGATTCAAAATCGGGATCAGCATTCCTCGGACTATGCCGCTCTTGCGGATACGCCCCGCCCCGGCCACGCGGACTATACCGCGTGGGTCAAATGGGGCGGTCAGGCGGATATGCGGGGCGGAGGCCACTTTTCGGGCCGTCTCACCGCGCCGTTGTGCATAGTGGGCGGCATTGCCAAGCAGATTTTGGCCCGGCGTGGCATCTATGTTGGGGCGCACCTTTTTTCCGTAGAGGAGGAAACGGACGTTTCCTTCCCTCTCCTGCCCGCCCCATCTCTGTTTGAAGAAATTGCCGCCAAGCCCTTCCCCGTGCTGGACGACGCCCGGGGTGAGCGGATGCAGGGGGCCATTATGGCCGCCGCACAAGAGGGGGACTCCGTTGGCGGCGTGGTGGAATGCGCCGCCGCGGGCCTGCCCGCCGGACTGGGCGAGCCGATGTTTGACGGAATGGAAAGCCGCCTTGCGGCGGTGCTGTTCGGTATTCCCGCCGTGAAGGGCGTGGAATTCGGCGCTGGATTTGAAGCGTCCGCACTGCGGGGCAGCGTGAACAACGACCCCTTTTGTATCCATGACGGGCGGGTGGAAACCACCCGCAACCGCAGCGGCGGTATTTTAGGCGGCATTACCAACGGGATGCCCCTGACCTTGCGGGCGGCATTCAAACCTACCCCCTCCATCTCCAAGCCGCAGCAGACCGTGGACCTTAACCGCATGGAGGAGACGGAGCTGGTCATATCGGGGCGGCACGACCCCTGTGTGGCGCACCGGGCCGTCCCCGTGGTGGAAGCCGCCGTGGCCACGGTGCTGCTGGACATTCTTTTAGAGCAAAATTGATAAGGAGGCCTTTCCTATGGAACTTTCAGAAATTCGCGGACAAATCGATTCGGTGGACCAAGAGCTGCTGAAGCTCTTTCTCCGGCGCATGGAGCTTTCCGAACACGTGGCCGCCGTTAAAAACGAGCAGGGGCTTCCCATCTCCAATCGCGCGAGAGAACGGGAGATTCTTGCCCGGGTGGCGGCGGAGGCTGGAGACAAGGAGCGCTACGCCCATCAGCTTTTCACCACGCTCTTTCACCTCTCCTGCGCCCGGCAGGCGGAGCTGCTCAGCGCGCCTACGCAGGTGGGGGCGCAGATAAGGGCGTCTCTTGCGGCCGGGGCCGAGGTCTTCCCCCAGACGGGTCTTGTTGCCTGTCAGGGTATGGAGGGCGCCAACTCTCAGGCAGCCTGCGACCGTCTTCTGCCCCGGGGAACCATCGTCTATGTAAAGAGCTTTGAAGCAGTGGTTTCCGCCGTGGAGTCCGGCCTGTGCCGATTCGGCGTGCTGCCCATTGAAAACAGCTCCAACGGCTCCGTCCGGGCGGTGTATGATTTGCTTCAGCGCCGTCGCCTGTCCATTGTGCGCAGCACACGGCTGTGCATCCGCCACGAGCTGCTGGGCCTTCCCGGCGCAAAGGCCGACGAGCTGACGGAAATCTATTCCCATCCGCAGGCCATCGGCCAGTGCGGCCATTTTCTGGAGAGTCTATCGGGTGTGCGGGTAATTCCCTTCGACAACACGGCCACCGCCGCCAAGCTGGTGGCAGAGCGGAAGGACCCGCATGTGGCAGCGCTATCCTCCCACGCCTGTGCAGAGCTATATGGTCTGAGCGTTTTGAACGAAGACGTGCAGGACAGCGACAACAACTACACCCGTTTCATCTGCATTACCAAGGAACCTGCCATTTATGCCGGGGCCGACCGCATCAGCCTGATTATCGCCTGCGAAAACAAGCCCGGCGCGCTGTACGACATTCTCTCCAAGCCCGCCGCTCTTGGCGTCAACATGACGAAGCTGGAAAGCTGCCCCGTGACGGGCCGAAACTTTGAGTTCATCTTTTTCATTGAACTGGAGGCTTCGGTCAAGGACCCGGCGGTGCTCCCCATGCTGGAGGAGATTGAGCGGAGCAGCCAGAGCTTCCACTTCCTTGGCAACTATTCGGAAGTATAAGCCATGCCCGAGAGGATCTACGGCTTACTTGGCCGGACGCTGGGCCATAGCTGGTCCGTCCCCATCCATGCGGCGGCGGGTAACGGAGCCTACCGGCTCATTGAGCTGGAACCCCGCGGGCTTTCCGAATTTCTCTCCCGGCCCGACATCGGCGGGCTGAACGTCACCATTCCCTACAAGCGGGACGTGATGCCCCTGTGCGACGTGATCGACCCCGCCGCCCGGGAGATTGGCAGTGTGAACACCATCGTCCGCCGGGACGGGAAACTGCACGCCTGGAACACGGACATTATCGGCTTTTTATACATGGCATCCCTTGCGGGGGTGGACATGAAAGGCCGCAAGGTGATCATTCTCGGCGGCGGGGGAACCTCCCTCACCGCGCAGGCCGCCGCCCGGACGGCAGGTGCCAGCGAGATTGCGGTTATCACCCGCAGCGGCCCGGACAACTATGAGAACCTCAGCCGCCACGCCGACGGAGAAATCGTGGTGAACACCACGCCGGTTGGCATGTATCCCAACAACGGCGAAGCGGCGGTGGATCTTACACGCTTTCCCGCCTGCCGGGGCGTGCTGGACGTGCTTTACAACCCCCGCAGGACCGCGCTACTGCTTCAGGCCGAAGCGCTGGGCCTTCTCTGCTCCGACGGGCTTCCCATGCTGGTGGCGCAGGCCATCGCGGCAGAGGAGCTTTTCTTCAACCGGAGGATTGCCCCCGCCGAAACTCGGCGGATTCTGACCCTGCTGCGCCAGAAGATGGAAAATATTGTCCTGATTGGGATGCCGGGCTGCGGCAAATCCACTGTGGGCGTGGCCTTAGCGGAGCTGACAGGGCGAGACGCGGTGGACTTGGACGCAGAAATTGTAAAGACCGCCGGGAAATCCATTCCCGCCATCTTCGCCGAGGATGGGGAGTCGGCCTTCCGGGCGCTGGAGCAAAACGCGGCGGCGCGCTTTGGCGCCGAAAGCGGGAAAATTATCATCTGCGGCGGCGGAATTGTGAAAGATGCAGAAAATTACAGACTTCTCCACCAGAACGGCCGCATTTATCAGCTTGACCGGGCCATAGAAAAATTGCCCTCGGCGGGCCGTCCCCTGTCGCAGGGCGCGGACCTTGCCGCCATGGCGGCAGAGCGCGCGCCGCTGTATCGCCGGTTCCGGGATGTACTCATCGACAACAACGGCAGCGCGGCGGGGTCCGCCGCCGCCATATGGAGGGATTTTTGTGCGGATTCTGATTCTCAACGGACCTAACCTGAACATGCTGGGCGTGCGGGAGCCGGAGATTTACGGCCACGAAACCTACGATGATCTTTGCTCCATGCTGCAAAAGGAGGCGGACACCTTGGGCGTTTCGCTGGAATTTTACCAGTCCAACCACGAGGGGGCACTGGTGGACGCCATCCAGGGGGCTTACGGCGTAATGGACGGCATTGTCATCAACCCCGCCGCCTATACCCACACCAGCGTAGCGCTGTTGGACGCTGTAAAGGCAGTTGGCCTTCCCACTGTGGAGGTTCACATCTCCGACCCGGACACCCGGGAGCCGTTTCGCGCCACCTCCTACATTCGCTCCGCCTGCGTGAAAACCATTAAGGGCCAAGGGCTGCGGGGCTATGTGGATGCGCTGCGCTTTCTCTGCGGGAAATAAGGCGGCAGGACAGCCGCCCCGCAGAACAGGACTCTCGGTTTTACCGTCCCTTTCTTTAAAGCAACCGAAAGCGCCTTCATGCCGAAATCAGCTTCCATGGAGCAGCTTTGTTTCTCTGAATCAGCCCGC
>DKLF01000002.1:947-36887 GCA_002455655.1 Oscillibacter sp. UBA6647 | reverse complement strand
GTTTCTCTGAATCAGCCCGCTGCTTGCAGGCAACCAGGTCTCATGTCCTGAGCTGTAAATAACCCAAGGTGCCCTGCCGTTTTCCCGGCAGGGCACCTTTACATTCATTTCCTAAAATTCGGACATGCGACTTGCCAGGCAGCGTTATCTCCCTTTGCCGACGCAGCGTTCATTTAAATCAGGCACAGTGCATAAAAGTCTGCGTGATTAACAACGTCTATATTGTCAACTTTAAAAAATTTTTTTGTTAGACATTGTAATCCGAAAGTGATAGCATGAAAAATAACCAAAAGAGCGAAAGAATCAGAATTATAATTTGCCGAATTTATAGAGAGCCAGAACCAATTTTGAAAGATAAACGGAGGAGTCTGAAATGGACTGCGATGGGATTAAATCATCATTCCCCCTTTTTTTGGAAATTGCGGATGAAGGGCTACGGGAACAATCACTGGAAGCTATGCGTATGGCCATGGAACAGGGCGGATGGAGTGAGGCCACGATTTCCCTTTGTCCGGTCACGCTGAACTGGAAGGACTGCGATGTCTCCTGGATCGAGCACGTCAACGACGTCACAAGCATGTGTATTATGGAATTTGATGCGCTGCACAAATACCACGAACGGCACGGCGTGCCGTTCAGCCGGGACATTGTGGTGGCGGGAGCACTGCTCCACGATATCGGGAAATTGACGGAATTCTCCATTCAAAATGGAACGGTATCCCACAGTGAGAATTTCAACCTGATGCGCCATCCCCTGTCCGGAGCGCTGATTGCAGGGAGAGCCGGTCTTCCTGACCACATTATCCATTTGATTGCCACCCACTCCTTTGAGGGAGATAAATCTTACCAGACGGCGGAATCAGAGTTTGTCCGTGCCATCGACATATTTGTGTTTCAATGCTCGGTCAAGGGACTGGAGAAGCTCTGAGATGGATAGGATCGCAGAACTTCCCATAGCAGAGGTAAAGGAAAAATCCTTGGCAATCCTTATGGGCGTGGGCGTTCCCGGTGCTGACGCCGCAAAGACGGTGGACGCACTGCTGGACGCAGAGCTGTGCGGCGTGGAATCCCACGGGCTGATGCGGCTGAACGCCTATGTGGAGCGGCTAAACGCAGGAACGATTGCTCCGGCGCCTGAGATTCAGATTACAGTCCGGGACGCCGTCGCCCAAATAGACGGCGGAAACGGATTGGGACAGGTCGTCATGACCAAAGCGGTGGATACCTGTGGGGCGCTGGCCAAAAGCTTCGGCGTAGGAATCGCCTCCGTCTGTCGCTCCAATCACTTCGGCACCGCGGCCTACTATGCCAGAAGTCTGGCCCGGCAAGGCTGCGTCGGGTTTGTGGCCTCTGCGGCCGGTCCCACCATGGCCCCCTTTGGGGGGATGGACCTGCTTCTTGGGACAAACCCCTTCGCGGTCGCCTTTCCGGGGCGAGAGATGACTTTCTGCGCCGACATGGCGACCAGCGCGGCAGCCAAGGGGAAGATTCGGATTTACGCCCAAAAAGGCGAGGAGATTCCTCTGGGCTGGGCGTTAGACGAGGATGGGCACGATACCACTGATCCTCAGTCGGCAATCCGCGGAATTCTTTTGCCCATGGCGGGACATAAGGGCTATGCGCTGGCGATGGTGGTGGACATGCTGTGCGCTCTGCTGTCCGGCGCGGCTCTGTCGGGAGAGAGCAGCTCTATGTTTCGCTCCGATTGTCCTTCCGGCACCGGGCATTTTGCCGCTGCCCTCGACATTGCCCACTTCCTTGGGCCGGATGAATTTGCCGACCGGGCGCAGGAATGGTTTGACGCCCTGCGCAGCAGCCGGAAGCGTCCCGGCGTTCCGCGCATTTACATTCCCGGCGAGCCTGAGGCACAGCGGCTTGCAGCATCTGGGGAAACCATTTGCATTCTGCGGCAAACCATGGAAATTCTAGAGCAAAACTATCAAAAATATGGCGCCTGAACAAATTGATTATATTGCAGGGGCTTCCCTTGCTTATAAAAAAGTAGAAAAAGAAGAGGAGACAAACGCATGAAAAAGATCATTGCCTTGGCCGCAGCGGCGGCAATTTGCCTTGCGCTGCTCACAGGCTGCGGCAGCAAATCGGACGCCTCAGGAACTTCCGGCTCCGCGAGTGGAAGCAGCGCTCCCAGCGAATGGACGCCGGATCGAAGCATCACTATGCTGGTACCCTGGAGTGCCGGAGGCGGCTCGGATCTGGCTGTCCGGACTCTGGCTCCCTATCTGGAAAAGGACTTGGGCGTCAGCATCACCGTGGTAAACTCCACCGGCGCCAACGGCTGGATTGCTTGGAACGATCTGCTGAAGGCCGACCCCGATGGATATACCATCGCGCAGATGAACATTCCAACCGTTTACTCCGGCTATTTGGATCCCCAGCAGAACCGTGACGAAAATCTGGACAGCTTTGCGCTGGTGGCAAATGAGATCAGCGACTGGGGCTGCCTCGTGGTAAAGGCGGGAGACACCCGTTTTACCGACACGAAAAGCTTTATTGAATATGGTATGAGCAATGAGCTGCTGGCCGGCGACAACGGCGTGGGCACCAACAAGCATCTGCTGGCGGAAAGCCTGATGAGTCAGATCGACGGGTTACAGTTGACCGAAGTCCATCAGTCCGGCTGGAGCGATACCTATGCGGCCCTGCTGGGCGGCCACATCGATGTGGGCTGGGGCTCCATCGGTGAGACGATGCAAGCCTATCAGGACGGCGAGGTGGATATCCTGTGCGTATTTGCCACGGAGCGCTCCTCCCTGCTGCCAGACGTGCCAACCTTTAATGAAGAAATGCCCGAATACAACGTGACCTCTCCCTCCGACCGCGGCTTTGCCCTGCCTGCCGGTGTGGATCAGGCTGTTTATGACCGCTGGATACAGGCAATGGACAACTGCATCAATAACCCCGAGTTTATTGCAAGAATGGCCGTTCTGGGTCAGGCCGTGAACTATCTGGGCGGCGACGATTACACTGCCTACGCCAAGGAGCAGGAAGCACAAATGGCCACGTTCTCCGAAATCTTGGGCTGGTCTTAATAGATTACCTTTTAAAACGGCCCCGCCGCATGAAACAAAACGGTTTATACGGCGGGGCCTTTTGTTCTGAAAAGGAGATAAGGCATGAAGTTGAAAACTATACACCCCGACGTTTGGATCGGAGGGGTGCTGATCGTCCTATCTGTGATTTTTTATGTCATGGCCGGGCAATTCAGCAACCCGGATGCAGCCATGTGGCCCAAAGCGATTTTAATTGGAATTATTATTCTCTCCGCCATGGTAACGGTTCACGGGCTGAAGCTGACTCAGCCGAGGACAAATCAAAGCCAGATTCTTCCCCGGGGGCTTGCAGGGCCCCTTTTCGCCCTTCTGGCTATTGTTCTGTACGCAGTTTTGATGAACTTCACCGGGTATTTCGTCTCCACCGCGATTTTTCTTCCCCTTGGCATGTTCTTTCTGGGACAGCGCAACTGGAAGGCAATTTTGGGCGTGACCGTGGGGTTGGAGCTGTTTGTTTACGTCCTGTTCGTTGTCCAATTGCAGCTTCGTATGCCGTGATATGCGAAAGTAAAAAGATGAGGTGAATTCGCTTGATTCAAGAGATCATATCCAATTTTTGCTCCATTCAGGTCTGGATTGGCTTGGCTGTGGGCGTCATCGGCGGCATGGTGGTCGGCGCCATGCCGGGTTTGAGCGGCGGCATGGCCATCGCCCTTCTTCTGCCTGTCTCCTATTCCATGGAGCCGGTGGCGGCACTGGTGATGTTGATGGCGATTTATACATCGGCCATGACCGGCGGCTCCATCTCCGCGATTCTGCTTCACACCCCCGGTACCCCGGCCAACGCCGCCACCGCCATAGAGGGATATCCCCTGACAAAACAGGGGCGCGGTCTGGAGGCGGTGGGCATGTCCATGCTCTCCTCCGGCATCGGCGGACTGTCCAGCGCCATTGCGCTGCTGGTCATTGCGCCCCCGCTGGCCATGGTGAGCCTGAAGTTCAGCGAGCCGGAAAGCTTTCTGATTTCCATTTTTGGCCTGACTGTAATTGGAAGCCTTGCCGGGAACTCCATTCTCAAGGGACTTTTGATGGGGTTAGTGGGTCTGTTTCTTGCCACGATTGGAATGGATGCGGTTACCGGTACCCTGCGCTATACCTTTGGCTCGGATCGCCTGATGAATGGAATTCAGATGGTGCCGGCTCTGATCGGTTTGTTTACCATTGCCCAAGTGATGAGCAACTGCGAGGATTATCGAAACGCCAATAAGTCTATTCTTGAACAAAGCAATGTCACTCTGGGCAAAAAGATGCTGCCCACGCTGAAAGAGCTCCCGCACTATGCGTGGACGTGGATCGTGTCCTCCGTCATTGGCATTGTGGTGGGAATCCTGCCCGGCGCGGGCGGCAACATCGGTTCCTGGATTTCTTATGACCAAGCAAAGAAGCACTCCAAGCATAAGGAGGAGTTTGGAAACGGGTCCATGGAGGGGCTGGCCGCCTGCGAAAGCGGGAACAACGCCGTAACCGGCGGTTCCATGATTCCTCTGATGACGCTGTCCATCCCGGGCAGTCCAAACGCGGCCATCATCCTTGGCGGTCTTTTAATTCAAGGCCTTGTGCCGGGCGCACGGCTGTTTACCACGCAGGCTCCCACAACCTACTCCATCCTCATTGGGTTTGCCCTGTCCAACATTCTCATGGTATTTGTGGGATTGGCAATCGCCCGGTATGTAGTCAATGTGACAAAAATTCCAAACTCCATCCTGATGCCCGTGGTGGTGTCTCTGGCGCTGATCGGGGCTTACGCCATTAACGCCTCCATGTTTGATGTGTTTATCACCATCTTCTTCGGGCTTCTTGGTTATCTTATGAACAAGTTCGACCTGTCTTCCGCCGCGCTCATCCTTGGCCTGATCCTGGGCGGAACTGCGGAAAGAGGCCTGACGCTGTCTCTGGTGATGGCCAAGGGAAACGTACTGGGCTACTACTTGGGCCGTCCCATCTGCCTTGTGCTGATGGCATTGATTGTGTTGTCCATTGCGGGTCCGCTGGTTTCCCTTATCCGCGGGAAAGGGAAAAGCGGGTAAGGGCATCAGGACTGGCTGCAATCTCTTCCTCCGATGCCGCCGTGGAGAATGGTGTGAGAATACGTTTTAAGTACCATGCAGGCAACCTGAATAAAGTCCATCGCGTATTGAGGCAGGGGAAAATCCTTCCGGTAAACCAGATATAGAATGTTTTCCGGAATATCGTTAATGACCGGGAACACGTGAAATGCCTGCCCCAGCTCATTGATTTCACGCATGTGCTGATAGAAAATAACCGGGGAAGCCAGACCCACTCCGGCACCGCTTTTGGCCATCTCGTAGATCAGTTCCTGCTGGTCACTCTCAAAGGCATAACGGGGGCTGAACTCGTGGGCGAAGAATTGCTCCAGACCTTTGCGCAGACGATTGTTCCGGCGAAGTGTAATAAAGGGGATATCTACAATCCGCGTTAAATCAATGCCCATCCGGAATTCATTTAAAAATTCCTGCCACTGATCAGGGCGGTATTTCTCCAAAAGCGTTTGGGCCATGCAGCACTGCATTTTTTCCCGGGCCAGTTGAATGCGGCACTGGTTTGGGCTGGAGGGAATATCGACACCCATATACAGGTCAATTTTCCCTGTTTGAAGCAGCTCGTCCAGCTTTGCACTGTTGCCGTCCACCAGCTCGATGGAAATATTAGGGTGTGAAGGATGGTAATAGTTCCAGATGGGCGGGAAAAAAACATCCCCCCTCAGCCGGGAAATTCCAACTGTCAATGCACCGCGGCAATTTTTATCCAAGTCGGAAAAGGCCGCGCGCAGCTTGGCCTCTGAGGCCAATATCTGTCTGCCGTAAAAAACCATCTGCTGTCCTGCCAGCGTCAAATGGAGCGTGGGGCGGCGCGCAAACAACTGGGCATGATACTCGTCCTCCAGACGTTTGATGTGGCTGCTCAACGCCTGCTGGCTGATAAAAAGCCGCTCCGCCGCACGGGTGAAGTTCATTTCCTCGGCGGTCACTAAAAAATATTCAATACTTCTGAGATTCATGCACGGCCATCCTCCTGACACAATCTTTTTCTTGTCTATTTTGTTAAAATCTTATAGAAAACATTGTTCAAGAAGAATCATATCACAAAATTGCAAGGGAGAAAAGAGGCCGAAGGAAAACGTATATACAAATTAGAGCGGGAGGCTCAAACATGAGTGTAATTTTAATGGACTGTACCCTGCGCGACGGGGCAAACGTCGTGGGAAAAGGGTTTTCTGCCGAGTTGACCGACATGATGCTGGATGGCCTGACTGCCTGTGGGGTGCCCATCATTGAGCTGGGCAACGCCGGTGGAATCGGCGCCTATGAGGTGGCGGGCTTTACCGACGCGGAGACGGATCAAACCTATCTGGAGATCGCTAAAAAATATTTAAATCGAGGCTCTCAACTGGGGATGTTCCTGAACGCCAAACGTTATCAGGAAAAAAGTGTGGCACTGGCTAAGGAAAACGGCCTGTCTTTTCTCCGGGTGGGTGCGGACGCCGGAGACGCCGATGTGGCGCTCCAGCCGATTCAGGGAATCAAAAAATATGGCATGAAGGCCTTTTATTCCCTGATGAAAGCGTATCTGCTCACTCCCCACGAGTTGGCCGAGGAGGGAAAAAAGCTGGAAGCTGCCGGTCTGGACGAAATCACCATTATGGATTCCGCCGGGACCATGCTGCCAAGTCAGGCGGCAGCGTATACCAGAGAACTGGTTAATGCGGTATCCATTCCCGTGGCGTTCCACGGGCACAATAATCTGGGGCTGTCTGCGGCAAATGCCATCGCCGCCTATGAAAACGGGGCCTCCATTTTAGACTGCGGACTGATGGGCATGGCGCGCAGCGCTGGCAATTTGGCAACCGAACTATGTGTGGCAATTATGCAGCGCCTTGGGCAGATGCAGGAAATCGACTTGTATGAAATGCTGGACTTCATCGACCAGCGTCTGCAACCCGCCATGGAGACTCATCATTATCATAATCCCGTCTCTCCACTGGACTTGACACTGGGGCTGACAGGCTGTCATTCCAGCTTTGTAAAAAAATTCAAGGCTGTGGCAGCAGAAAAGCGGGTGAACCTATACCGGTTAATTACAGAGGTATCCGCCATTGATCAGAAGGCCCCTGCCGATGCCGTCATCGCTCGAATTGCAGACAGCTTGCAGTAAGTCAGAGAGGAGTATCATGATAAAAGTAGTTTTAGCGGGAAATTATCCGAATCAAACCTTTGAGAAGCTACGGGCCTTGCTTCCGGAAGACGCATTTGATTTAAGCATGGTGGACAACCAACGGGATTATGACGCCATGACTGACGCAGAGATTATGATTCTGCGAATTTTCAAGGCCCCTGAAGAAGTAATCCAGAGAAATACCAGATTGAAAATGATTCTGCGTTGGGGCACCGGATTTGACTCCGTAGACATCAAGGCGGCAGGCAGGCGTGGGATTTTGGTTGCAAACACGCCCGGAGCAAACGCAAACGCCGTATCCGAGCTGGCTGTCCTTTTGATGCTGGCCGTGGGGCGCAAGCTGCTGTGCCATACCGAAAGCCTGAAAAACGGCGTGTGGAGCAAAAACACCTTTTTAAACAGCTCTTTTTGTCTGAGCAACAAACGGGTTGGAATTATCGGCGGAGGCAACATTGGTCGGCAGGTTTCGGACAAGGTTCAGTCCTTTGGCGCAAGCGTTCAGTATTATGATGTGTTTCGCCTGCCTAATGCCACGGAACAGGCGCACAACATGACTTTTGTTCCTCTGGAAACGCTTCTTGAAACCTCTGACATTATTTCGTTGCACATTCCACTTCTGGAATCCACCCGCCACATAATCGGGGCAGAAGAGCTTCAGCGAATGAAGCATGGCGCCATCGTTATCAACACCGCCCGTGGGGGATTGATTGATGACCATGCGCTGGCCGAGGCCGTGCGATCCGGAAAGCTTGCCGGGGCGGGTCTGGATGTGGTGGAAGATGAACCGCTCCCCAGAGATCATGTGCTATTAAAAGACCCGAATATTATCGTCACGCCCCATGTGGCCGGTGGGACCGCCGATATCGGCGATATCATCCTTCCCATGCTGGTAAAGGACATTCTAAGCTTTGCAGCCGGCACAGAGCCGGCCCATGTGGTTAATCTGCCGTAAGCTGCTGATGCGCCGCAGTACAGGCCCTCAAACAGGACCATGCGCCCTAGGGCCTATTGCCCCGGGGCGCATTTGCGGCAAAGCTCAAAATAAAGCCAGCTTTATTGGCGGACAGCTTTGGCTGTCCGCTCTTTTTTATCCCTCAAGGTTTTTTAAATATGCAGGTAAAGGAGGTTCCCTTACCCTCCTCGCTCTCCACCTCCACATAGCCCCCGTGAAGCTCAGCCACATGCTTGACAATGGAAAGACCCAGCCCCGTTCCGCCAGTCTTTTTGGAGCGGGACTTATCCACCCGATAAAAGCGCTCGAAAATCCGCCCCAGATGCTCCTTGGAAATTCCGATGCCTGTGTCCCGGACGCAGATGCGCGCTGCCTGCGCATCCTCGGTCAGCTCCACGGTCACGCTGCCGCCCTCGCGGTTATATTTGATGGCGTTATCCACCAGATTGTACAAAAGCTCGTCTGTCATGCGGAGATTGGCGGTGACGGACATATGGGGGGCCCCCAGCAGCTTCACCTCAACGTTTCGCTCCGCGGCTTTTTCCTCCAGACTGTCGATCACCGCCGCCGCCGCGGAGTAAAGGTTAAAGCGGGTAAATTCTCGTGGAGCATCCTCCTCGTCAAACTCAGACAGGCGGATGATATCCTCAATCATGTCGATCAGGCGCCGCGCCTGTTTCTGAATCTTCCCGGCAAAGGGCCGCACGTCTGCGTCCTTCGCCGTGCCGTCCGCGATCAGCTCGGACAGGGCGGCGATGGCAGTGAGGGGCGTTTTCAGCTCGTGCGACACGTTGGCGGAAAACTCCTTGCGTTGGCGCTCCGAGGCATACCGCTCGGTCACGTCGATAAACAACACCACCGCGCCGTCAAGGGCCTCCCCATCCAAAACGGGATTGAAAAACACGCTATAAAACCTGCCGCCCAGCCGCAGGGAGGTTTCCCCCTTTTCTCCCGCCAGGCAGGCGCTTGCCCGCTCCAGAAAGGCCGGATCCCGGCAAAGCTCGATTAGGTGTTTGCGATCCGCATCCCGTGCGCCGAGAATGCGCAGGGCGCTGTCGTTTGCCAGCAGCACCCGGCCCTCCCCGTTCAGCAGCAGCAACCCTTCCCTCATGTTTCCGGTGATGGCCGTGATGGTGGCGGCGCGGCTTTCAATTTCCGCAAGCTGAAGCGACAGCTCCTGCTTCTGGGTCTCGATTTTTTCCAGAAGGGGCAAAAGCTCGTCATAGCCGGAAAGGTCCGGCGCGTCCAGATCAAGGTTATTGATGGGGGCCACCAGCCGTCTGGTCAGTCTTCTTGCCACCACAAAGGAAAGACACGCGGCCAGAATCAGACACAGCAGGACGACCGGGATAAACCGAAAGAGCAGCACCGCCAGACTGTCGGTGGTCAAGGCCAGACGCAGGATATTTCCGCCCTCCAGCCGCATGGCGTAGTAATAGGTTTTTTCGTCCAGCGTGTCCGAAAGTCGCTCATCCTCTCCCCTGCCCGTCAGAAGTGCCTCGGCCACCTCAGGGCGGCTCAAGTGGGATTCCATGGTTTTCGGGTCGGCCATGTTGTCAAACAGCACAGTCCCGCTTGGGTCAATGACGGAGACGCGAAGGGTTTGCAGGCCCTCCTTAATCTGGGCACCGAACTGACCGGTGAGAATCGTCCCCCATAAGGCGGCAAACACCACCACCGTCAGGATGATCAGCAGGCCCATATAGCGGAATATCCGTTTGTTCATGTCCTCACTCCCCGAGCTTATATCCCACATTGCGCACCGTCTTGATGTGCTCTCCCGCAGGACCCAGCTTTTGCCGCAGGGATTTGACGTGCACGTCCACCGTGCGGCTCTCTCCCTTATAATCATAGCCCCAAACCGCATCCATCAGCCTGTCGCGGCTTAAAACCAGCCCCGCGTTTAAAAGGAGGTAGTGCAGCAGCTCAAATTCCAAAAAGGTCAGAGCCACGCCCTCTCCATCAGCCGTAACGGTATGCCGCTCGTTATCCAGCGCAAGATTTTCGTAGGTCAGCAGGCCCTTTTCCCTTACGACGGACGTAGCTCTGCGCAAAACCGCGTGAATCCGGGCAATCAGCTCGGTGACGCCAAAGGGTTTTGCAATATAGTCGTCCGCACCGAAATTAAGGCCCCGCACCTTGTCCGCCTCGCCGCTTTTCGCCGTGAGCATGATGACAGGTATACGCTCGTATCGGGGGTGGTCACGCAGCTTTTTCAAAATGGAAAGTCCGTCCTCCCCGGGAAGCATAATATCCAGCAGAATCATGTCGGGAAGAAAGGCGGCGGCCAAAAGCGCCTCCCAAAAGCTGTCCCCGTCCTCAAAGCCGGTGCAGGCAAAGCCCGCGTTTTCCAGCGCGTAGGCCGTCAGCTCGCGGATATCCTCATCATCCTCCACAAGAAAGACCGTCTGCATGGTTCAACCTTCCGATCCCGCGGCGTCCTCGTGCTTTCCCGTGATGGAAAACACCACCCATTCCGCGATATTTGTGGCATGGTCGCCGATGCGCTCCAGATATTTCGCAATCATCAGCAGGTCAATGGCCTGACTGCCGTTGGAACTGTCAGCGCTCATCAGCTTAATCAAGTCGCTCTTCACCGCATCGAACAGCCGGTCCACCACGTCGTCATCGGCAATCACTTTGTTTGCAAGCTCCAAATCCTTTTTCACAAAGGCGTCGATGCTCTCGGTGACCATTTTGGCGGTGGCTGCCGCCATCTGGGGAATGTGCTCAGGCGTTTTGACGTGGGGAGCCTGGGTAAGGAAAATGGAGATTTCGGCGATGTCCGCTGCCTGATCGCCGATACGCTCCATATCCGTAATCATTTTGAGCGCCGCCGAAATCAGCCGCAGATCCTTCGCCACCGGCTGCTGCTGAAGCAGCAGCTTGAGGCACATGGCCTCAATGTCCTTTTCCTGCTGGTCAATCTCCGTATCGGCCGCAATCGCCTTTTTCGCAAGGACCGTGTCCTGTTTCCTCAGCGCCTCGATGGAGGCGGCAATGGCGGTTTCCACCTGCATGCCCATCTCAATAAGCATCGTGTTGAGGGTTTCCAACTGCCGGTCAAATCTGCTGCGCATTATCCAAACCTCCCCGTAATGTAGTCTTCGCACCTCTGATCTTTGGGCATGGAGAACACCTGCTCGGTTTCGCCGTATTCAATCAGCTCGCCCAGCAGAAAAAAGGCCGTCTTGTCGGAGATGCGGGTGGCCTGCTGCATATTGTGGGTGACAATCACCACGGTATATTTCTTTTTCAGGTCCGCCATCAGCTCCTCGATTTTCGAGGTGGAGATAGGGTCCAGCGCGGAGGTGGGCTCGTCCATCAGCAGCACCTCCGGCTCCACCGCCAGCGCCCGGGCAATGCACAGCCGCTGCTGCTGCCCGCCAGAGAGGGACAGGGCACTTTTTTTCAGCCGGTCCTTCGTCTCCTCCCAGATGGCCGCGTCCCGCAGGGCCTTTTCCACAATGCCGTCCAGCTTCAGCCGGGAGGTTACGCCGTGGGTCCGGGGCCCGAAAGCAATGTTGTCATAAATACTCATGGGAAAGGGGTTGGGCTTTTGAAACACCATGCCCACCCGCCGGCGCAGACGGTTCACGTCCTGCGCCGCATTGATATCCTCGCCGTCAAGCAGCAGCTTTCCTGTGATATGGCAGCCCTCTACCAGATCGTTCATGCGGTTGAGACACTTGAGTAGCGTGGATTTTCCGCAGCCGGAGGGGCCGATAAAAGCCGTGATCTCCTTCTCCTCAATGTCCATGCTGACGCCGTGGAGCGCTTTAAAATCATTATACCACAACTGCACATCTTCCAGTTGAAATTTTAACATGTTTCTCATCCCTTTGCGATTCTTTTTGCCAGCGCGGCCGACAGTGCGTTGATCCCCACTACCAGCACCAGCAGAACCACCGCCGTGGCATAGGCCTGCCCGGTATACAGTCCCTCGCTGGAAAGGGCGTACATATGGATTGCCAGCGTCCGCCCGGAGGCCAGCAGACTGGTGGGAATCTGGGCAACGGTTCCCGCTGTGTAGATCAGCGCGGCGGTTTCGCCCACGATGCGCCCCATGGCAAGAATAATCCCTGCAAAAATTCCCGGCGCGGCGGCAGGCAGCACGATTCTGAACACCGTGCGCAGCCGCCCGGCCCCAAGGCCGAACGAGCCCTCCCGGAATGTGTCCGGGACGGCCTTCAGGCTCTCCTCCGCCGTGCGCATAATCAGGGGCAGAATCATGATAGAGAGGGTTAATGTGCCTGCCAGCAGAGAATACCCCCAGCCGAGCCATGACACGAAAAACAACGAGCCGAACAGGCCGTATACGATGGAGGGAATGCCCGAAAGCGTCTCCGCCGTCACCCGCACCAGCCGCACCAGTCGGCTGCCCCGCTTTGCGTATTCCACCAGATAAATTGCCGTGAACAGTCCCAGCGGCGCGGCGATCAGCAGGGAGAGAATCACCATAAACACCGTTGTGACCAGCGCGGGCAGCAGGGAGACGTTTTCCGTATTATACTCCAGCGCAAACAGGGACGGCCGGATATACGGAATCCCGTTGACCAGAATGTGCCCGATGAGAAACAGCAGCGCGCCAAAGGTAAAAATGGCCGCCAGCCATGGAAAAAAGCGCAAAACAGCGTCCTCAATCCTACGGGGAAGCCTGCGGAAAAAGGCCGCTATGCGGCGCGCGGCCCGGCGAAGCGCAGAGCCGACCTTGAAATAGAAGTTAATCAGAGAATATTTCATTTCTCACCCCTCCTCCGCAGCGCTGAGAACGACAGGTTGATCAGCAGTATGAAGACAAACAGAACGACGCCGGTGGCAATCAGCGCTTCCCTGTGCAGTCCCTCGGCATAGCCCATTTCAATCACGATGTTGGCGGTCAGGGTGCGGATGCCTTTCAAAATGCCCGCAGGCATCCGGGCCTGATTGCCCGCCACCATGATAACCGCCATGGTCTCGCCGATGGCACGGCCGATGCCCAGCACCACCCCCGCAAGCACGCCGGACTTTGCGGCGGGCAGCATCACGCGAAATACCGCGCGCCGGTGGTTTGCCCCCAGAGCCACGGCCCCGTCGTACAGCTCCTCCGGCACAGCGCGGATGGCGCTCTCCGTGATGCCGATGACGGTGGGCAGAATCATCAGTCCCAGCAGCACGGAGGCAGCCAGAATGCTGCTGCCGTTCCCGCCGAACAGCTCTCGCACCAGCGGGACAATGGTCACCAGTCCAAAAAAGCCGTAAATCACCGACGGGATTCCCGCCAGCAGATCCACTGCGGGCTTTAAAACCTTGTATAGGGGTCTGGGGCAGATTCTGGCCATGAACACGGCGGTGAAAATGCCAACCGGCACGCCGATGGCAACAGCCCCCGCCGTTACGTAAATGCTTCCCAAAATCATGGGGAGAATGCCGAAGACGGGGGGAGTGTCGCCAGGCGACCACTCCCTCCCCAGTATAAACTCCGGCAGGCCGATTTTTCCAATGGCCGGTATTCCGTTGGCGAACAGGAACAGGCAGATCAGCGCCACGGCCAGAATGCTGGTCAGGGCCGACACCATGAATACTGCCCGCATGAGGCTTTCCCTCAAACGCTGCCCTTTCATTTTACGTTATCCCAAGAGGTGGTTTCTCCGGTGAAGATGCTCTGCACCTGCGCGCTGGTCATTCCGTCGATGGGATTCTCAGGGCTTACAATCACGGCGATGCCATCCAGCGCGATGGAAATTCCGGTAAGCTTCTCTGCTTCTGCGGGCTTCAGCTCACGGCTGGCCATGCCGATGTCGCACACGCCCTCCATGGCGGCGGTCATTCCGGCGGTGGAGTCGGTCATCTGAATCTCAATCTCCGCGCCCGAATTGATGGCGAGATAGGCTTCCTTCAGCTTTTCCATCACCGGTGTGACGGAAGAGGAACCGGCCACGCTGATCTTGCCGGAGGGCTTTGTGCCGGCATAGGCGGGCGCATTTGCATCGATGGCGATATAGCTGCCGGAAACGACCTGCTGACCCTCTGCGGAGAGGATGAAGTCAATAAAGTCCTTGGCAAGCCCGGTGGCTTCCCCGTTGGTGGCAATGTTGAAAGGCCGTGCGATGGAATAGGTGCCGTTTTTCACGTTTTCGGCGCTGGCTTGTGCGCCGTCGATGGTCAGGGCCTTCACCGTGTCGTTCAGGGACCCCAGAGAAACGTAGCCGATGGCGGCAGGATCACCCGCAACATTGCCCAGCATCACGTCGGTCTTGTTGGCAATGATGGCTTCCTTCGTGGTCATGTCCTTTTTGGTGCCGTCCTCGCCCTTCACCTCGATGCCGAAGAGCTCAATGAACGCGCCTCTCGTGCCGCTGCCGTCCTCACGGGAAACCACGGTGATTTCGCCAAGGGACTCTTTCGCGTTGTCCGTGGCGGGCGTGCTACCGCCGCTGGTGCTGGGGGTCTGTCCGCCGCAGCCCGCAAGGCTGACCGCCGCGAGGGCCGCCGCAAGAAACATGGTAATCGTCTTTTTCATCTGTCTTTCCTCCATATTGCTTATTCTTGATTGATATTCTTTGTGAGTACAGCCTAAGCATACATAGCCGGAGTTAAAAACAAATGCGACGCTATGTAAAAACTATGTAAAACCCCGCTTTCTTCCAATTTTAAAGGGCCGGGCGCGCACTTATTCGGATTTGCGGATAAAACAGGCCTGCGGGCTCGCGGGTCTGTGGACTCTCGAAGCAAGGACCGGACCTGCCGGATTTGCGAAAACAGCAGCCCGCCCCAAGTTTGGGGCGGGCTGCTGTTTTACCTTTTTTCCATTCCGCAGGGGGCGGCCTTGCTGCCGGCGGCATGGTCACCGGTGACGGCGCCGTACAGTCGGTAGCCGCCGGAGAAATTAGTGCAGTTATAGCCGCTCTGACTCAGGACGCGGCAGGCGAGATAGCTTCTAAGCCCAGTCTGGCACATAACATACACAGGCTTTTCGGGGGGGAGCTCTCCCATCCTCTGCCGCAGTTCATCCACAGGAAGGTTCATAAAGCCCTCCGCGTGTCCGTCTGCGTATTCCTCCGCCGTGCGGGTGTCAAGCAGGGTCACGCTGCCGTCCCTCGGCAGTGCGTCCACCTCATCCCAGTGAAACTGCTTCACCGCGCCCTTTGCAAGATTTTCAATCATAAAGCCCGCCATGTTCACCGGGTCCTTGGCGGAGGAATAGGGCGGGGCATAGGCTAGGTCCAAGTCCTTTAATTGCAGCGCCGTGAGCCCCGCGTGCATGGCGGTGGCCAGTACGTCAATGCGCTTGTCAACGCCGTCGCAGCCCACAATTTGCGCCCCCAAAAGCCGATTGGTTTTCTTTTCAAACACCACCTTCACGGTCATCACCGTGCCGCCGGGGTAATATCCGGCATGGTTTAGCGGAGAGAGTATCACTTTGTCGCAGTCTATCCCGGCTTTTTTTGCCGTCCGCTCGTTGATCCCTGTGGCAGCCGCCGTTAAACCAAACAGCTTGAGGACGGAGGAACCTTGGGCGCCCAAATAGCGGCTGTCCCCGCCGCAGATATTGTCCGCCGCAATGCGGCCCTGCTTGTTGGCGGGGCCAGCCAGAGAGATCACCGCGTGTTCGCCCGTGATGTACTGCTTCACCTGCACCGCGTCGCCTACGGCGTAGATATCGGGGATGGACGTCTCCATCCGGTCGTTCACCACGATGCTGTCCTTCAGTCCCAGTTCCAGCCCCGCATCCTTTGCAAGACGGGTGTCCGGGGTCACACCGATGGCCAGAACCACGATGTCCGCACGAAGAGGCTCCTCCCCCTTCAGCAGCACGTTGACGCCCCCGTCCGTTTCGGAAAATCCCTCCACGGAATGCCCCAACAGCAGCTGCACGCCCTTTTCGCGCATTTCTGTGTGGAGAAAAGCCGCCATATCTTCGTCCAAGGGATTCAGGAGCTGCCGGGGCCGCTGGACAATGGTTACGTCCATCCCCAGCTCACGCAGGTTTTCTGCCAGCTCCAGACTGATGAATCCTCCCCCGCAGAGAATCACGGATTTGGGAACCTCCTGTTCCACGAATTCCCGGATGCGCAGCGTATCCTCCACGGTGCGCAGAGTAAACAGCTTGCGCAGTCCCACGCCGGGAAGCTTCGGCTGGGTGGGCTTTGCGCCGGGGGCAAGAAGCAGCTTGTCGTAGGATTCTTCAAATTCTACGCCGCTCTCCAGATTGCGAACGGTGACAGTTTTTTGCTCTGGGTGAAGGGCGGTTACCTCGTGGCGCACCCGCATATCCACCCGGAACCGTGCCAAAAAGCTTTCGGGAGTTTGCAGCGTCAACTCCTCCGGGTCTTCAATGATTCCGCCCACGTAATAGGGCAGGCCGCAGTTGGCATAGGACACGAAGCCGGACCGCTCAAACACCACAATCTCGGCCTGTTCATCCAAACGGCGGATGCGGGCCGCAGCCGTGGCCCCGCCCGCCACACCGCCAATAATTACAACTTTCATGCGCTCACCGTTCCACCGTTCCCCGGTAGCCGTTGATGCCGCCGATATTGGTGAGATTTGCATAGCCCATGCGCTGGAGCGCAGGAATTGCCTGCCGGCTTCGCGCCCCGCTGAAACAGTAAACAAACAGCGGCGTTTCGTGGTTTTTCACTTCCCGCGCCGTCATGCGCAATTGGTCCAGCGGAATGTTTTTGCTGCCGGGAATCCGGCCTGCGGCATATTCCTCCCGCGTACGTACGTCCAGCAAAACCGCGTTGGGCGTGGAATGAAACTGCTCTACACCGGTATTGATGTCCGGCATTTTTAAAAAATCAAAAAATCCCATAACACTTCTCCTTTACAGCATGGAAAGGATCTGGCTCTTGGGCCGGGCGCCAATCATCTGATTGATCACCTTGCCCTCCTTCATCATTACCAGGGTGGGAATGCTCATAATTTGGAAGGCGGAGGCCAGCTCCTGCTGTTCGTCTATGTTGATTTTTCCAATCTTCAGGTCGCCGCGCTCGCTTGCAATTTCGTCCACAATGGGACTCACCATGCGGCAGGGGCCGCACCAAGTCGCCCAGAAGTCCAGCAGAACAGGCTTATCGCTTTGAACGACTTCCTTTTGAAAGTTGTTTTTCGTAATATTCATGACTGACATATTTGTTTCCCCCTATGTTATTTATTATGTTGTTATCATAGCAGGTTCCCTCCTCCCTTTCAGTGATTAAATCACTTTCCGCAAAAACCAACGCAACGGGCGCTCACCGGTAATTCGTTCGGTGAGCGCCCGTTTTTTCAGCAGCTTTTAATCACCACTGCCGTCCCCATGCCGCCGCCGACGCAAAGCGTCGCCAGTCCATAGTTGAGCTTTCTCTTTTTCAGTTCATGCATCAATGTGACAAGTATCCGGGCGCCGGAGGCGGCCACAGGGTGCCCCAGCGCAATGGCGCCGCCATTGACGTTGGTTTTTTCCAGAATCTCCTCCTCCGTCATGCCGTAATGGACGCTCCACTCTCTGATGCAACCCACCGACTGGGCGGCGAAGGCTTCGTTCAGCTCCATCAGGTCCACATCCTGCAAGCGCATTCCCGCCTGATCCAGCGCCTTCATCACAGCCTTCACCGGGCCAAGACCCATAATTGCGGGGTCGATGCCAACGGTGGCGGAGGAAACAAGTTCGGCAATGGGCTTCCAGCCGTTTTTTTTCACCGCATCCCCGCTTGCCAGCAGAATGACCGCAGCGCCGTCATTTAACTGGCAGGCGTTTCCCGCCGTTACGGTGCCTCCCTCCTCCTTTTTCTTGAAAGCGGGACGCATCTTGCTCAGCGTCTCGTAAGTCGTATCGGGCGTGTTGCTCTCGTCCGTGTCAAATACATACTCTTTGCCCCGGCGGTCCTGATAGCGGATGGGCACGATCTCATCTTTAAATCGTCCGGATTTAATTGCCGCCTGCGCCAAGCCTTGCGAGCGCACGGCAAAGCAGTCCTGTTCCTCCCGGGTCACACCCGCCTTCGCGGCGACATTTTCTGCCGTCATTCCCATAAGATAGCCGTTGAACTGGTCAATCAGTCCGTCACAGTAAAGGGAATCCTGCACGCTCACGGCGGCATTTCCCATTTTCACGCCCTTACGCACCTTGTCGGTGAGAATAAAGGGAACCTGCGACATATTTTCCACACCGCCGCACAAAATGACTTCTTCCCCCGCCTGAATGGCGTTGTATCCGAAAATCAGCGCCTTCAAGCCACTTCCGCACTGCATGTTCACCGTTGTGGCCGGAACGTAATCGGGGATACCCGCTTCAAGCTGCGCCCGCCGGGCGATGGACGGCCCCTGCCCCGCGGAATGCTGATGGGCAATAATCACCTCGTCAATGTCGCCTGTCTCCACGCCGGTTTCCTCCACCACGGCCCGTATCACCTGCGCGGTCATGTCGCCGGGCTTCACGGTGGAAAGGCTCCCCAGAAATTTTCCGATGGCGGTGCGCTTGCCGCCGATGATATATACCTTTCGCATAAATCTCCTCCTACATCGTGTGGAACGAGAAAGACGGGCGCGTATCGCGCCCGTCTTCTCCAGGACCGCTTAGTCGTTGAACACGCCAACCTTTTTCAGCGCATGAACGGACTTCCAGCCCTCGCTCAAAGGCTCCTTGAAGCAGTCGGCCAGCTCCTCGGCAGACCGCAGCGTCATCATTTCAGGCACCTTCCCGGCGGGATAGGCCGCCAAAACCTCGTCCATCAGCAGCGTGATGTATTCGCAGATGCAGGCCACAGGGCGCTTTGCCTTCTCTGCGGTGGCTCTGCGGGGATAGCCCACAACGCCCTCCGGCGTGCCGAAGCACTCCATGGCGTTGTTGCCCTGCACCTCCACCCAGGAGTGGGGGCGGCGATAGGCGTCGCAGGCGGTGTCATAGTGGCCGGCCAGCATCAGGCTCTTGGGCTCGGTATCCACGGCGTTGGAAAGGTCCAGCATCTCCGGGAAGAGCAGCATACCCACGGAAGTCTCAGATTCGTCCGCATGGACGAACTGGGAGGAAACAAAATCGTCCTTATTGGGCTGGGCATAGAAAAACTCACGGACAACGCGGTGCCAGTCCACCAGTGTGACAAACGCGGGAAGCTGGAAGCGCTTGAAAAACTCTTGAATGGCGGCCTCGATCATCCAATGATGGCCGTGGTTGTTGACGAGAATAATTTTGCGGAAGCCGTCGTCCCAAAGGCCCAGCATGGTGTAAATCAGCATTTCCTGCACGGTCTGCTGGGGAATAATCACGGTGCCCGCCATGCCCACATGGTGATAGGGATGCCCGCCGTAGTTCAGGGGCGGGAAGGCCAGCGCCACCTCGCGTCCGTCCTTGATGGACTTCCGCTTTACGCCCTCGCAAATCTGGCTGACCATGAAGGTGTCCAAGCCGCTGTTGGCGTGCAAACCATGGTTCTCCGTGCAGCCGATGGGCACGATGACCACATCGTTTTTCTTGCGCAGCTCGCAGACCTTGGAGCGGGGTGTGTTCTGGATATAGGTTCCGGCCGTGCCGAAGCCCGAGGGCGCAGGAATGCCGTATTCCTCTGTCAGGATGCGGTCAATCTCGGACATAGGTGCGTCCCAGATGCGCTTTTTCAAGCGGCCGACCGTGGTATCCTCAAACACAATTTCCGGAAGCTCGGTGGTGAGCCACTTGCCCTGGGGATTCAAATTTCCATTGGTAGACATATGTATTTCCTCCATTATTTTAAAATTTGATAAGAGTTTTCAGGTTAAACCCGACTCTTTTATCCAGACGTTCAAACATGGCCGGGGCCTCTTCCAGCGTGCATTCCCCGGTGACAAGGCTTTCAAGATTGATTTTACCGGTGCACGCAAGCGAAATCACCTCTGTAAATTCCTGCGCAGTTGCGTTGCGGCTGCCGTAAATCTCCAGTTCCTTCTTCTCAATGATGTTAAAAATCAATTCCGTGGGTCTTCCGGTAATTCCAACTTCCACCACCCGGCCGCGGTGGGCAGCCGCCTCAATGCAGTTGAGCATGGTGGAGGGCTGTCCCGCCGCTTCGATGGCAACATCAAAACCGTCTCCATTGGTGAGGGCGTCTACCTTTTCGCGGAAGGTAGACTGGTCGTTATTAAAAATCACTCCGTCCGCGCCCATTTGTTGCGCAAGCTCTAGCTTTTTTTCGGAGACATTGCAGACATAGACCTCCGCGCCCAATTGCTTTGCCGCCAGCAAAGCGCCCATCCCGATGGTTCCCGCACCTACAATCAGAACCCGGTCGCCGGGTGCAACCCTTCCCCGCTTGACCGCGTGATAGCTAATGCAAAATGGTTCAACCAGCGCCAAAGCTCTCGGCCCCAGTCCGTTTCCGGAATAAAGTCTCTCTATGGGCATCGTGATGTATTCGGAAAAGCCGCCCTCTCGGGCAAGGCCCATGGTTTGGTTCTCCATGCAGCAATTTACATAGCCGCGCCGGCAGGAATAGCACTCACCGCAGTTGAAATAAGGATTCAGCGTCACCAGCATGCCGGGCACAAGTCCCTGCGTATTACTGCCGATTTCCAAAACTTCCGCCGCAATTTCATGTCCGGGAATTTGGGGGTATGTGGCGTAATCATTCATGCTGCCGCGGTATAACCCCAGATCGCTGCCGCAAATACCGCCGTAGAGCACCTTCAGTAGCGCCTCTTCTTCTGCCGGAACGGGTGCCTCCCGCTCAAAAATCCGCATTTGACGGGGAGCTGTCACCTGTAAGCATTTCACGCCTTAACACCTCCTTTTCTCATAGTTTCTTTTCTCCAGTCTCAAAACGTCAAACCCATTGCTTCCTCGCGGAATATCCGCGCGTCCATGGTTTTAAGGTCGCGTGCAATCAGGGGCGCAAACTCCATCTGCCCCAGCACATCCCGTTCCAGATCAACGCCCGGCGCAATTTCCGTAACCATCAGTCCCTCAGCCGTCAGCTTTAAAACCGCTCGCTCTGTTACAAACAGGATGTTTCGCTGATCTCTTGCGGCAATCTCGCCGCTAAAGGTAATCTGCTGCAAGCACCGAATAAACTTCTTAGAACTTCCCTCCCGCTCAATCACCAGCTCGCCTGCGTCGGAGATTCGGGCTTCCAGTCCCTTCGCGGTAAAGGTACCGCAAAAGACCATGTTTTTGACGTTTTGGGAGATATCGATGAAACCGCCGCAGCCGGTCACCTTTGTGCCAAAACGGGATACGTTGATGTTTCCTCTGTCGTCGCACTGGGCAAGCCCCAAAAATGACATGTCCAGACCGCCGCCGTCGATGAAATCAAACATATAGGGTTGGTCGATAATCGCGTCAGGACAGATGCACGAGCCGAAATTCATATCGCCCAGGGCAATGCCGCCGATGGCCCCGCTTTCGATGATGGAGGTAAAGCCCGCGCTTTGCCCTTCCTCATTTAAAACAGCCATCACCGTTTCCGGTATGCCGATTCCAAAGTTCACTACCCTCGTATCCCTGCCAAGGCACATGGCGGCTCTCCGTCCGATAATTTTGCGAACGCCCATCGGGGCTTGCACCGCCGTTCCCTCCACAACAATGTCGCTGCGGGTGAAGCGGGGATCAAAATATGTACCGTAGTTTTGCCGGTGATATTCCTCCGGCTTCGTGGTCACCACAACGTAGTCTACCAGAATGTGGGGAATCTTCACATTTTGAGGCAGAATCGCGCCCCTTTTCACCACCTTCTCCACCTGCACGATGACAATTCCGCCATGATTTTTCGCAGCGGTGGCAATGGAGATTCCCTCCAGCGTCAGCGGCTCGTTTTCAAAGGAGATGTTGCCCTGCTCGTCGGCCGTGGTGCCGCGAATCATGGCAACCGTCACCGGTGGGACGTGGTAGCTGAGATACTCCTCTCCGTCGATTTGCACCTTATCCACCATCGTCCCGGTCGTAATGCCATTGACCCTTGCACCGTCCAAGTCGGGGTCCACAAAGGTTCCAAGCCCCACTTTGGTAATCAGCCTTGGGCGCATGGCTGCGCTCTCGCGATAGAGGTGGGAAAGGATGCCCTGCGGAATATTAAATGCCTCGATTTTTTCCTGCTCCACCATGGTTCCAAGCTTTGGGATTCTTGCAAAATGGCCGCCGATCAGCCGCTTTACCAGGCCCTCGTGAGCAAGATGGTTGTTTCCCGCGTCCTTGCCGTCCCCCACGCCGCCGGTATGAAGCAGCGTCAAATCTCTGGGGTGCCCCTCCGTGAGGAAACGGGTTTCAATGGCAACGTTGATTTCCTCCGCCGATCCGATGCCCAGAAAGCCGCCGATGCCGACATAGGCTCCGTCGGGAATTACACCGGCGGCTTCTTTGGCAGACACAAATTTTTCGTTTAGCATGGATGTACCGCCTTACAGCCGCAGGCCACCGTTTACGCAAACCACCTGCCCGTTGATAAAGGACGCTTCCTCGCTGGCAAGGAACAGTGCCGTATTGGCAACCTCAATAGGCTGGCACATGCGCCCGAGCGGCGTGCGGGCAATCAGGGGGTCCAAAATCTTCGCCGGAATGGTTTTTGCCATTTCGGTTTCAATGTTGTCGGGCGCCAAAACATTGCAGCGGATCTGCTCCCCGTGGAGGTTCAGCTCCTTCGCCCAGGAGTAAGTCATGCCAATCAGACCCGCCTTTGTGGCGGCGTAGTTGGTTTGGCCGATGTTGCCGTAAACGCCGCTGCCGGAGGAGATGGAGAGAATGCAGCCCTTCTTTTGTTCACGCATGAAGGGCACCAACGCCTGTGTAATATTGAACGTCCCCTTCAAATTTACATCAATCACCGCGTCCCACTGCTCCTCCGTCATTTTATAAAGCATGGAATCTCTGGTAATGGCGGCGTTATTGACGAGGACGTCCACATGGCCGAACTCCTCTCTCACTTGCAGGGCGAAAGCCGCAAGAGACGTCCGGTCGGTAATGCTCAGCTTCACCGGGCGCACCAGCGGATGGGCATAGCCTCCGTCTGCCATATCAATGGAGTAAATCACCTCGGGATTTTCCTGCGCGAAGCGCTCGCACATACAGTAGCCAACGCCTCTTGCGCCGCCGGTAATTACAACAACTTTTCCTTTTAATCTGTCCATGACAGCCATATCCTTTCGAAGTCCGTGCTTTAAGCCATCATGTTCGGAAGGAACATCACCAACGGCTCGCAGTAGGTAATTATTAAGAGCGCGATCACAGAGGCAATAATGTAGTTCAGCAAGTGCCTGTTGATCACCTTATCGACCTTGTCGCGGGTAAGTCCGGCCGCGACGTACAGGTTCACGCCCAGCGGCGGCGTTGCGCAGCCGATTGCCAGATTCACGCATACGATGATGCCAAAGTGGATGGGGTTGATGCCAAATGCCGCAACCGCCGGAAGCAGCACCGGCGCAATAATCAAAATTGCCGCCGTAGTTTCAAGGAAGCAGCCCACAATCAGCAGCATAATGTTTACCAGCAGCAGGAATATATACTTGTTCCCAGCCACGCTGATCAGCACTGCCGCCACTTTGGCCGGAATCTGTTCACGGGTCATAACCATGCCGAAAATACCGGCGCAGGCAATGATGATCATCACCATGGCCGAGGAGGACGCGGAGTCAATAAGCACTTTCTTCAAATCGGCAACCTTCAGCTCACGATAGAAGAAAATGCCGACAATCAGCCCGTAAATACAGGCAATGGCCGCGGATTCGGTGGGTGTAAAAATGCCGGTATAAATACCGCCGAGAATGATAACCGGCATTAAAAACGCGCCGATGCCGCGAATAAAGGTCCGCCCCACCCGGCGAATACTGAAGGGAATCCGGGTAATTTCCGCCTTGTGCTTTATGCCATAGCTCACCGCAATCACCATCATGCAAACGCCCAGCGCAACACCGGGAAGAATGCCGCCCATAAACATGGAGCCGATGGACACATCCGTGCAGGATGAGTAGGTAATCATAATGGTGCTGGGCGGGATAATTGTTCCCAGCAGGCCCGCTACCGCAATGGTGGATAGTGCGAATTTTTTAGAATAACCGTTTTCAATCAGCGCGGGTACCAAAATACCACCAATGGCCGCCGTCGTCGCCGTGGGCGAACCGGAAAGCGCGCCGAAAATCATGCAGGACAAAATGGATGCGCAGGCAAGGCCGCCGGGAAGCCAGCCAATCAGGGAGTTTGCAAAATCGCAAAGACGCTTGGATATTCCGCCGGAGGACATGAGATTGCCCGCAATCATAAAAAACGGGATTGCCATGAGGGTGAAGCTGTCGATGGAGGCAAACAATCTCTGCGCACAGACAAACAGGTCCACGGTTCCGCCCACCATGGTCGCTAAAATACCGCCGCCGGCAAGGCAGAGCGCAATCGGCACGCTGAAGAACATGCAGATCAAAAAGCCGCCGAATAAAGCCGCCGTAATCATGCGCTCTCCACCTCCCTGTCTCCGGGCTTGTCATGCAGGTGCATCAGAAGGTGCACGATGTAGTGCCAGGTGCCCAGAAAAAGGCCGATGGGCACGCAGGAATACACAATATTCATGGGAATACGCATGATGGTGGAAACCTGCCCGGTGGAGCCGTACTGCACGAACATCCGGCAGGAGAGCACAAACAAAACACCAAAAATCACCACCGTGATGGCATACTTTATTTTTATAGAAATGCACTGTGCTGCTGCGGGAAGCATAGAGACGAACGCCTCCACGCCCAAGTGGTTTTCTCCTTTGGCTGCAATAGAGCAGCCCCAGAATACGAACCAAATCATCAGATATCTGGCTGCTTCCTCTCCCCATGGAAGCGGAGCCACCAGAATGTAGCGCCAAATGACAATCATACAGGTGACCACCAGCATGGCCCCACAGATAATGCCGCATATTACGCTTTCGACAATGTTTAAAGCGCGATCAATTTTTTTAAGCATACACGATCCCCGAACGGCGCCTGCCGAACGGGAATACTCCTTTCCTCAAATTATTTTCCCCATTCTCTGCTTTAGCGAAATTCTATCCGGGCGAGACGAGAAACGTCTCGCCCGGCGTTTATCTGTATAGACCCCAAATCAGGAAATCGCGGCCACCTCACTCTGGATTGCGGTAACCAGGTCCGGGTTAATCTGGTTTGCGCCAGTACCGACGTACTTTTCATAAATCGGTGCGCAGGCATCGCCCCATGCGGCGGTATCAATGTCATAGAACGTGACGCCGCCGTCTTCCAGTTCATCCTGCAAGGAGGTGAGCATTGCGTCAATGTATCTGTACTGATAGTCGCGAGCCTCATTGGCACACTCCATAATCAGCGCCTGCGTGTCCGCATCCAGAGAGTCCCACAAAGTCTGGCTCATTGCAAAAAGGCAGGGGCTGTATCCGTGGTTGGTCTTGGTGATATACTTGCCGACCTCATAGAACTTCGCAGAGTACATGTTGGGAATCGTGGTGGAGGAGATCCCGTCGCAAACACCGGTTTGCAAAGAGGTGTAGCAATCGCCCCATGCAATGGCCACGCCGGTGGCGCCGAGGGCCGCGTATGTATCGGTTTGCAGGTTGGATTCAATTGCCCGAATTTTCTTGCCGCTCATGTCGCTGAGGTCTTTTATGGGTTCTTTGGAGATGATGGCATAAATGCCGTTTTCAAAATAGGTCAGGCCCTTGATAGAAGCATTGGACAGTTCTCCCAGAATTCCCTGACAGGTTTCACCCTGCAAAACCTCGCGGGCCACTATGGAGTTGGGGAACAGATAGGGCAAATCATAGATGGTCTGAGATGCCGTGAAGTTAGAGCAGGTTGCGGTGGAGGCAACTTCAAAATCAACGGTGCCCATCTGCAACCCTTCCATGCACTCCTTCTCGCTACCCAGCGTGCCGGCGTCAAATACTTTTACCGTAATTGCGCCGTCGGACTTTTTATTGATCAGATCTGCGAACTGATGCAGCGCAATGCCGTAAACGGAGTCCTCTGCCAGGACGTTTGCGGCAGTCCACTCGTACTTGGGATAGCCGCCTGCGCTGCCGGGGTCGGAAGACTGGCCTTTATCGCCGGATGAAGACGGGGTGCTGCTGCCGGAATTGCCGCTGCCACAGGCGGCCAGAGTAAATGCCATACACAGTGCAAGAATAAAACTTAAGCCTCTCTTTTTCATATTGAAACTCCTCCTGTTTTCTCCATTTGGACGTTGCTCTGCAAATATATACAGCAATGACCGTGCCACTTTTTTGAACGACACACTTTTTTGTTTATAATATCAATTACAGGGTTTCTTCCTGTTTATCTCTCACAAAGTATCTTTGTGTGCGGCAGGAAAACAGCGCGGTGATACCGCCGCGCCGCCTTTTCCGCGAAACAAAAATGATAAATGCCAATCATGGTGATATAAAACTGTATCGCCGCCTGCGTAAGCATATATTTTGCTCCTGTTTGCAAGGGGTTTTTGATTTTCCAAACAACAAACACCGGCTTTGAAACGATCGCAAATCAAAATCATCATGCTAATTGATACAGAATTGTATCAAATTTCTTTTTCCAGCCCTTGCCGCCTTGCAAAACAAATCGCAATCATTTAAAATAAAGGGAAATCATCGAGAGGAGAATCCCTATGCAGGAGTCAAATTGGCACTTGGTGGCAGCATGTATGCTGCTCTTTCAATACACCGGCGACGCTGCCTACATCGTAATGCCTGACGGACGGATTGTTGAGGCAAATGACACCTGTCAGGAAATCTTGGGGATTCATCGTGACGATATTCTCGGGAAAACCGTGGACGACTTGTGGGATGCGGGCATTTTTGACGAGAAGGTCAACGTCTTTCTCGGCTATGATGATACAGATGTGAATACACTTCTTCACAGTCTCAATGAAAACGGGCTGGAGGAGTATAATGTGAAGGACGCGCCCCGGCTTTCCCTGTATGCCATTGAGCGAAAAACCGCAGTCACCGGCATCAATAAACTTGCCAGCAACGGAAAAATCGTTTTATACGTCTGTATCCCCATCTTCAAAGACGGCGGCGCGCTGGACTTTGTAATTTCCATTGTGCGGGATTTGACCGACACGATGCTGCTAAAAAGCAAGCTGGGCAAAATGGCTCAGGATTTGGAGTATCTGAAGACCTTGCAGTTCGGCTCCTCTTTTATTGGCAGCTCCCCTGAAATGATGCGGGTAAAATACCTGATCAGTCAGGCCGCCTCCTCGGACGCCACCATTCTCATCAGCGGGGAGACCGGCACCGGAAAAGAGGTTGTCGCCAGGGACATTTTTTCTAAAAGCAATCGACGGGACAAGCCGTATATCCGCATTAACTGCTCCGCCATTCCTGATGCGCTCTTTGAATCCGAGCTGTTCGGATATGAAAAGGGCGCCTTTACCGGCGCCTTGAATACCCGCAAAATCGGCCTTTTGGAGCTTGCAAATGAAGGCACGGTCCTTTTGGATGAGATCGAGGATTTGCCGCTCACTATGCAGGCAAAGCTGCTGCGGGCATTGCAGGAGCAGGAAATTATCCGTGTGGGCGGAAATGAAATTGTAAAAATAGATATCCGCGTCATTGCCACCTCTAACAAGGATTTGAAAAAGATGGTGGAGGATGGCCTGTTTCGTCGGGATTTTTATTATCGTTTGAATGTGGTGTCCATCAACATCCCGCCCCTGCGGGAGCGGCGCGAGGATATTGTTGCGTTGGCGGGTACGTTTTTAAACCGGTCCAACGAGAAATACAAGCGCAGCAAATTTTTCGAGCCTTCGGCCATTACCCGTCTGGAGGCCTATGAATGGCCGGGAAACGTGCGGGATTTGGAGCACACGGTGGAACGGCTGGTGATCATTGGCGACCAAAGCGAAATCACCGGTGAGGACATCGAAATGGCCATTAACGGGGACCGTGTGTCGCCGGTTAAGGAAATGCCGTATTTACAGGATATGATGGACGCCTATGAGCGTCAGCTTCTGGAAAACGCCGCGAAGAAATACAAAACCAGCCGAAAGATGGCTGAGGCTCTGGGGGTCTCCCAGCCGACGATTCTGCGAAAGATGAAGCACCTCGGCGTGAAACCGGAGTAGCGCGGATAGCCTTGCCTTTTGTTTAAAAGAGCACGCTCCTGCGGATTGGAGCGTGCTCTTCTGTTTCGCGTGTGGTTCCATGAAATTTTCATCTGTAAAAATTTAATGTTATTGGCAAATCCATAGAGTGCAAAACACAAAAGCCGAAGCCCCTGATTGATCAAGGGCTTCGGCTTTTGTACATGTGGCGTCCCCGGGCAGATTCGAACTGCCGGCCTTCCGCTTAGGAGTTATGCTTCCCTCAAAACAAGCTGCTTTTTTATACCAAACAGTGCGAAAAAGTCCCATAAATCCATAGCGTTTATATGGACAACCTATGGACAGCCTGTTGGCACGTAGCGCTGTGTTGTCGCTGTGTTAGCAAATTTGTTAGCGGATGGTTAGCAGATTGCCAACGAAAAAATGCCCTTCTGTCCCCCTGTCAGACAGCACCCTGACAGGGGCTTGTTATACCGTGATGGGAGGGCTTGCATATGTTCAGCACAGGCGTCGCTGCTTGCGATCAATTAAAAGAACTTAGCTTTCAGGGAAACATTATACCACAGATTTGGTATAAAGCCTTTGTAAAAAGAGACTTAAAAAAGCCAAAGCCTCACCTGTTGGCAATCAACATTCTCGCCGACATCGTGTTTTGGTATCGCCCTAGGGAAGAACGGGACGAAGTGACAGGTACGGTTACTGGCTATACCAAGCGCTTTAGCCGTGACCTGTTACAGCGCAGTTATGAGCAGCTTGCGGATATGTTTGGCTGCTCCAAGGGACAGGCTACCGACGCGATTGTATTTTTGGAAAACATCGGCGTGGTGGAGCGCGTCTTCCGTACGGAGAACATAGGCGGTGTTGTCTGCAATAATATTCTTTATCTCGCTTTGAATGTAGCGCGTTTGAAAGAACTGACTTTTCCACCCGATAAAAATAATTCGCCAAAGGTGTCCGAGAATTTCAGGATAGGTGTTCCAAAATCCGACCATAGGTGTCCCAAAATTTTGGGAGAGGGTATGGCGAAATTTCGGGATACAAATACAGAGATAACTACAAAGACTACTTCAGAGAATACTCCATCTATCTATCCTGCGCCCACGGCAAAGATTTCAACAAACGCAGAGCCTCGGATTGATGGATTGAGTGATGAAGAATTACAGGAAGAAGTTGAAGATGATCTCTGTCCGGACAATCAGATTCCATACAGTTACAGCGGCGATAAAAGGAAGATGGAAGCAGCAATTAAAATCGTGACCGAGTGGAAAAGTGCCACGACCAGGCAGGCTTTTTTTAAAGACGATTTTGAGTCATTTGCCTATGAACTTTTGGTGGATTGCCTGATAGAAATGGCTTGTGAAACCGAGTTGCGCACTTACAAGGGCAGTGCCATTTCCTCTGCAAAAGTGCTGGATAAAATAAACGATTGCTGTAAAAAAGATGGAAGCCTTGAAGAATTTGCACGGGAGACGGCTGACGATTACATCAAGGCTGCCAACGAAACAGAAATTCATGATAAGCGCAAGTACATGAAATCTGTCATTTGGAACAGCTTTTCCACCTACAAAGTCAAGTTTGAATCTTTCTTCAACCGCAATTATTATGGTCACCTTAGTGCCAACTGAACATTCTTTTACCGCCAAGTTTTACGCAGAATCGGCGGTACAAAAGTGCTTTGTTTTATGCCTTAGCAAGCAGGGGCAAATGTAATGCCACAATGTGGCAGCATTTGCCGCTTGCAAGTGGGGCTGCGCCCCCTAAAACCCCTGCTCGATTTGCCGACAGCGCGGCAAACTTTTTCCCACGTTTCGTCACGGTGAGGACGAACGCAATATGCAAAAATGCTTAGGAAGGTAAAACGATGGATTTGAACCCAAATGCTTACGGGAAAGACCGAATATTAAGTATCCGGCTGTTACAGCCGGAAGCAGAAATTTTAACGTCTAAGGCAAAGGAAGCCAAGATGTCTCGTGCCAAATTTTTGCGAAATGCCATTCACTACGGCGGCGCGTACGAACGGGCAAAATTTACCCGCGAAGATCAGTCGAGTCTTGTCCGGGCATTGTGTGCCATCGGCAACAATTTAAGCCAAATTGATATATATTACCGCGCAAATGGAAACGACGAACACACTTATTTGTCGTTAAGTGATAATTATGATGCGTTATTCAAAGATTTCAGCCTTTTTATCGAGCAATAGCAGCAAGAAATATATTGAGAAAGGAAGCTGTACTATGCAAAAAAATAGAATCCGCACCTGTAATTTTTCCATGCGGCTGAGTGAACTGGACGCCGCGATGCTCGACGCGAAAAAAGATGAGTATGGTATGACGCGATCTGAGTATTTGCGCAACCTGATTTTGTTCGCACCAACCTGTGAACGTCCCAGATATTTCGGCGATTACATCGAATTCATGCTGAGTGACATCAACCGTATCGGAGAGCAGATAAACGAAGTCGCCCATAACGTGAACAGCCGCAAGACTATCGTTCCCAGTGACATTACAATAATGTTAGAGCAATTTACCGAACTGCTGGCGGTGTATGATACATATGCCCGTATTGAAAAAGATGAAAACCCCACTTGACAGAGCAGTGCTCTGCATGTATAATAGCCTTACAAAGCAGTGCTCTGCTTGACGGAGGAATACTATGCCGATAATTCGATTTGCGGTGAGTGATGAATACTATGTGCGCTTAGAGCATGAGGCCGAAACCGCAGGCTACTCATTGCAAGATTATATCCGCAGCGTACTATTTCAAGAACCAACAATTTATACAGCAACGGAGGCCGTAAGAAGGGCTTTGCTTAAATATAAGGCTGGAGACACCTTTTCTTTGCCGGATTTATATGAAGAATGGGATTTACAGCGCGGACCAGCAGGAGCTTTTGGGAAACAATTTTTCGCATATGTTGAAAAAGAGGTCCCTGATAAAATAAAGTTCAATGGTATGACAGACTGTAATCGAAGAGCACAATATTTAATTTTATAAGGGAGGATCATTATGAAAAACAAGTTTATGAGGCGAATCATGAGACGCTATTTAAAAAAATTTGGGCCGCAAGACTCTAGGGAATTTATTGCCTTGTTTGCACATGCATTTAAAACAACAAAGCAACGCATATCAGGCAATCTGTCGTGTCTCGTATGTATTGACAAAACTGTTTCAATTCAAAGAGACAGACCGCATAGTGTAATTTATTAAAACCAAATGGTTGCCGCCCTCCGGCATTGGCGGCAGAAGAAAGAGCCGGTGCAGATTTACGGCTGTGGCCGCCGCTACTTAATATGGCCAACTCAAATAAGAAAAGGGCGACTCTGCTGATCGGCAGAGTCGCCCTTGCTCTTATATACGATCAGGAGGCGTTAACCGTTGTTAACGCCTCCAAATGAAACTCCTGAGTTATATCTCCTTCGTTACGCCATAAGGCGGCTTACAGAGCCTCTAGGAGCGTTTTACAGCCAACTGACTTTACGATTGAGCGTATTGACCTTTCCTTCCAGCTTTTTGATTTGTGCCGTCTGATAAGAAAGCTCCCGCAACATGGCGTTGTGCGCTTCCAAAATATCCTGCTGTCCCTGCTCCATGCGGCGCTTATGAGAAAAATCATCGTACTGCAAAATGACCTCTTGCAAGGTAGATGCCTTTCCGTTTGCGAAACTGTGATAAAAGAACTCAATGGCCTCGCTGAAACGGTAATCCGGAGGTACAAAAGTTATCGCTGCGGAAAGTTCACTGAGGTAGACAGCCAATTCTGCATCCAGCATTTCAATTTTCTGCTGCTTCGCACGTATTACCATTTTGGCGTTGAGAACGGCAAAAGTGGTAGTCACAATGCTGACTGCAAACATAAGCGGAAGCAGAAACAAAACCACAGGTGCTACCACATTTTCTACGATGAAATAGCGCAAGAATGCAATTGGGATTCCCAGCCACAAAGGAACTTTGTCCGGCGCAATGATCTCGCTGATTTTGGTAGGCAGCCATAGATTGCCGTACCATGTGTCATAGAGGGTCAGCCATTTTACTCCGTCTGCATTATGCTTGACGTTGCAGACAATCAGAAATAGCACAATCCACGGAATAGCAAACAGCAGTGTCCGGGAGATGGCTGTCGTAAACGGCAGAATAAAAGCCGAGGACACCGTATTCTGCGCTTTATGCAGGTCACCTTCTGCGGCTTGCCTCTTTGCTACCACGGCTTCATACTGCCGGACAGGCTCTATCAAATCCCGATAGAGGTTGAACAAATCTGCAAAACTGCCAATGTTGGCTGCGTTGGCTGCTGTACCCCCAGCAACAGATGGATTCGTTTCACTCATACGATTTCTACCTCATCCTCACAGAAGACTTTTCGGCACATGGAGGACTGCGTCAGAAAGTGCGGATACGGTTGCTTCTGGTGAGGATAAATACTGTTCCTCTGCTTTTTGCTGTGCGTCCACCAGAATGTTGATGGCCCTTTCCGTTGCCCGGAACAGTTCTAAGTACATCTCTTCATAGTCCGGCATTTTTCTCACTCCTTACAGCTTTTTCCTCACTGTGAGTACATCCCGGCGTCTTCAAAAGTCTGCGGATAAGATCGGGATAGGTTGTCCCGGCAGCCAGCAGTTTCTGAATCCACGGTTCTTCCTCGGAAGTATCATCCGCTGGTGGTAAATTCAGAAAATCTTGCTCATTCGCCCATGCCAGTGCATCCATGAAGCCAATCAGATGAAAATTTCGCTCGTTCTGGGATATTAAGAAGTCACCGGTTTCTTTATAGTCGGCAATGCGCCATTTCCGCTCGAAATATTCTTTAAGGTCGTCACCCGCACTCAAAAAGGCTTGCAGCCCGATATGAGATTCGTCGAACTGTGACATTGCCGCATCGGCAATGATTTCAAAATCGTCTCTGTCCAATCATGATCACTCCCACGGCCTATATTTTGCGTATTTATAACATAAATAATAACATATATATCACCTGTTTTCAAACATAAAATTTGTTTAAAAGAGGTGATTTCTTTGGCGGAAAAAGATCTGATTGTAAAACCGAGACGCCCAAAGGGTGACGATGGATATAAGACATTTTCCATTCGGGTAAAAGAGGAAACTGTAAGCCGAATCGACGAGGTTTCTGCCAAAACAGGCCGCAGCCGCAATGAACTGATCGGGATGTTTCTGGATTATGCCGTAGAACGGTGTAAGATTGAAGGACAAACATAAAAAACGATACAAAAAGAGCGCCCAGCCTATCGAAGCTGGGCGCTTGCTTTTTAGGTATTCAATTTATTGGGTATAGACCATGCTTTGTCATTTAGTCTCTCCCATACAATAATAATATTATGGTTAATCGGCGTTGTTGTTCTATGTCAGACATGTGACGTATTGTCTGTAGACCTATTGTCAGCATTTCGAGATAATATTATTAAAAATAGTGTCGAGGTAATGACATGAATCTAATTCATATTTTTGCAACAAATGTCAAACAATTTCGGCTGGGCAAGAAATTATCACAGGAGCAATTAGCCGAGCTGGCTGGTCTGCACAGAACCTACATCAGTGCAGTGGAACGAGAACGAAGAAATATCTCAATCGAAAACATTGAACGAATTGCCACTGCACTCAACATTGATTCTTATTTGCTTTTAATGCCAATAGATAATAATAATTAGAAGGAGGGCTATTATTATGGGCGTTTCTGTTGCTGAATATTTGGGACAGCGGACTGATGTTGCTGCTCCCAATATAGTTCCTGTTAATGTAAAATCCCCATGCCCATTTTCATCTGGCAACAACTGCATGAAAACAGGCGGTGATAAAAATCCTGTTTGCAGTGTGAGAAAAGAAGATGGTACATACTGGATTGTGTGCGAGAACAGGCTGTGCACAACTAAAAAGGACATTCCATTATGCGCTCATCAGCAGACTATTCTTTTAGACATTGCACAACATGTTTTTTCACCAACTATTACAGCAGATCAAGTCTTAGTTAAGCGTGAAGAGCAATTAAGGGTTTCTGACACCACCAACTACAAGGCAGACTACATTATGACCATAAATGATGGACATAGTCCATTTCCTGGCCCTGACCGAGTTATTCTTGAGATGCAGGGTGGTGGAGAGACAAGTGGAACAGAGAAGCTAACTAATATTGTGAAAGCATGGAAAAGAAGTCTACACCCAACTAATGCATTTTTATGTAGAGCTTCTCGTGCATCTACCCTTGAAACAAACGCTTGGCGTAGACAACAAGAACAGTTTATTGTCAAAGGGAACATCGCCATGTTGACTTGGAAAGGTTATGGTATTGCGTTTTGTGTCGGTACATTGCTTTATGATTATTTAAGCAGAAAAATTGATTTTAGACAGCTTCCTGATTTACATGCCCATAACTGGACACTTGCGCTAATTGGAATTAAAGAGGATGTATCACGACCTGCTACGACTGGTCCGGTTCCACTTATTGTTGATGATACACGGTTGCTATATACGAATTACCAGACATTCGTACATGCACTGATTAACCAAGGATTACCTTCTCCTGACGCTTTCACTGGAAATTATATCAATCTTAACAACCATCCGCATGTAATCTAAATAAGGGCAGTAGCAAGTGTTTGCTACTGCCCTTATTTAGCAAAATTCAGGATAATACTTCTTGTCTATTTCTACAATTCGCGATCCAATCCAACGAATCACAGGTACACATACTGCATTTCCTACTGCTCTGTAGCGGTTTCCGTCCAATCCTTTGGAAATCCCTGAAGACGTTCGCACTCCGAAGGGAGCATCCGTCTTACATACAGCATCCGAGCTTCCTCTGGAGTCGAGAGTATAAGTTTCTCCATCGTTTCGGTAACCTTTTCCTTGTGGCCCTGCACTTGCTCTTCGGCCAATGCCTGCATGTTGGATAGAAAAGATATTTGACTCTGGTAAGCTTTCATCATTGCCGGTGGCAGTGAAGTTCCTCGTTCTGTTGCTCGAGCTATCAGCGACTGGATTTGTTCCACATTCAAAAAGTACTTCAGCGGCGCCGATGGTTCCAAGACTTGCGACAATGTACGTTCTTCGACGACGTTGAGATGTTCCAAAGAATTTTGCATCCAATACTCGCCATGCCACACCATACCCGAGTTCATCCAGCGTTGAGAGGACGACGTTAAAGTCTCCACCTTGGGCGCTGTTAAGAAGCCCGGGAACATTCTCGATAAAAACCCAACGAGGCTTTTTTTCCTTGATGAGTTCCGCGTATTTGTAGAAGAGGCCACTTCGAGTTCCCTCCAATCCCTTTCTCTTTCCTTGGTTTGCCAGTGACAAGTCCTGACAAGGGAACCCCCCCGCAAATACATCGACTTCTGGAATGTCTGTTCCAGTAACTTTTGTAATATCCGATGCGAGTGGAATGCTTGACCAGTGTTTTTTCAAAACAGACTGCCCAAAAGTCAAAATCTCGCACTGAAAAGCAATATTCATTCCTGCTTGTTCTAGGCCCAAATCGATGCCACCAATACCGCTAAAAAAAGAAGCAACCTTCACCTACGTATTACCTCCGCTGTGCCTTTCTTGCTCTTCCTTAATTATTTTGTAAGCCTCCATAAGTGCAGTCCGGCGAACGAACTCACTGTAGGACGAATAAGCTTGGAGTTTTGCAGCGGTTTTCAACTTTTCAAGCTCTTCTTCGCTAACTCGGACACTCATTGAAATCGTTTTGTTCATTGAGATCCCTCCATACCTGGCTATTTTACAATTAATGTGCTACA
>DKLF01000002.1:0-837 GCA_002455655.1 Oscillibacter sp. UBA6647 | reverse complement strand
TTTTACAATTAATGTGCTACATTGTCAATACTATCGGCCACAAAAAGGCTCTCATTGATTACATATGGAACTGCACACGCAGTTCAGTAAAATATCCTTTTGATATGAATTATATTATCTATGTCGCTAAAATCTATCTGTATTATGTGTTTAGGCTTTGACTGGATCACTTTCGGATTAGCATCCATATAGTCAACCTCCAGCAACTATGCGGAGCCTGACTGTATATTGAGCTTGCTACTGACCATATCGGCAACGAAAACTCTACCATCTGTGTTTCAAACTCGATTTCTTAAAAATTTTATACTAATTATTCACTGGATCTATTGCGTTCGTCTTTTATTGCTTGCTCACAATCTTCGGCATATGATTCCGGAAAGCGCAGTTCCCAAGCTTGAATTTCTTCCTTTGGGAGGTTTTCAGCTTCTACTGTGCTTCTTTTTTTGTGCCAAGTGTTGATATAAGCCTGTAAGGTTCGGTTGTTGAACACCAATACGCTGTCGTCTGGAAGAACGTGCTCTATATCGGATGTCACCAATCCTTGCTCGTCAGCCAGCATAAACAAGAGTTGCATGACATCGGTATACTTTTCCACACTGTTGTCTCTCAAAACAGAAATGTCAATATGGAACAGTTCAGATAGCTTCACTAAGTGACGCTCCCGTACTCCGCCATGTCCCAACTCATAATTCCTAATTGTGGTCTCAGAGACGCCTAATTCAAATGCAAGGCGCTTTTGAGACCATTTTTCACGTTGCCGTAAAACTTTAATTTTTTCGCCTACAGTCATATAAAAGCCCTCCGAGCGTAAGAATCTTATGGACATTATAGCATTAT
>DKLF01000060.1:5136-5299 GCA_002455655.1 Oscillibacter sp. UBA6647 | reverse complement strand
AAGGAGTACGCCAAGGCGCAGCTCTGCCGCTATGATCTTCTTCCATCCAGACTGTGCCTCTTTTACGGAGGCTTCACTGTCGGTCCCGGAGTTGCACCGGGTCAGCGGACATCCAATGGATGCCCGGTCGCGGACTATACCGCCGGTGGGGAATCACACCCCG
>DKLF01000060.1:0-5052 GCA_002455655.1 Oscillibacter sp. UBA6647 | reverse complement strand
TCCGGACTATACCGTCGGCTCTGGATTTGCACCAGATCTGCAGATCAATCGAAATTGACCGCTCGTGGGCTGATTCAAGCCTAATTATAAAAAGCTGAAATTACCACCGGTGGGGAATCACACCCCGCCCTGAAGACACGTATTCAGTTGCTTTCTGCCCATTAGTATACGACGGCGGCAAAAAAAGTGCAAGAGGGAAATATGTCCTAAAAGAAAATTTTCGACTTTTTTTATGGGTTTTCAAATTGGACTTTACAAATAAGAACGTCTGTTCTATAATGGTGCAGAATAATACCTATTAAAAAATATCGTCCGGCTACTGGCACAATACGCAGCTTGCCGGAGAAAGTCCTTTTTGCCAAAGGGGACGAAAGGGAAAGGGGGGAACCGCGAATGCGGGGAAGACAGTCGGCCTGCTGCTTTACGGGGCATCGACCGGGAAAGCTGCCCTGGGGCTATGAGGAGAGCGACCCTCGCTGCGCGTCCCTGAAGATGCGGCTGTTGGATGCGGTTGAGGCCGCCTATGCGGAAGGATACGGTCACTTTCTGTGCGGCATGGCGCAGGGCTGCGATCTATATGCCTGCGAGTGCGTGCTGGAGCTGAAGCAGCGACACCCGGAGGTGACGGTGGAAGCGGCAATTCCCTGTCCCTCGCAGGCAAACGCCTGGTCCGAGGCGGAGCAGGCGCGGTATCGGCGGCTGCTTGCCCAGTGCGATTATGAGACGGTGGTTTCCGCCGCATACAGTCCAAGCTGCATGCAGCGCCGGGACCGGTATATGGTGGATCACGCGTCGCTGCTGATCGCCATGTTCGACGGCAGCCCCGGGGGTACCCGCTATACCATTGAATATGCCATGCGACGGGGACTGGACGTGGTGGATTTGCCGATTGTGGAGGAAACATGATGAAGGAATTAGCTGTTTTTGCCCCGGCGAAGTTGAATTTAACGCTGGATATTCTCTGCCGCCGGGAGGACGGCTATCACGATTTGAAAATGGTCATGATTTCCGTGGACTTGGGGGACACGCTGATGGTTCGCCTGCGGGAGGACCGAAAGATTCTCGTCCGCGTTCCCGGCACGGATTTGCCAGAAGGGGAGGACAATCTGGCGGGCCGGGCCGCCCGGATATTTTTTGATGAAACCGGGTCTGCGTCCGGTGCGGAAATTACCATTGAAAAGCGTATTCCCGCGCAGGCGGGCATGGCCGGGGGCAGCGCCAACGCGGCGGCGGTTTTGCGCGCCCTGCGGACGCTGCTGCACCCCGCGTTGACGGACCGAAAATTGGAAGCAATGGGGGAGCAAATCGGCAGCGACGTGCCCTACTGCGTCCGGGGCGGAACGGCTCTGGCGGAGGGACGGGGAGAGCGGCTGACGGATTGGCCGCCCATGCCGCCCTGCCGGATCGTGGTGTGTAAGCCGGAGTTCGGCCTGCCCACGCCGGAGTTGTTTGGACGGGTGCGGGTGGAAAAGCTGCGGACGCATCCCGACCACGAGGCCCTGCACGCCGCTTTGCTGGGAAAAGACCTGCGAGCAATGGCGAAATTAATGGTCAATGTGTTTGAGGAGGTCCTCACGCCGCAGGAGGCGGAGACAATTGGGGACATCAAGGCCCGGCTGCTCCGCTTCGGTGCGGCAGGCGCGGCGATGACCGGCTCCGGGCCAACGGTGTTCGGCCTGTTTGAAGACGAAACGGCGGCTCGTGGGGCGTTTGATGCGCTGAAAGCGGTATATCCCCAGACCTTTTTGACCCGGCCCGCGCCGGAGGTATGAAATTCTGCGTTTCTGTCCAAACTTTTACAAACGGGTCGATTGCCCGGTACATCACCCGCCTTGCAGCGGGAAGGTAAAGGACGGAAACGGTATGGAAAAGACGAAGGAGCGCCGCGCTCGCCGAACGGGCCGCGTGCTGGAAATCGCGCTGGGGATCGGCCTTGCGGCGGCGCTGGTGTGGGGGACGTCCTCGCTCCACCGCCAGCAGGTGCTGGCGGACCGCGTGGTGCGGCTGCATATTCTTGCGAACTCCGATTCGAAGGAGGATCAGGCTTTAAAGCTGCGGGTCCGGGACCGGCTTTTGGAAAGAGCCACGGAAATTCTGGAAGCTTCGGAAGACCGGGCGTCGGCGGAGAAGGCCCTGCGGGCCGCTTTGCCGGAGCTTCAGACTTTGGCGGCGGAGGAGATCGCAACGGAAGGATATACCTACGCCGTGACGGCGGAGCTTGAAGAAACCACCTTTCCCACACGGGAATACGAGGATTTCACCCTTCCGGCAGGTGATTATCTGGCATTGCGGGTGCTGATTGGCGAGGGCGCGGGGCGCAATTGGTGGTGCGTGGTGTTTCCGCCCCTTTGCACAGCCTCCACCACCAGTCTGGCTCAGACTGCCATGTCGGCGGGACTGAGCGACGACGACGTAAAGCTCATCACAGAGGACGGAGGCGGCTATGCTATCAAATTCAAGTCCATTGAGCTTTGGGAAGCGCTAAAAGAGAAACTTTCCTGAAGAATGCTTTTAAAATGGAATGTCTGTGGACGTCCATAGGCGTGTTGCCCATTGAACTTCTGATTGATAAGGCTTTCGTTTATCGGCTTGCGGCTTTCAGCTTTGTGATTTATGAGTTCGATATGTAAGAGATAAACAAACGGCTCCGCCGGAACATTGTTCCGGCGGAGCCGTTACAGATATGGGATACATATGCGCAGCCGCATAGAATGGCGGCATACGGCGCGGCGCGAATGAAATGAATGTCAGGGGAGGGAGCTCACAGCAAAGGGACGCTTAGTTGTCTTTTAGCTGGAAGCGGTCCACCAGCTCCCGCAGCATCTGCGCCTGCGCGGACAGCTCCTCGCTGGAGGCGGCGGTTTCCTCCGCCGTGGCACTGTTGGTCTGCACCACGCGGGAAATCTGCTCCACACCCTGAGAAACCTGCTCAATGGAGCGGGACTGCTCGTCGGAGGCCTGCGCAATCTGGTCCACCGCCTGTGCGACGGACTTGATGTCCTCCACCGTGGAGAGGAGGGAAGCGGCGGTGTCGTCCGCCAGAGCGCTGCCCCGCTGGACGGCTTCCGTAGAAGCCTGAATCAGGTCGGCGGTTCCCTTTGCGGCCTCGGCGGACTTGGAGGCCAGATTCCGCACCTCGTCCGCCACCACCGCAAAACCCTTACCGGCGGAGCCCGCGCGGGCAGCCTCCACGGCGGCGTTCAGGGCCAGAATGTTGGTCTGGAACGCAATGTCGTCGATGGATTTGATGATGCGGCTGATCTGGGCGGAGCGCTCGTTAATATCGCTCATGGCGGAAATCAACTGCTGCATCCGCTCGTTGCTCTCGGAGATGCGGGTTGCGGCAAAGTCCACATCGTTGCTTGTTTTACGGGAAGCGGAGGCATTTGCGCGAACCTGCTGAGACAAATCATCGATGGTGGCGGACAGCTCCTCCACGGCGGAGGCTTGCTCCGTTGCGCCCTGAGAAAGCGTTTGCGCCCCTGCGGAGAGCTGATCCGCGCCCACGGAAACCTGATCGGACGCCTGATTGATCTGCGACAGAGTCTGGTTCAGGGAGACAGAGATGTTTTCAAGAGCCGCCTTGATGCGGGCAAAGTCGCCCAGATACGCGCGCTTCAGGGTAAAGGTGAGGTTGCCTCCGGCGATTTCATCCAAAACGGCGGAGATTTCGTCGATATAGTCCACATAGTCGTGGAGACGCTCCGCGGTTTTTCCGAAGTTGGCCGTTAGGGTGCCGAATTCGTCGCCGGAGAGGTGGTCCAGCTTGACGGTCAAGTCACCGTCGGCCATGCGGCGGGCCGCAGCGTCCAGCTTCTTTACAGGGGTAATGACGATCAGACGGCTTATAATAAAAATCATGGCGATGAGAATTACAATGGATACAAGAGCGATGGTGGAAAGCAGAGTGGTCAGGAAATTCAGATCCTGCAAAATCTCCGCTCTGGGGACATAAGAGACCGCCACCCAGTTGCAGCCGGGCACCTGCTTGAGGTCCAGAGCAATTGCGTCATTGCCGGAGCCGAAGGTTTGAAGGCCGTATACCCCGCCGGTAATCCACTGGGACACCTGCGTGTAAAGGGGGTTGTCGGTAAGCTCGGAGAGAACCTGACCCGAAAGGGCGTCGTCTTTGTGGCCGATAATCATATTGGTGCTTGCGTCCACCAGAAACGCGCTTCCGGTCTGCTCAAGCTGCACCTGCTTTACAACGTCGGAAAGCGTGGTTAAGTAGATGTCCGCGGCGGCCACACCGCGAACCCCACCATTCTTATAATGTAGAGGGGCGGAGAGACTAACCACGTTCATTCCTGTGATAATATCCAGATAGGCGGAGCCAAAAACGAAGTCGTTGGCAACAAGCCCTTCCTGATACCACACTCTTTCCCGGGGGTCGTAACTGGCGTCGGGAACGAAGCTCTGGTGGACAAAGGTACCGTCCGTGGTGGCAAAATAGAGACCGTCGGGGAAATCGGCATCGGTTCCGGCGATGTGCCGAAGATACGCCAACTCTTCCTCAGGGGTCATGTTCATGTATTCCAGTGTATCCAGCTCTGAATTGAGCGTAGAGGTGACACCACTCATCCACGACTGGACCATGCTGACCACATTGTCGGTGCTGGCCTCCAGAAGGTCGTCTCCTCTTTCCAAGAGAATTTTAGAGGTTGCGGACTGGATAATCACCAAGATCGCGATGATGACCACAGCAATAATAGGAATCAGGGCAATCAGCAGCTTTCCCTGAATACCAAGCCCTCTTCTGCGGCTTGTTTTGGGGGTCAAGGAGGTGGAACTTACGTCTGCTGCGCGCTCTTTTACATTCTTCATAATCTGTTCTCCATCCTTTCAACGTCAAGATGCGTGCAGGGCCGTATCTGCGCTGAGGAGCCTCACGCTTTAGCGATGATTATTATAAATGTTTGGTTAAATTATTATAACAGTTTGAATTCGACAATACAAGACAGAGAGATACATTTTCATAAAAGAAATTTAGTATATACGAAGAATTGTATATGGTTGTTTTTAACAAAAAGTACGCAAAAATTTTTATTTTTC
>DKLF01000028.1:663-15522 GCA_002455655.1 Oscillibacter sp. UBA6647 | reverse complement strand
GGGCCGAAACGCGTTTTTGATTCTGTGCCTCATCTTCCCCATCATGGCGGGCATGGGCCTGAACTTTGCCATGACGTTAGGTGCCATGGCCGCAGAGATCGCGCTAATCTTTACCGCCGACTGGCAGATCTGGGGCATCCCCGGAATTGTTCTGGCCATGATCCTTTCTATTCCCATTTCCATTCTGCTGGGTGCCTTCTGCGGGCAGATCCTCAACCGGGCCAAGGGCAGAGAAATGATCACCAGCTATATGATTGCCTTCTTTATGGATGGCTTATATCAGCTTTTGGTGCTGTTCATGATGGGACCTGTCATTCCCATCCTCCACTCCTCCCTGAGGCTTCCCCGGGGATATGGCATCCGCAACACGGTGAGTCTGCTGCATATGCGGCAATCTCTGGACAACTTGGGCGCCATTCATATCGGCGGCGTCAAGATCCCCGTTCTGACCCTTGTGGTCATTGCTGTTTTCTGCCTGTTCATCGTCTGGTTCCGCAAGACGAAGCTGGGTCAGGACATGCGCGCCGTGGGCCAGAATATGGACGTGGCCCGGGACGCCGGCATCAAGGTGGAGCGCACCCGCATCATCGCCATCGTTATGTCCACCGTGTTCGCCGGGCTTGGCATGGTCATCTATCTGCAAAACATGGGCAATATCTCTACTTACAGCTCCCACAAGCAGATCGGTATGTTCTGCATCGCGGCGCTGCTGGTGGGCGGTGCGTCCGTGGACAAGGCGTCCATCGGAAATGTGTTTCTGGGCGTGATTTTGTTCCATACCATGTTCATCGTGGCCCCGGCCACGGGCGCCAAAATTACGGGCGACTCCATGATCGGTGAATACTTCCGCGTATTTGCCTCCTATGGCGTCATCACCATTGCCCTGGTTATGTATGAGATGAAAAAGCGCATGGCCAAGGGGAAAATCGGACAACGGCTGCAGCTTGCGCAAGGTGAGGAGGAGAGTCGATGAAGAAGATTCCTATGCGTACCCTCCTGTTCCGTGTGGGCGCGGTGCTGCTTTTGGCCGTCATTGCGTACAGCATGACCATCATCGGCCGCGGACACACCGTGTATATGGACAGCAGACGTCTGGACTACAACGGTCAGACCTACGAAACGCCTTATAAGGTCGTGGTCTATGTGAACGACGAGCAGGTGGCCAAGCTCTATGACAAAGAACGGGGCATGTCCACCTGGATCGGGCAGAATTTTTCCATGACTCTGGAAATCACCCAGGAAAAGGGCGGCACGGAAGAGACACAGGAAGTGTCGCTGACCCTGCCCCGCAATATGGACGGCATCATCCTCAACCTGCCTGCCCTTCTGGCGGGACTGCCCGAGGAGGCCTATCTCTCCGAGTTCGTAGCCGCTCCCGCCGAGGAAGAGGAGACCGGTGACGAAGGAATCACGGACGAATTTGGCATGACCACCACTGAGGAACTCCCCGCAGAATAATTTACTGTGCAGCCCATGCTTTCGCATGGGCTGCCTTGCTAGAAAGAAGGATCGACATGTCTTTGTTATCAAATTGTAAGCCGCAGGACGTATTCAGCTACTTTGAAAAGCTCTGCGCCGTCCCCCACGGCAGCGGCAACACAAAGCATATCAGCGACCTCTGCGCGGGCTTTGCCCGGGATTTGGGACTGCGCTACCGGCAGGAGCCCTGCAACAATCTGATTATCTGGAAGGATGCTTCCCCCGGCTATGAGCACGCCGAGCCCATCATTTTGCAGGGCCACATGGACATGGTCTGCGCCGTGGCGGAGGGCTGCACCAAAGACATGTCCGTAGAGGGGCTGGATTTGGAAACCGACGGAGAATTCCTGTGGGCCAGAGGCACCTCATTGGGCGGAGACAACTGCATCGCCGTGGCCATGATTCTGGCCATTCTGGCGGACGACACCTTACCCCACCCGCCTTTGGAGGCACTCTTCACTGTGGACGAGGAAACGGGCATGGACGGCGCGTTCGCTTTGGACTGCTCCGATTTAAAGGGACGGAAGCTCCTGAATCTGGACTCCGAGGAAGAGGGCGAGTTTTGCGTGTCCTGCGCCGGAGGCGTTCGGGCGGACTGCTTTTTGCCCGCCCAAATGGAGGCGCTGGAAGGCGGGACGGGCTATCGCGTCACCCTCTCCGGCCTTCAGGGAGGCCACTCCGGAGGCGAGATTCACAAAGGCCGTGGCTCCGCCAACCAGCTCATGGGCCGGGTTCTCTACTCCGCCATGGAGCGTATCCCCGGCCTGCGGCTGGCGGATATCCAGGGCGGCCGCTTTGAAAATGTCATCTGCCCCCGCAACGATGCCCTGGTGACCGTTCCGGCGGACCGGGCGGCGGACTTCGAGTCCTTCCTCGCCGAATTTGACGCAATTCTCAAAAACGAGTACGCCGGCTGCGACGACGGCGTGTCCCTCGCCTGTTCCAAAGAGGTGGTTCCCGCCGCCCTGAGCGCCGATGCCACCTCCTCCCTGCTCCACGTCCTCTTGGCCCTGCCCCAGGGCGTTCAGGCCATGAGCGCCGATTTCCCCGGTCTGGTGCAGACCTCCTTAAACTTGGGCGTGATGGGAATGCAGGCGGACGGCCTCCACTTCACCATTTCGATCCGCTCCTCCATCGCCACGCAGAAGGCCATGCTGCTTCAGCGGGTCCGGGCCATCGTGGAGCACGCCGGGGGCACCGTGGCGGAGCGCAGCTCCTATCCCGGCTGGCAGTACAACCGAACTTCCGCCCTTCGGGAGCTGGCTCTTACGGCCTACAAGGATCTCACCGGCAGGGACGGCGTCATCGCCGCCACCCACGGCGGCCTGGAGTGCGGCCTGTTTATCGAAAAGCTGCCCGGGCTGGACGCCATCTCCATGGGGCCGGAGCTTCACGACGTACACTCCGCCCGGGAGCGGCTGAGTATCCCCTCCACGGCGAGGGTATACCAACTGGTCTGTGAGATTTTGAAGCGCAGCAAATAAGGACCTTTGAAAAGCGGCGGTCAGCCCCGGTTGGGCCTGACCGCCGCTTCAGTATTTGTACCTGCGCCTGCCTATGAATAAGGTCAACTGCCAGTATCGCACATTTGCCAAACCCGGCAGTAACGCAAGGACTTTCATCGTACGCCGCGTATCATCGCACACAAAATGAACCCGGATATGTCCGATAACTGCCAGCCGATATTTCGCGCGGGAAACGGCATCATCAATGATTTCAGTTTTTTGTCCCACCCATTACGCCGCACTCCGGCCGTTCCGGACAAATTCAGGTATGGCTGTCCAGCTTATGTTTTAGATCCTCAAGAGCCTCTGTGAGAGCTTCCTCAAATGTGGGATGGGGGCGCATCGCCAGCAGCATTTGCTCAACAGTCATGCGGTTTGCAATGGCCTGACTGATTTCGCCGATGATGTCCGTGCTGTTTTTGCACATCATCTGCGCGCCGAGAAGCTCATGCGTTTCACTGTTTGCCACGAGCTTCATAAAACACCGGCCTGAATCTACGATCAGAGTACGGGCATTGACGAACATCACGCATTTCCCGGTCTTAACGGGGATTCCCGCCGCCTTGGCCTCCGAATCCGTCATGCCTGTCACGGCGATCTCCGGTCGGCAATAAATGCAGCTTGGGATCACATCCATTTGAACGGTATGTTCCGCGCCGCACAGCATTTCCACGCAGGCCACACCCTGCGCAGAGGCCACATGCGCCAGCTGCACTTTAGAAGATACATCGCCGATGGCGTAAACTCCGGGAATACTGGTCTGATACCGTGCATCTACCCAGATAGCGCAGCCATTCATCTCCGGCTGCAAGGTTCCGGGGAACAGCCCCTCCAGATACGGCCTGCGGCCAATGGCACACAAAACAGCCTCACCGGAGACGGCAGTCTCTTTGTCTTTGGCTGTAAAGTTCACGGTCAGTCCGCCGTCTCCCTGTTCCACGTTTTGCACCATGGAACTGGTAAAAATCTTCACGCCCTGCTTTTTCAAAATCATTTCCAGATTTTGCCCAAGTTCCCGGTCAAGCGTGGGCAGCAGACGGTTCATCCCCTCGATAATGGTAACGTCGCAGCCCAGATCACTGTAAAACGTGGCAAATTCTACGCCGATGACGCCGCCGCCCATAATAACAATGGATTGATAGAGGTGATCCGACCCTTCCAGCAGCTCATCTGAGGTCATGACCCCCGGTAGTTCCAACCCCGGAATCGTTGGCCGGGCGGGTGCGGACCCTGTGGCGACCAGAATATGCTCTGCTGTTAAAGCAGTTTCGTTCCCATCGTTGTCCGTCACACGCACCGTGTGCGGCTCTGAAATGGAAGCAGTCCCCCTGACAAGCGAAATGCCCGCACTCTGAAACAACCCCTCCACGCCGCTGCTAAGTTTTTGAGAGATTTGGCGCTTATAGGCGAAGATGGCGCGCATGTCTGCCAGCGCCCCCTCAATTTGAATGCCAATGCCGGCGGAGGAAACCGCATCATGATAGATTTCCGAAGCGTGAAGCAGCGTTTTTGTGGGCACGCAGCCTCGGTTCAGGCAGGTGCCACCTGCCTCCCGCCGCTCCACCACGGCGGTGCGCAGACCAAGCTTTGCGGCGCGCAGCGCCGCCATATAACCGCCGGGACCTGCCCCGATGACAATCAACTGGTACTCACTCATATAAACGCTCCTGTTCCGCCGGTATCCGGCAAAGCTTTAAATTGCTTTTCACCGGTCCGTCCGTTCTTTGAAATGACTAAGCGGTTTGCATGATCCCTCCCGCCATCTCAAAACGGGATTCCGTGCGGCGCGCACTTCGTCCGGGCGGGCAATCTGCGCGCTGTGGGGTGCGTTGCGCATAAAATCCGGGTCTTCGTCAGCCAGCGCATAGAGCTTGCGGAATCTCTCCGCGGCCCAATCCAGCGTTGCCCGGCTCTCTGTTTCAGTGGGCTCCAGCATCAGCGCTTCATGGACAATGAGCGGGAAGTACATCGTGGGCGGATGCATCCCGTGATCGATCAGCGATTTGGCAACCTCCAGCGCAGAGACACCCGTTTTCTTTTTGAATTCCGACAGGTCCAATACAAACTCGTGCATACAGATCCGGTCAAAAGCAGGCTCAAACGTACCCTGAATTTTCCGCATCAGATAGTTGGCGTTGAGCACTGCATTTTCGGCGGCTTCCGGAATCCCCTCACGGCCCAGCGTCATGAGATAGGTCAAAGCCCTTACCACCACCAAAAAGTTTCCGGCAAAGCTGCGCACCTGTATCCGCTCCCCGCCCTCCATCAGGGCAGACTTGGGCAGGAAGTCGGCGAGAAATGCCTTGCAGCCCACGGCGCCCGCTCCGGGTCCGCCGCCGCCATGCGGCGTGGCAAAGGTCTTGTGTAAATTCATGTGGATGCAGTCAAACCCCATGTCTCCGGGGCGAACCACGCCCATAATGGCATTCAGGTTTGCTCCGTCGTAATAGCACAGGCCGCCGGCCTCGTGAACCAAACGGGTAATTTCCAAAATGTTTTCATCGAAAATACCTACGGTATTGGGATTTGTCAGCATCAATCCGGCCGTTTCTTCGTTTAGAGCCGCCTTCAGCGCCTCCATATCCACGCAGCCGTCCGGTGCGGAGGCAATGTTCACCACCTCCAAGCCGCACATGGCGGCGGTGGCAGGATTGGTGCCGTGGGCGGAATCCGGAACGATAATCTTGTTTCGCTTTGCATCTCCGCGCGATGCGTGGTACTGCTTGATCAGCAGTACGCCGGTAAATTCCCCATGGGCTCCGGCGGCAGGCTGGAACGTCATATCATCCATACCCGCGATTTCGCACAGGTAAGCTTTGGCGGTGTCCAGCACTTCCCTGCAGCCCTCTGCCGCATGGGCCGGGGCCAGAGGATGGATGTCCGCAAAGCCCGACAGGGCAGCCATTTCCTCATCAATGCGCGGATTGTATTTCATGGTGCAGGAACCCAGCGGATAAAAGCCGCAGTTCACACCGTAGGTATGGCGGCACAGCTCCGTGTAATGCCTGGAAATATCCGTTTCACTGATTTCAGGCAGCGCCGGAGCTTCTTTTCGGCTCATATATTCCGACGGATACACCGTCTCCACATCACAGGGCGGCAGCAGACTGCACCTTCGTCCGGCAACGCTTTTTTCAAAGATCAGCTTCATTTGACCAGCGCCTCCTTTACGACGGAGAGAGCTTTGTCCAGCGACGCCTTGGACACTTTTTCTGTGGCGCACCACAGAATGCCGCCGTCCACTGGCAGCCCGCCTAAGATATCCGCATCCTCCAGCGCCGCCAGCACCGCTTCCGTATGCGGCATTTCCGTGACAAATTCATGGAAAAATTCCCCGGGATAACGCATGGACACACCGGAGATCGCACACAAACCCTTTGCCAGATAGTGAGCCTTGGACATGGATTGCCGCGCGGCCTCCGCGATCCCCTCAGGCCCCATGGCGGCCATATAAACCGAGGCAGTCAGCGCGCATAATGCTTCGTTGGAGCAAATATTACTGCCCGCTTTTTCCCGGCGGATATGCTGTTCCCGCGCTTGCAGGGACAAGACATACGCCCGCTGGCCGTTGGCGTCTTCCGTCTCTCCCACGATTCGGCCCGGCATCCTTCGCATGAGCTTGTCGGTGCAGGCCATATATCCCAGATACGGGCCGCCGAAGCCCATGGGCAGACCCAGCGGCTGTCCTTCTCCCACGGCGATATCTGCGCCGCAGTCCCGCGGCGTTTTCAAAATTGCCAGCGAAATGGGATTGCAGCCCATCACATACAGCGCGCCGGACTCATGCACCATCTGTCCCAGCGCCGGCGCGTCCTCCATCTGTCCATAAAAATTAGGTTGCTGGACGTAGAAACAGGCAACCTCATTCGTCAGCATTTCCCGCAGGGCGTCCAAATCGGTAACGCCGTTTTTCGCAGGAACAATGCGCATCTCGTCCCCACTGCCATAGCAGTAGGTGCGGATGGTGTTTATCACATCCGGATGGGCCGCGGCAGACACCAGTGTGACCCGGCGCTTCCGATCACGGCACATGGCGGCGGCTTCGGCGGCGGCAGAGGCTCCGTCATATACGGAGGCGTTGGACACATCCATGCCGGTGAGTTGGCAGATCATGGTCTGATACTCGAAAATGGATTGCAGCACGCCTTGGCTGATCTCCGCCTGATAGGGGGTGTAAGCCGTCAGAAATTCTTCCTTGGCAGGAATGTATTTTACAATGCTGGGGATATAGTGGTCATAAGACCCGGCCCCCCGCAGAACCGTGGAAAACACACGGTTTTTTGCCGCCATGGACTTCACCGCCCGGCAAACCTCCAGTTCGCTCATTCCGGCGGGGATTTCCAGCGGACGGTCCAGCAGCATCTGCCCAGGTACATCGCAGTACAGTTCCCGATAGGATTTCAGGCCGATGGCCTCCAGCATTTCCTGCCGCTCCGCCTGTGTGGAGGGAACATAGCTTCCCATGCTCAGTCCTCCACGCGGCAGAACGCCTCATATTCACCGGCGGAGATCAGTTCTTCCTGCCCGCTGATTTCCTTTACCTGAATGAGCCACGCGCCATAGGGATCGCTGTTCAGCTTCTCGGGCGCATCCAGCAATTCCTCATTGACGGCGCACACAACGCCGGAAACAGGACAAATCAAATCGGACACCGTTTTGACGGATTCCACATCGCCGAAAGCCTCTCCCTCAGAAACGCTGTCCCCCTCCTGCGGCAGATTTACAAAGACCACGTCGCCCAGTGCGTTTTGCGCGAAATCGGAAATTCCGATCACCGCAGTGTCCCCATCCATTCTTACCCATTCGTGGGACTTGGAATAGTTCAGCTCTGCCGGATAATTCATACCGATACCTCCATAAATTTTGTAAATTAGCTGCATTGGTTTGCAGGATTTTGCGTTTTACCGGGTCTGCCGGATTACAGAGCAATCTGACCGAGGAAGCCCTCCAGCGCGGTTTGCATTTTTTCGTCGTTGAAGCAGTAGCACATGGTGTCATAGGAGGCGCGAAGCTTCTCAACCTCCGCGCTGACGTCCTTGGCGCGGAGAATGCAGTCCGCCATCAGCTGGGCCAGTCTGGAAAACGCCTCTTCCCCAAAGCCAAAGCGGGTCATCTCGCTCACGCCCATCCGCAGAGCGCCCGAGGCGGTAAAGCCCTCTTCATCCGGCGTGGCCTGATAGTTGACAATGATATTGTTCTGCTCCAGCCGCTCGGCCACCTCCGGGCCGCTTCCGTATCCGACGGAGACAATAACCTGATGGGTTTCGGTGTATCCGACCGTGGGATCTCCGGCCACGTTCAGCCCTTGCTCCTTCAGACATTTGGCAAAATATTTTGCATTTTCCATAACGGCTTTCTGATAGGAATCCTTAAACGCGTTCATCTCATAGGCCGCCATCAGCAGTCCCAGCTGGGTGCCAAGGTGATGATTGGAAACGCTGCCCGGAAACGCGCGGCTTTCGATCGTCTCCCAGAGCCCGTATTTTAGATCACCTTTTTGGTAATTGACGCCAATGACGCCCCGCTGCGGACCAAAAAACGTCTTATGGGTAGACCCGGTAACGATTTCAGCGCCTTCTTCAAAGGGCTTTTGGAAATGATCGCCAATCAGCCCCAAAACGTGAGCCATATCATACATGATGGTGGTCGGGATGTTCTGCTCATCCACAAACCGGCGGATCGCGGCCACCGGCTCCTTATGCAGCACCATACTTTTGCCAAAAACAATCAGCTCCGGATGGTATTTCTCAATGACTTTTTTCGTCTCATCCACGTCGATCTTGTAAATGTTGTCCCTGCAAACCGGGAAATTCACCACGGCGGAGCGCTCTGTCACCGGGTCCACAGCGATATAATCGTGCAGCGCCCCCATGGGCTGCGCGGACAGGTGGCCTCCCTTGATGATGTGGTTATTCAAAACATAGCCCAGCCGCTGGGGCGTGTGTTTCCGATCGAGACGGTTTTTCCAATCCATCAAAGCGGAGAAGACCGCCATGTTGGACATCTGTCCGCTGATAACACGGGTTTCCGCCTCCGAGCAGCCCAGATACTGCTTCATCTGCTCCGCCAGAAGCTGCTCCACCCGGTCGATAAACTTGGTCCCCTGATAATAGAAAATATCCTGATCATAGAAGGACTTGATTTTCTTGTGCTCGGCATAGCGGAAGGCGGGGTCGGACGCGCACAGCAGCTGCACCGCGCGGCTGGCACTGTTTTCCGAGGGAATCAGGTTGATGCAGCATTTCTGCCGCCATTGGTGATTGTCGGAAGCCTTCTCGATAAGCGCGAGTGCTTTTGTCTCGAAATCGTCGTCCTTTGCGGAAGACTGTTCCAGCTCCGCTCCATAGATAATTGGCCGGGCAAAAGGAGGCGCGTCCACACGCATATGATAGGGCGGAACCACAGCCCTCAACCGTTTTCCTCTGATATCCACCTCTACGCGGTCCTCCTCCAGCACATCGCTGGAAAGATAGGCAAGGCCGATGGAGCGCTTGGCTGTATCGGCCAGAATTTTGGTGGACAACCCCTCCCCCTCGTGACAGTAATAGGGCACCATGGTGCCGCTGGTGACCCAACCAATCTGTTCCTCACCGCGATAAACCGGCATTCCCGCCCGCATGACACCTCGATCAAGCAGCGTGATGGGCATGATGCGTCTGGGCAGCACATCCATCTCGCTGAAGTCCCGGTTCATGATTTTCTGATAGGCGGCGGATTGTTTTTCCAGCGCCTCGCGCCCAATGTAAGCACCTTTCTGCGAAGAAAAACTCACTGCCAGCCGCGCCAGCGGCACGGAGAAAATTGGAATTACCGCACCCGAGTGGTCGGTTCCCATTTCGTGACCGTACAGCGGGAAGCCGGCCTCCAGACGCAAGGTATCCCGCGCGCCCAAGCCAGCAGGCTTTGCGCCCAGCTCCACAAGGCGATTCCACAGCCACGCGGCTTCTCCGCTTTCTATGTACACCTCATACCCCAGCGGCTCGCCGGTATACCCGGTTTTGGCAACGCGGACCGTGCGGCCTTCAAACAGCAGGGTATTCAGCGCGTTTTTCATCGGCTCGGTCACGGCCTCGCCGCAGGAAAGGGTCATCAGCAATTCTTTACTCTTGGGCCCCTGCACGGCAATAGACGCATAATCCGCTGTGATGTTGGTGATGGTGCAGTCGTAGTCCTTCACAACTTCCAGCAGATGTTTGAGGTCTTTGTCCGTATTGGCGGCGTTCACCACCAGCAAAAAGCGCTCCTCTTCAAAGCGATACAGATACGCGTCGTCCACAGCGCCGCCGTCTTTCGCGGGAAGCATGCAATACTGGGCCTGATTTAGATCCAGCGCCATGACATTGCTGGTGAGGACGTGCTGCAAAAACTTCACCCGCTCCGGTCCCTCCACCAACAGCCGACCCATATGAGACACGTCGAACAGGCTGCAGGCGTGGCGGGTATACAAATGCTCCGCCACGATTCCGTCGGGATACTGGATAGGCATTTCCCACCCGCCGAAGTCCACCATAGAGGCTCCGGCGTCCGTGTGAACCGCAAAAAGTTGGGTGCGTTTGAGTTCGCTCATGGTTCATTTCCCCCTTTAAGAAAAATTCTGTTTCTGAATTTCCATATTTGCGCGCAAAAAGAGACACAAAGTTCCCTTTAGAACTTTGTGCCTCCGTCATTTGCCTGAGAGATTCCCCGCCACGCCCATAATCTGCGGGCAGCCCGAGTTGCACCTTTGGCGTACAGCATATTGCCGTACTCTTCGAAGCATCGTCATAGCCCGACCCATTTTACCTGAGAGATTTTGCATACCCCTTCGGTGCCGTGTCCAGCACGGACTCTCCCGGACTAATCATTCGATCTTATTCAATTTACAGGCCGCTCTGAAGCGAATGCCCGCTCCAAGTGCACTTGCCTCTGCTTTAATTTCATATTAAATTACCACAGTGACGAGGCAATGTCAAGGCTTCTGAAAGGATATCAGCACACAAATTTCCTGTCCGAACGGCAAGATGCAGATTGCATCGGTTCCGGACTGCTGAAATAACGAAATCAAGTACATCTGTCCAGCGATAAACTTGCCAGACATTTGGCAGCGGATGGTACACTTTGCAAACAGTTCCACCTTGCTTATCAAATTGCCGATGATTGACTGATTGGAACAGACCTGTCCTCGTATGCTCCACGAAGCAGATTATCACCAGCCGCAGGCAGGAATCCAAATATGGGAAATTCCAAAGCACCGGGCCTGGAGTTCACTCCTCCTTCTGGCGGGCAATCTCTAAAAATTCCTCCATCGCTCGGCTGATATAGCGATTTTTCTTATAGTAAAAATAGATGATTCGTCGGGAAAGTTCTCTATTTAGTTTATAATAGGCAATGTTCGGGTGGGGCAGAATGTTTTTTGCCAGCGTGTCGCTGACGAAGGCAATACCCATGCCTGTACTGACCATGTTATAGGCAGTCAACTGCTGTTCCAGCGTCAAAATTACCCGAGGCGTGAAGCCGCAGCTTTGGCACATCTGAATCGCTCGCTGATTGATGTCACTGTTGGGGCGGAGAAAAATAAATGGTTCATTTTCAAAAGCCTCCAGTGGAACTGCGGGATATCGTTCCGCCAGATAATCCCCGGAGAGAACATTATCCAAACTGAGCCGCCACGCAAGAAGAGAGCTGTTGACAGGAAATTGCTGCGGTACCGCCAGCAGGAGGTGCTCTTCCCGATAGGGACAGGTTTCAAAAACATCCTGTGCAAATTCCTGATAATTTACAACAAGGTCCAGTGTACCCTTGATCAGCAGTTTTTCCAGTTGTGGCTGGCTCTCCTCCATCATGCTGACAGAGATTTTGGGGTATTTGCTTTTATACTCTGAGATCAGCGGCGGCAGGATATACGATGCAAACATACCGATCCCGCCAATTGTCAGCTGCCCCGCCTCCAGCTTGCGGGTATCGGCCAGATAGTCGGAAAAGCTTCGCTGGGCGCTGAAAATTTGTTCCGCCGCCTGAATGTACTGCTCACCGCACTCTGTTAGCTTTACCGGCGTGGTGCTGCGATCAAACAGCGGCATACCAACGCGCTCTTCAACGCGTTTGACGCTGCTGCTGAGCGCGGGCTGGGAGATGTAGAGGTTTCGGGCAGCCTTGGAAAAGCTTCGTTCCTTATAGACCTCGTAAACATATTCCATACCATGAAACATGACCGGTTTTCTCCTTTGTTAAGATGTTTTTCACAATCAGTATTTGGACTGCCTGAATTTGCAGCGCATAGAAGTTGGCGGCTCTGTGCCGCCAAAAGCGGAATTTAAAAGATTGCGGCATGCAACGGACTGGTTGTTGGAAAATTTTGAAGTCGGCAGTTTGCATTATAACATAAACATTATAATTACTATATAGGTATATGTATTTGCGAATAATATTTAACGGATGTAAAATAAATTTACCAAAAAATGAAGCAAAAATAGCAAAGGAAATGGAGATTTTATATGAAGAAGGAAAGCAGCAACCAAATTCTCTGGTATAGCCTGGCTGTAATGGCCTTCAGCACTGTGTGGGGCTTCGGCAACATTATCAACGGCTTTTCAGAGTACGGCGGACTCAAAGCAATTGCGGCGTGGCTTCTGATCTTCGCAATTTACTTTATTCCATACGCTCTGATGGTGGGCGAGCTTGGTTCCACGTTCAAAAACGAGGGCGGCGGCGTCAGTTCTTGGATCAACCAGACAATCGGTCCTAAAATGGCCTACTTTGCCGGCTGGACCTATTGGGTCGTCCACATGCCTTACATTTCGGAAAAACCCGGCAGCGTCATCATTGCCTGCAGTTGGGCGATTTTCCGGGATAACCGTGTCAGCCAGATGAGCACCATGACCATGCAGTTGATTCGGCTGGTAATCTTTGTTATGGCTCTGCTGCTGGCCAGCCGCGGGATCCGCGTGCTGCGCCGTCTTTCCACACTGGCCGGAACCGCCATGTTTGCCATGTCGCTTCTCTTTATCTTGCTGATGATTGCGGCTCCCGCGCTGACGAATGCGGAAGTTCTTTCCATCGACTGGACGCCCTCTACTTTTACCCCGAATTTTAATCCGGCTTTCTTCCTGAACATTTCCATCCTGGTTTACGCTGTGGGCGGCTGCGAAAAGATGTCTCCCTATGTCAATAAGATGAAAGACCCGTCCCGGGACTTCTCCAAGGGCATGATCGCCCTGACCGGTATGGTGGTTCTCTGCGCAGTGCTGGGTACGATTGCGCTGGGGATGATGTTTGACTCCAACCATATTCCGGGCGACCTGATGACCAACGGCGCTTACTACGCTTTCCAGCAACTGGGCGTGCATTACGGACTGGGCGACCTGTTCCTGATTCTCTATGCAATCTGCAACATTATTACACAGGTATCCGTCATCATCCTCTCCGTGGACGCGCCTTTGCGCATCATGCTCAATAACGTCGATACGCAGTATGTCCCCTCCGCGTTACTGAAGCAGAACAAATACGGCGCTTATTCCAACGGCTTGAAGCTTGTTTTTGTAATCGTTTCTGTTATAATTATTGTACCGGCATTGGGCATCAGCAATGTGGATGTGCTGGTCAAGTGGTTGGTCAAGCTGAACTCCGTGTGTATGCCGCTGCGTTATTTGTGGGTATTTGCCGCCTATATCGCACTGAAGAAGGCGGGAGAGCGTTTCCCTGCGACCTATCATTTTGTGAAAAACCGACGGTTGGGAATGTTTTTGGGCGGCTGGTGTTTCGTTCTGACAGCCTATGCTTGTTTAAGCGGCATCTACTCCGACGACCCGTTCCGTCTGATGCTGAACATCATCACGCCTTTCATTCTCATTGGACTGGGCTTTATCATGCCGTATCTTGCGAAGCGGGAGCGTTTGAAGGCAGAAAACTCCAGTGAACAGAACATTGTCGGTAAGTAAGGAGTTTCATATGTCAGATCAGATCACCGAGTTATTGTCTTTTATTGAACAGAGCCCCACGGCTTTTCAGGCTGTGGAGAATATGCGCCGTCAACTGCTGGCGGCGGGATATACGGAGTTGGAGGAGAGCCAGAGCTGGAAGCTTGAAGAGAGAGGGCGATTCTTTGTCGTCCGCAACCAGTCGGCGCTCATCGCATTCCGGCTGCCCACGCGGAACTATTCAGGATTCCAGATCGTGGCCAGCCACGGCGACTCTCCCTCTTTTAAGATCAAGGAATCCCCTGAGATGCGGGTGGAGGACCAGTATGTTAAACTGAATGTGGAAAAATACGGTGGGATGCTTTGCGCGCCTTGGTTCGATCGTCCTCTCTCTGTGGCGGGCCGTTTGATTGTAGAGACGCCAAACGGCTTGGAGTCCCGGCTGGTGCGGATAGACCGGGATCTGCTGCTGATCCCCAGTCTGGCCATCCATATGAACCGAGACGTCAACGACGGTTACTCCTATAACGTTCAAAAGGATTTGTTGCCCCTTTGGGGAGACGGGTCTTCGGAGAAGGGGAGTTTCCTCTCCACGGTGGCGCGGGAAGCCGGCATCGAGCCGGACAGTATCCGCGGCAGTGACCTATTCCTCTACAATCGGATGCACGGCTGCGTATGGGGGGACGGCGGACGCTTCCTCTCTGCCCCCCGGCTGGACGACATCGAATGTGCTTATGGTTCTTTGCAAGGCTTTTTGCAGGACAGCGTCTCTGCCAGCGTTCCGGTGTTCTGTATGCTTGACAACGAGGAGGTGGGCAGCGGAACCAAGCAGGGCGCGGCGTCTACGTTCCTGCGGGATACACTGCACCGGATTAACGGCAGTGCGGGCCGCAGCGAGGAGGAATACCTCACCAGCATTGCGTGTAGTTTTATGGTCTCGGCGGATAACGCACAAGCCATGCACCCCAACTATGCCGACA
>DKLF01000028.1:0-476 GCA_002455655.1 Oscillibacter sp. UBA6647 | reverse complement strand
CACCCCAACTATGCCGACAAGTGTGACCCCACCAACCGCCCCCATCTCAATGGCGGCGTGGTGATCAAGCATAGCGCCAACCAAAAATACACCACCGACGCCGTGTCGGACGCGCTGTTCCGTTGTATCTGCGACCGGGCAGGGACGACACCTCAGCATTTCCACAACCGCTCCGATATGCTGGGCGGCTCCACGCTGGGAAACCTCTCCGGCAATCAGGTTGCCGTCAACACCGTGGACATTGGGCTGCCCCAGCTTGCCATGCACTCTCCCTACGAGACAGCAGGCGTGCAGGATTATTCAGACTTCATTCGGATCTGCGAGAAGTTTTATAGTGTCAGCGTGGCGGTGAAGGACCACAGGCTGATGATTCAGGAATAAAACCTTCGCTTTATAAAAATCCGGTCTGTGGCTGCCGCTTGCGCGGCAGCCACAGATTTTGCACAGGGCGGCAAGATTTGTCCCCGTCTGCTTTG
>DKLF01000027.1 GCA_002455655.1 Oscillibacter sp. UBA6647 | reverse complement strand
AACGAGGAGGCGCAGCTTGCAGACTGCCTTTCCTCCGTGGAGGGCATTGCGGACGAAATTATTATTGCGGACACCGGGTCTACAGATTCCACAAAGGAAATTGCAGGTAAATTTACAGATAAAATTTTTGATTTTTCATGGGTAGAGGACTTTTCCGCGGCACGCAATTTTTCTTTTTCCAAGGCAACAAAGGACTATATTCTCTGGCTGGACGCCGACGACGTGCTGCTGCCCGAGGACCGGGAAAAGCTAAAAAAGCTCAAAGAGGAGTTGGACCCCGCTGTGGATGCGGTGATGATGAAATACAACATCGCCTTTGACAAAAACGGGGCCGTCACTTTCAGCTATTACCGGGAGCGGCTTTCACGGCGTGAACGGCAGTTTTTGTGGAGAGAGCCGGTGCACGAATATCTTGCCACCGGCGGAAAAATCATTCATACGGATATCGCGGTGACGCACCGAAAGCAAAAAGCATCCTCGTCGGACCGCAATCTCACCATTTACCGGCGAATTCTGGACGGCGGAGGAGAGCTGACGCCCCGGGGCCTGTATTATTACGCCCGGGAGCTGAAAGACCATGCCCAATACGCCGAGGCTATTCAATATTTCAGCATGTTTCTTGACGGCGGCAAGGGCTGGGTGGAGGACAACATTGCTGCCTGCAACGAACTTGGGGAATGCTATCGCCGGGAAAACCGGCGGCAGGAGCAGTTGACGGCTCTTACCCGCGCCTTTAGTTATGACACACCCCGGGCAGAAACGTGCTGTGCACTGGGCTATGCATGGAAGGAAAAGGGAGACTTCAAACGAGCTGTTTTCTGGTTCCGTCTGGCCGGAATGCTGGAGCGGCCGGAAAACAGTTGGGGGTTCTTCCGAGAGGACTGCTGGGGCTTTATCCCCTGCATCGAGCTTGCTGTGTGCCTCGACAAGCTGGGGCAGACCCAGACTGCGGAGCAGTACAATGAGATGGCTGGGAGAATAAAGCCGGAGGACCCCGCAATGCTGCACAACAGGGCATATTTTCAGTCGCTGAAAAACGCCAAGCAGCCGGAGGGCCAGAAAACCTAAGTGAAAAGGTCCGTTGCCCACAGGCAACGGACCTTTTTGCAACTTATATCCGAAAAGCGTGTTTTCTATCTTTGCATCAGCCCCAGGTTTATCCGCTGCGGCTGGCAAGGTCCAGCCGTTGAAGCTCCAAAATGGCGGCGCACAGCCGATCCTCATCTCGGATGCTCATAGACTCGAAAAAGCAGCCGAACCGGGTCTCCACCTTGTTGACCGGCTGTGCCCAGCAGATTTGTGTAGTGAACACAAAGGGCTGAGGCTGAGACTCATCCAGCCAAAGATTGGTCAGCAAAAGGTGATCGCCGGGGCGGTAACGGTCCTGACTGCGCAACTGCACGCCACCCAGACTCACGTCTACTACCTTGCACAAGCGGGCGTAATACTGGGCTTCGCCTCGAGTGCTTTCGGGATACAGGGCGTTGATGCACAGCGCGTTGGCCCGCAGGGAAACCGGCTGGCGAAAGTTCACCCGCTGCTCCCGCTGATGGCATTTTGACAGGCTGCCAAGCTTCCAGAAAGAGCGGGAACTGCCGTGAATCTTTCCCAGCCACACCTGCGTGGATTTTCGGGGAATATGCAAAATGAGCTTGAAGTCATCATTGTAGATGACGGGTGGGGCCTCCCGCCCTCCGGCGGGGAAAATTGCCAGCGCGCCGTTGTCTGTTCCTTGTACGCGTCCCAGAAAAACCAGCTTGTTGTCATTGGGCTTTCGCACCTCGCACAGGTGACCCACTGCTTCACGTAGGTCCGCCGGAGTGGCCGCGCAAGGACCCTCGTCCTCTTCCGGAACGGTTGTTTTGTATGCCATAGACAGCAACTCCTTCTAGAACTGAATTTACAGCGTGATGGCGCGGCAGAGAATCACGGCCATTTGCGCGCGGGTAAGGGAGGACTGGGGATTCAGCTTTCCGTTGCTTCCGCCCTGAAAAACGCCAAGGCGCACCATGGCGGCCAGATCAGCCGCCGCGTAGTCGGAGACGGCGGCATTGTCGGAAAAGCCAGAGAGATCGGACCGGCTCCCCGCCGTAAGACTCCAGCCGGAGGCCCGCATGGCTCGGGCAAGAAACACGGCGGCCTGCTGGCGGGAAAGGGGTTGGGTCGGATAGAAGGAGGAGCCGCTGCCTTGAGCGATGCCCAACGCCTGCGCAATCTTTACCGCTTCGGCATAGACGCTGCCCGCCGGCACATCGGCAAAGCCCGGGCCGCCAGAGGCGGTGAATTGAAACGCGCGGTTGAGCATCAGCATAAAGCTTCCCCGGGTGATGGCCGCGCCGGGAGAAAAGGCGCTGCCGCCCGTGCCGTTTACCACACCGGCGGAATACAGATATTCAACAGAGGAGGAGGCCCAGGTGTAATTCCCCATGTCGGTAAAGGAGCTTGTCTTGGTTTCGGAGGTGACAGTGACGACAACGGAGCCGGAATAGGAGTTGCCTTGGCTGTCCTTTCCCGTGTAGGGAATGGTGGCTGTGCCGGTATAGCCCGCTGCGGGGACAAAGGACAGGTTGGAAATCAGCGGTGAGCCGGAGGCGGAATAGGTTGCCCCGGAGGTCGCGGCCGTGCCGGGCGCGGAAGAGGAAGTGTACTGATACCGTAGCTGCCCCGCGCTGGAGGAGGGCTGGGAAAAGGCCGCGCTGACAAAGGAGCCCGCGCCCCGTGCGCTGCACGCAAGCTGGAACGCGGAGACGTCAAAGGTTGCTGCCTTCCCGGCGGAAGTTGTGTAGTAGATTACGCCCGCAGACGCCGCCTGCTTTACCTCCACGCTTACGGAGCCGGTATAGCGCTGCCCGCTGGTGTCATAGCCGGTGTAGGAAATCGTCGCCGTGCCGCTCCACCCGGAGGCGGGGACGAAGGTGACGTTGCTGAGGTAGGGCGAAGAGGAGCGGTAATAGCCGGTGGAGGCAGAGACGGTACTTCCGGTGCTGGAGGAGGAGCTGTAATTATAGCGCAGCGTTCCCACGGAGGAAGAGGGCAGGGTAAAGCGGACGTAATTCAGGTTCCGGTCCGTCTCCTCCCGACACACCGTATCAAAATCGTTGGCGGAGAAATTTACGGGGGTGTCCTGCTTTGTGGAGTAGGATACGCCGCCTGCGGCGGAATCTCGGACGGTGACCCGCACCGTGCCGGTAAATCGCTGGCCGCCGGTGCTGTATCCTGTAAAGCTGATATCCACCGTGCCGCTCCACCCGGAGGCGGGAACGAAATACACGTTATCCAGATACGGTGAGGAGGAGCGGTAATAGCTGGTGGAGGAGGAAACAGAGCTGCCGGTATTGGAGGAGGAACTGTAATTATACCGCAGCGTCCCGTAGGAGGACGAGGGCAGGGTGAACGTGACATAGTTCAGCCACTGGCCGGTTTCGTCGTCGCAGCGGGTGTTGAAGTCGTCCGTATCAAACCGCACGGCGGTGTCCCGCCGGGTGGAATAGGACAGCGTGCCGGAGGAGGAAGTGGAATCCACGTCCACGGTGACAACGCCGGTGAAACTCTGGCTGTTGTTTCCGTATCCGGTGAAGGAGATGTCCGCCGTTCCGGTCCAGCCGGAGGCGGGGACGAAATACACGTTGTCCAGATACGGCGAGGAGGAGCGATAATAGCTGGTGGAGGAGGAAACATAGCTTCCGGCGCTGCTGGAGGAGCTGTAATTATACCGCAGCGTCCCCACGGAAGAGGCGGGCAGAGTGAAGCGGACGTATTGCAATCGAACGCCCAGCACGTCTTCGCACAAGCTGTTAAAATCGCTGGCGTTAAACCGAGCGGAGCGGTTTTTCGAGGTGGAATACTGGATGTTCCCCCGGCTGCCCGCGCTGGTGGAAACCGTGATGGAAACAGACCCGCCAAAGGAATTCCCGTTGGTATCCCGCCCGGTATAGGAGATGGAAAGCGTGCCGGAATACCCATCGGCGGGCACGAAGGTCACGTCGGAGAGCAGGGGGGACTTGCTGCGGTAATAGGCCGTGCCGGAGGTGACCTTGTTGTCAAGGTCGCTGCCGTTGTATTTGTAGAACAGCGTCCCCTTGGAGGTCGAGGGCAGGGAAAAGGTCACGTATTGCAGTTCATGGCCAGTGGCGGCCTGACAGACCGCGCTGAAATCCGCGTCGTTGAAATCTACACGGTTTCGCCCTGTGGTGGAGTAGCTGATGCCGGAGACGGCGGCGACGTTTACCTCAATGGTTCCCTGAAAGGCCCGGGGGGTGGAAGAGGAATCGTAGCCGGTGTAGCGGATGACGGCGGTGCCGGAAAAATCCGCCTTGGGGACGAAGGTCACGTCGGAGAGCCACCGGGTTCCCCGGTCGCCGGAATAGGAATAATCTTCGTTGGCCCCCACGCCCGCGCCGGGAACGCCCTCGGAAACATATCCGTAATACAGCGTTCCGGCGGAGGCGGGGACATACAGCCCTGTGACATAGGATAGGGAGGATTGCAGAACCCGGCTGCACTCGGTGTTGATTTTTCCGGCGACATAGGAAAAGGCCAGAGGATTGTCGTTCCGGGCGGAGTCTGTAATAACATTTGCAACAGCTTCTTCCGCCGTGACCCGACATGTGGCGGAATAGGCTCCCGCCGTGGCGGTGATGATGGCGGTCCCGGCGCTTCCGGCGGTCACAAGACCGCTGGAAGACACCCGGGCAACCAACTCGTTGCTGCTGCTCCATGTCACTGTCTCGTCAATGCCAATGGGGAGAAATAGCGAGGGGGTAAGCTGGCGGCTTTCCTGTGTTTTCATAGAGAGGGATGCGCTGCTGAGGACGATGCCCGGAAGAAGCACGCTCCGGCTGACCGTGGCGGACTTTGTGACGGTGGGGTCCGTGTCCCACGTGGCGGTCACGGTGACGGAAATGTCCGTCCGCCCGGGCCGTTCGCCCCGGAGGATGGAAACCGTCTCCCCCACGCCGCTGACCGAGGCCACGGCGGTGCCGCCACTGGTCCAGGCATAGGTATAGGTCAGGGCCGCGCCCGTCGGCGCGCCGGAAACGTCCGCGGTCACGGTGCGGCTGCTCTCATTGAGGAGCAGCTCGCCGGTGCCGTCTCTGAAGCTGACGGAAAGACCGGAGAGGTCCGGTCCGGCGGGGGGAGGGACTGTCTCGTCCGCCGCAGCGGGAAGGATCAAGGAGACGGACAGCAGCGCCGATAGCAGAAGCGCCGTCCCCCTGCGGAAAAGTTTGTTATTCATGGAGGACTCCTTTTCGTTCCGGGTCATGTGGTCATATCCCAGTCCTGCGTTACCACAAAGCGAGGCGACGCGCCGCTGGTGTCCAGCTTAACGGTCAGGGGAATCGCGTGGACGTTGCCGCCCTTGTCGCCCAGCTCTGTGGCGGCATAAATGTATGCGCCGTTCTGAGCGTTGGTAAAGCTAAAGGTGACGGAGGAAATTTTCTGCCCGGGCGTGCCTGCAACCAGTGAGAAGGCTGCGCTTTTGTTGAAGGCAAGCCCCGCGGCATAGAAGCTGGACGAAGACATGCTGACGGTGGCCTCCAGAGGCGTCACCGTCTGGTTGGAGGTGCCCGGGTCCTTCACAACCCAGTAAAGGTCCTCGTTGAAGACCAAGGTCACGGTGCCAGTATACGCGGTTCCAGCCGGATTAGGCTGAATGTCGGACAGGCAGTCCGTCACCATGGGCGGTGTTGCATCCGTGTTAAACACGGGGCGGATAGCCCGGAACGCATCGCCGGAACCGGCGGTGCTTTTGGCCACGGTGAGGAAGGTGTACCAAGTGGTACCCACCATGCCGGAAGAGCAGTCCACGGTTTTGTTGCGGATGCTTGTGGCCTCGCCGCTCATGGTCACGTCGCCGCTGGTGGTGGTCTGTGAGCGGATGAACTCCGCGAAGTCGTCCTTTGCCGTCTGGGTGGCGAACTCGTCAAACACGGAGCCTGTCAGCTTGCTGTCCTTGAAAAAGCTGTTGCTCATGGCGTCTAGAACCGTGTAGACCTTGCTCGCGCCGGTGCCCTTTCCGTCGTATGCGTCTTTGAACGTCTCCTTATTGCCGGAAAGCACATAGTCGGCCATGGGCCGGCTCAGATTGCCCGGCTCGCTGCCGTTCACCGCCAGCAGATAGTTTACGTCCGAGGTGGTGTCCGTTTTAATGGAGACGTTGGGATTGCTGATGGTCAGCTCGATGATGGGGCGAGAGGTTTCCGAGGTGTCAAAGCCGAAGAGGTAGGGCTTTTCGGAATAAATGGTGGAGGCGCTGCCCTGAAGGACGAAATAAGCCACATATTTCGTTTTCGGGCTGAGGCCCCGCAAGGGAATGGTCACATTGCTGCCGAAATAGGAGACGCTGCCCTTTATAATCGTCGTGTCGTTATAGGGGGGTGTCATAATGTTGCCGCTGGTAGGCACGGAGGAATACACAGGTTTTTCGGGATCCTCGGTGCTTTTGGGAAGCTGATCCCAGTTCGCCGAAGTAAGAGATTTGTTGCCGCCCAGTTCCTCGGAAAGCGTGGTAGTAATGGTGGACACAGGGGCAATCACGTAAAAGATTTTTCCGGTGGTGCGGGTGAGCTGGACGCCGATGGAACCGCTCACGTCCAGCGCGTCAATTTTGGGATAACCGGTGACAAATTCCGGAATCATCGTGTCACTGAAAATGTGCTTCATGGTGTAATCCGAAGGACTGCCCACCTTCACAAGGCCGTCCTTGACGGCCTGCGTCAAATCCTCGTCCTGCATGCCGCCCACGGCCAGATTGTGCAAAGCGCTCTTATCCGACCCGGCCACGGCCTGCACCTGCATTTCCACCTTGCCGCTCCAGGTTTCACGGACATCCACATTTTTGATGGAGGTGAAGCGGATGCCGTAATACCGGGTGGCGGTCATGTCCCGCAGCAGATCCGCGTTGGTGGAGGAGCTGGTGTTTCCGGTGCGGAAATAGCGGGTGTAGCTTGCGCCGTACATCGTCCCGTCGGTGGAGTTGATCTCGGCGGAGTTGGCGTGCTTTTTCCATGCGCCTTCCACCACCGAGCCGTCCGAGGCGATGGTATTCACCTTTTCATACAGGTCGAATTTGGCGGGAATGTTCATGCGGAACAGCAAGTCCCAGTACACGCCCTCCCCGGCGTTGCCGGTGGAGAGGGGAAGCGCCCGGAAAGACATGTCAAAATCAACCGTTTCGTTTCCTACCACGGCGGAAACGTCCGTGCTGGAGAACTGGATCTGGGCGAACACGGTGGTAAAGGCCGACAGGGTGATGGGATTGGGCTTGATGATATTTTTGGCGGTAGAAGTGTCGGCAATGTTCTGAATTTTAAAATAATACTTCGCGCCGCTTTTCAGCTTCAATGCCTGACCGGATTTAAAGGTGACGACGGTTTTGCCGTCCTCGGAGGTAATTTCCACATAGCGGTAGTCAATGGTCCAGTCGGCGCCGGTCCCGCTGGTCGCGGTCCGCTCTACCACCCGCTCCGCGGGCGCAACGTCGGCGGACCAGAGCTGGACATCGTCCCGCAGAAGGCCGGTGAGGACTTCTGTGGCGGCATCCCGCTCAGCCTGCGTGGTAGAGGCGTCTTTGGATTTTTGGTAAAGGGCCAGAAGCTGGTGGTTGGTTCCGGAATCCTGCACGTTTTCGCTGAAAACGATGCGGATATCGGTGTCTGCCAGAGGAGAGGTGCCCGCCGCGTCGTTGGTGCGGGTGAACTCCTGCGTGATGGACGGCGGGTTGGTGTCCAGCGTGTGGACGGTGAGCTTGCCCACGGGGTCGGAGTGATTTCCGGCCTTGTCCTGCGCCACGTAATACACGTCGTAGGCCGATTCCGAGGTAAGCCCGGTAATGCTGATCAGGGCCTCCTTATTGGCGGTGGCGGACACCTTTCCGGATTTCAGGCCGTTGATGCCGCTGGACACCTGAAGCTTGGCCTCGGGGCTGCTGAGGGTGGGCTTGGTGGTCTGGCCGTTCATGGGCTTGGGGTATTCGTCTCCCTGCTTCACAGCCACCCAGAAGATGGTGGCAGCTTCGTCCACCACGGCGCTCATCCCCACGGAGGTTTCCTTAATGGAGGTGACGGTGGGGCCGGAGACGAAGGTGGGCGGCGTGCCGTCCAGCGTTGTAAACGAGACTTTTTTCACGGCCGAACTTTTTGCCCCGTCCGCGTCGGTAAGCCAGAGGAACAGGTCATAGTCCGTCAGCTCCTTCATGGTGCCCTGCCGGTTGACCAGGAAGGTGTCGGTCACATTTTTCACCATGTTCCACGAGCCGGAGCCCAGATTGCCGGACAGCGACCCGGACTTGAAGTCGGCGGCAGTGGGCGCGGTGGCGTTTTTGGGCATCAGCGCGTAATACAGCCGGCAGGATTTGGTGGTCATCACTGTGACCTCGCCGGAGATGTTAGTGATTTTGGACATATAGGGATAGCCCGAGGCAAAGGCTGGAACAGAATCATCCGACGTTGCGAAGGACACGGCCTTCACGGGACTGCGCTGCTCCCGCTGGTCCACCAGCATAGCGGAGAAGTAGTAAGACCCGTCGGAGGTAAGCCCGGTGAGGGAGGCGGTGTAGTCCGTGTTGGACTTCTCAGCCTTGATATTACCGCTTTTCAGAATGCGGGCGTTGTTGGTGGGCTTCAGCAAATCGGCCTCGCCCACGGACCCGTCGGTCACGGAGGTGACGGCCCAGTAAATCGTGCCGGACTTGTTGGTGCGCATCAGTCCCTTGGCGGAGACGGAGGCCACGTCGGTCATTTTGGGATAGCCCGCCAGAAGCCGGGGATCGGCGGAGGATTCCGCCGCCAGCGTGGTGTCCATCTTCTGGCCGTGGATATCGGCATTGACGCCGGGACGGATATTGATGGTATCCGGCAGCATGTCGGCCTTGGTGCCGTCGGCGTTCACGTTGAGCTGCTCCACGTCGCCCCGTCCGGTGAGGGTGGTGCCGGTGTCCAGATTCAAAACCTTCGCCACAGCTCCGTTGAGCACCGCCACGGAAGAGCCTGCGGCCCGCTCGTCCACGGTCAGGGAGAGGACGGAGCCCTTCGCCACGGTGACGGTGGATTCGGGAGTGATCGTGACGATTTCCTTGAGGTTGCCTGCGGCGGTGAGGGCTGTTCCGGCCTCGCCTTCCACCCGGATGGCGGTAAAGCCATAGTTGTTTTCGGTGGAGTCTTCCACGTAGGAGGGGGTGCGAATCAGAGTTTGGTCAATTTTGGTGCTGCCCTCCGCCCGGATGGAGACAATGTTGTTGGCCAGATTGTCCATCACCAGCGTGGGGGCGGTGACGCCGCGGAGAATCACGCTGTTGTTGCCCTTTTCGCTCTCGCCCGCGCCGCACACCACGATTTTGCCCAGCACGGTGACGTTTTCCAGCGTCACGTTGCCAAGCCCCAGTCCGCCGGTGATGTACAGGTTCCCGGCGATGGTGGTGTCTTTCAGCGTCACACCGGAGGTGGAAATGGTGACGTTTCCGTACACGCCGCCAAGGGTGTGGGTTCCGGATTTGTTGACGGGGGTGCCGACGGCGTTTACCAGCAACACGGCCATCTGCCCCCGGGTGATGCTTTGCTTGGGGCGGAAGGACCCGTCGCCGTAGCCGCTGAGAATCCCCTCGGTCACGGCGCTGCGGATCAGCCCCCTGCTGTAATTGGAGAGCTTGCCGCTGTCTGTAAAGTCAATGCTGGCGCCGGGCTCGTCGTCCAGCACAAGGTTGCGGCCCAAAAGAACCGCCGCCTGCTCCCGTGTGACGGAGCTTTTGGGTGAGGCGGTGTTTTTGCTGGTGCCGTTAAAATACCCGGTGGTGTAGCCGATATTGATGTCGTCATAATACCAGTCGGCGGCTTTCACGTCCCGGAACGGAACGGTGGCGCTGACGTCGTCGTAGCCGAAGGCCCGGTTGACCAGCACCACAAATTCCGCGCGGGTCAGCGTCCGGTCGGGGTGGAGGTTGCCGGAGGAGTCCCCCCGCATCACGCCCCAGCTCACCAGCTTTTCAAGATAAGGCTCCATCCAGCTCGCGGCGGAGGCAGGGACCGCCAGTCCGGGCAGCAGGGACAGAGCCATCGTCAGGCAAAGCACGGCGGACAGCAGCCGCGTACCCCAGCGGCCCTTTCGGATTCCGTTCAGTTTCATAGCGAAGCTTCCTTTCTGTATCTGGGTCTGTATCTTTAAAGTGTCTTTTTCTAAGACGGTGTTATTTCCGCGCGTCGCGGTTTGTAATCTGCTGGGAAAAAACAGTCTCCCGCAGCAAAACTTCTTCGTCGTGAATCAAATCCACAAATTTTGCGGCGTATAGTGGGATATTGGAGTTGGAGGGCCGCAAACGCAGAATCTGCGTGCGCAGAATCAAAGGCTGGGAGGTGATGGGAACCACCACCTCCACAATCTCGGAGAGATTGAGGGGAAAGTTGCAGAAAAAGGCAATTCCGCCGCAGCTCAAATCGTGGCACACGATGGGCAGTCGCCCCGTCCACGCGCCGCTGACGGGATAGACAAAGCTTTCAAACCGGACGGGAACCCGCAGATTCTGTCGCGGACTTTCCCCCGCTTCGTTCAGCGGATTCACTTCAATCATGTATGCATGGTCGGTGGAGAGAATAATCCCGATCATGTTGGGACGGCTCGCGTCCATGGAGATCAGGTTGATAATTTCATGCTCCAGCACCTCGGGGAGATCGCTTTCCTCCAGCCGGAGCCGCCAGGGCTTCTGTTCCGGCGGAGTTACAAGACGGGCGTGGGCCAGCGGCTCGTTCTGGCTGTCGGAGAGCATATAGCGATCAAAATATTCGGGCATCATTCAGCCTCCTTTTCTGGGGCGAGAGACGGTGTGCGGCGTCGCCTCGGTTTGTCGGGCTGCCGGGGGTCAAACTCCAGAAAGTACACGTAGATGTCTACAATGGCCTGATAAAGAGACGGGGGAATCTCCTTCCCCAGTTCCAACTGGGAGAGCATGGTGGCCAGAGAATTGTCCTCGTAGACGGGGACGCCGCTGTCGGCCGCCACTTCCACAATTTTCTCTGCCAGATATCCCATGCCCGAGGCCACCACCACAGGGGCTGCATTGGACCCGTATTGCAGCGCCACCGCCTTGCCGGCGGGTCTTTTTCTTTCAGGCTCTGACATTGACACTGTCCTTTCCACTAAAGATTTTAGGAAAAATTTCCGACACAGTCAAGGGCTTGACCATTTTTTCCACGTCTACGATTCCGGCGGAAAAGCCGTTGTCTGCCAGAATGCCGCTTAAGGAGGCACGGATGACGTCGGAAAACGGGGCCACAGAATCGGGGCAGCGCACCGCCAAATCCACGGAGCTTCCCCGGCTGGTGATCACGATGTCGAACAGGCCCAGAGGTTCCACATCCGCCTTCAGAAGAAAGCGCAGTGTGCGCGCCTCGTCTTCCTGTGGCCGGTCGTCCCTGTCTGCGTCCGGGTCTACCCATATCTCAGAATACATCATTCTTTCATTCCATACAAGCGGGAGAATGAAATGATTTAAGGGCATATAGACACTTTCGTTCACAAGCATGGACGCAACCATGGCCCCAAACCGCTCCTGCGCTTCCACGCCGGCGGAGCCGCGCAGGGCCATATCCGCGGCGGAAGCCAGCCGGTCGGCAAAGGGATTGTTCCTCCCTGTGCGCTCGAAGGGCGTGTTTTTCAGCATCCGAAGCAGCGCCGCGTCCTCCGACCCCCGCAGGTCCCCAAGGGAGCCCCGCAGAGACGGATGGTCAAACAGGCGGCGCAGCGCCTGAAGCATTCCCTCCTGTGAGCCGCTTTCATACCGGGCGATGTCCAGCGTCAGCATGGACAGGGCGGAGCGAACCCGGCCCATGTCGTGGGAGCGGGAGATATAGTCGGACAGATACGGAATGATCTGGCCCTGCAAAAGCTTCAGCGCCCCGGCCCGGTCCCCGGCCAGCATACTGTTTTGAAGCTGTCCGGTAAAATCCGACACCTGCGCGCCCCAGCTTCGGGGCAGAGAAGAGACAATTCGGTTCAGGCCCCGGAGCAGGTTGTCCTCAATGTGGGCCGTAGAGGAAAAGTCCCCGTACTGTTTGAGAAACTGCAAAATGTCGCTTCGCAGGCTTTGAGAGTCCGCAGCGCGGTAGGCGCTTCGCAGCGCGGCAAAAAACGCGCCGCCAAAGCGGCTTGCGGAAACCGACTGGTCCTGAAGAAACCGCAAAAACTCTCCTTCGTTCATCCGCAGCAGGTCCAGAATCTGCGACAGGTCCCCCGCGCTTCCCGCCCGCAGACCGGAGGACACAGTGGTCCTAGTGCCTCCCGTCAGCGCCCGAAGCAGGTCGGCGGAGATGCTGTCGCCGCTTTCGGACACCCGCTGAAGAAAGGCCTGAAAGTTGGAGTCATACCGCAGAGGGAGGGAGCCGGACTCCTCTCCGGCGGCGTGCTGCTGGCCGCTGTTAGAGTCCGACCGGTTGACGCGCCCCGGGTTGGGGACGTTCTGAATGCCGGGGTCATAGGCCGTGTTGGGAATGGAACGGTTGGCGGCGGCTGGCTCCCGTGCGGGGACGGGATTGGTGACGTTCATAATTTCCGGCATAGGTTCAGCTCCGTTTCGTTACTTCAAAAATTTCACAAATATGCAACAAATTTCAAGGCAATTCGTTGACGCGGGACGCGGAAGACATTATAATGGAAAAACAGGAAACCTGTCGTTCTTTGCGGATACGCGAAAAATGACTTTTGGAATTATTTTTATAAAGCGTTAACTTTTTCTCAAAAGTGGACGATATGTCAGGTGAATTGCTGAATATTTGGAAAGGGGGGCGGTGCTCCCCTTCCTTGAAAAAGAGAGGGGCGGCTTTTTTATGGACAACGGCGGAAATGAAAGCATTCTGGAAACTTATCTCTACGAGACAAACACCCTGCTGGAGCAGCTAGACAGCATCGTCCTGGCGGCGGAGCAGGCGGATACCTTTACGGAAAACGACGTGAACGAAATTTTCCGCATCATGCATACCATCAAGGGCGCTTCCGCCATGATGGAATACGAATCCCTGACCACAGTGGCCCATCGGATCGAGGATATGTTCTTCATCGTTCGGGAGCGGTCCATGGATGTGATCCCCCACGCGGAGCACGGGCTGCTGTTCGACATGATGTTCACGGCCATCGACTTTTTCCGCGGCGAGGTGGAGAAGGTCCAGAGCGGCCAGCCTCTATCTGATGACATCGGCAAATTGCTTGAAAAAATTAATAGTCTGATTACTAAAATTCAGGACGGAGCAGAAGGTGGCGGGGCTGCCGACTCCGCGCCCCCCGTTGAAGCGGCCGCTGTTCCCGCCACCGGGACGGAGACCGGCTTCCCATACGGGCTGCGGGTGTTCTTTGACGAGGGCGCGGGCATGGAGAACCTGCGGGCGTTCATGCTGGTGACGGAGCTGCGCGGCATCTGCGGCGAAGAGAATTTTACCTTCTCCCCTGCAGACGTGGAGACGGATACCTCCACCACAGAGACGATTGTCACGCAGGGCTTTGTGCTCTCTTTCCGCATGGCGGCGGACCGTGCAGGGGCCATCCATGTGGTGTCGGGCTCCGGCTCTGTCCGGGGTTATCAGGCGTTTGACGGACCGGGAGCTCCCGCGCAGGAGGAAGCGAAGCGAACCGCCCCTGCCGCAGAAGTCACCCGGCATGCAGAGCAGAAGAGCGCTGCCTCCGCTCCGAAAACGGCGCGGGAAGAAGCCTCCCCGGCCAAGAGCGCGGCGGCTGCGCCGGTTCCCGCTCAGGCGGGCGGCGCCCATCCCAAGGAGAGCCTGATTAGTGTGAATCTCAGTAAGCTCAACCAGCTCATGGACGTGGTGGGCGAAATCGTCATCACCGAGTCTATGGTCACCGCCTCCCCCGATTTGAAGGGGATGAAGCTGGACAACTTCACCAAGTCCGCCCGGCAGCTCCGCAAGCTGACCGATGAGTTACAGGACGTTTCCATGTCGCTGCGGATGGTTCCGGTGCTGGGCACCTTCCAAAAAATGCAGCGCATCGTGCGGGATATGGGCAAAAAGCTGGGCAAGCGAGCGCGGCTGACGCTGGTGGGCGAGGACACGGAGGTGGACAAGACCATCGTGGACGGCATCGGCGATCCCCTGATGCACATTGTCCGCAACGCCATGGACCACGGCATCGAGGAGACGGAGGAGGAGCGCATCGCCGCAGGCAAGGACCCCGAGGGCGAAATCATTCTCTCCGCCAGCCATACCGGCGGCGAAGTCATCATTCAGGTCAAGGACGATGGCCGGGGCGTGGATTATGACCGGGTTTTGAAAAAGGCCGTGGACGCGGGCCTTGCAAGCCCTGATGCGGAATACAGCTCCAAGGAGATTATCAACTTCCTTCTGATGCCCGGCTTTTCCACCAACACGGAGGTGACGGAGTTTTCCGGCCGGGGCGTCGGGATGGACGTGGTGAAGAAAAATGTGGAGGAAGTGGGCGGCGCCGTGGTTCTGACCAGCGAGCCCGGCAAGGGCATGACCGCCACGCTGAAAATCCCCCTGACCATGGCCATTCTGGACGGAATGGAAGTTTCCGTTGGCTCCTCCATTTTCACCATTCCCATCAACAACATCCGCCAGTCCTTCAAGATGAGCGGCGCGGATATCATCCACGACGCGGCCCACGGCGAGATGGTGAAGGTGATGAACAATTTCTATTCTGTCATCCGGGTGAAGGACGCATACGGCCTGAGCACAGGCTGCGACGAAATCGAAGACGGGATTTTGATGTGGGTGGAGTCCGGCGAGTGCACCTACTGCCTGTTTGTGGACGAGCTGATGGGTGAGCAGCAGGTGGTGGTGAAGCCGCTGCCCAATTATATTAACACCTTTAATGTTAAGCAACACGGCATCACCGGCTGCACAATTCTGGGCGACGGAAATATCAGCGTAATTCTGGACGTGGCCAACCTCTACTCGGCCGTCCAGTGAGCGCGGCGTCGATGCAGAAAGAGAGGGTTATGAAAATATGAATAACCAAGTGATGAGTTTCATGGAGGACGGAACCTCCGCCCGGGCGGCTCTGACAGAGGAAATGGATCAGTTTCTGGTGTTTCAGTGCGATTTGCTGCGGGTGGGTATCCGGGTGGACTGCGTGGTGGAGGCCCTGATCAATCAGAGCATCACGCCGCTGCCCATGCTGCCAAACTATGTGTGCGGCATTATCAACCTGCGGGGCGAAGTAGTTCCCGTCATCAGTATCCGTCTGCGGCTGGGCAAGCCCGCCGCCGACGAGCAGTCCGTGATTGTGCTGAATATCAACGGAATGCAGCTGGGCGTTTTGGTGGACCGGGTGGACCAGATGGTGAAGCTGCCCCGCAGCTCACTGCTGCCCATGCCTTCCACCAACGGGCAGAAGCTGATGTGCGGCATGAGCTCCCTGCCTGACGGCGGGACCATGCTGGAGCTGGACGCGGCGGCACTGCTGGAGCACTGAATATGGGGGAAGAGCAGAAGAACGCGGCATCCACCTTTGCTCCCATGGAAATCAGCGACGGGGACTTCCGGCGGCTGGTGAGTTTTATCCAGCAGCACTACGGAATCGACCTGAGCAAAAAGCGGCAACTGATTTCCGGGCGGCTTTCCTACACGGTAAAGGCGAAGGGGTATTCCGGCTTCGGCCCGTTTATCGATCAGGTGCTTGAAAAGCAGGACCCCGGCGATATCGAGCTTGTCATCAACAAGCTTACCACCAACTACACGTTTTTCATGCGTGAGCAGGAGCATTTTAACTTTTTTCGCAACACCATTTTGCCCGATGTGGTAAAGCGCCGTCAGGGCCAGCGGATGCTCTCCATATGGAGCGCGGGCTGCGCCTCCGGCGAGGAGCCTTATACTATTTCCATGTACGTCAAGGACTTTTTGGGACCGGAGGCCGCCCACTGGGATACCCGGGTGCTGGCCACCGATATCTCCCAGCAGGCGCTGGACAAGGCGCAAAAGGGGGTATATGCCCTGCCGGATACCATTCCCGGGGCATGGAAATCCAAATTTTTTGTTCCCTCTGCGGAGGAAGGGCAGTATCAGGTGGCCCCCGTCATTCGGGACAATGTGATTTTCCGTACCTTCAACCTGATGGACCCCATTCGTTTCCGGCTGAAATTTGATGTGATTTTCTGCCGCAACGTGATGATTTATTTTAATCAGCAAACAAAGGACGATCTGCTTGCCCGCTTTTGCGAGGCGACGGAGCCCGGCGGATACCTTTTAATCGGCCATTCGGAGACGATGGGCCGCAATCCCGGATATCGCTATCTGGCACCGGCCACTTTCCAGAAGCGCTAGGGAATTCAAAGGATAAAACCTGACGCGGGAAAGGAGAGACACTATGGCAATGTCGGGAAACGTAATTCGTGTGATGGTGGTGGACGATTCCGCCGTGGCGCGGAGCTATCTCATCAGCGGGCTTTCCGCAAAGTCGAACATTCAGATTGCGGGCTTTGCCGTGGACGCGGCGGACGCACTGCAAAAGGTGGGAGAGCTTCGTCCGGACGTGATTACCATGGACGTTGAAATGCCGGGAATGGGCGGTATCGAGCTGATTCGCAAGCTGCTTCCGGCTTATCGGGTACCGGTGATTCTGGTGTCGTCTCTGAACCTGCGGGTGTTTGACGCGCTGGATGCCGGGGCGGTAGATTTTGTCCGCAAGCCGGACGGAACCCAGAGCAAGGCGGAATTTATCAACACGCTGGCCCAGAAAATCGTGGTGTCGGCCTATGCAAAGGTTCGTCCAGGCCGCCCGGCGCGGGCCGCGCGGGCGGAGGTCACGGCGGAGCCCACGGCCCCGCTTGGTCCGCGGCCCATTCTGGATGGCGCGGTAATCGGACTGGGAGCCTCCACCGGCGGGACGGAGGCCACGCTTGAGGTGCTGCGCCGCCTTCCATCGGACATTCCCCCTATGGTCATCGTGCAGCATATGCCCCCGGGCTTTACAAAGATGTACGCCGAGCGGCTGGATAGAATCTGCGCCATGGAGGTGCGGGAGGCCGTGGATGGCGATGAGCTGCACCGCGGGCTAGCACTGGTGGCCCCAGCGGACTTTCAGTGCCGCGTGCTGCGGTCGGGAAGCCGGTATCGGGTGGCCTGTAAGCCGGGAGAGAAGGTCAGCGGACACCGCCCGTCGGTGGACGTGCTGTTCCACTCCATGGCTGAGAACGTGAAAGGCTCCATGGTGGGCATTATCATGACAGGCATGGGCCGCGACGGCGCGGACGGGCTGTTGGCCATGCGAAAGGCGGGGGCCTATACCATTGGGCAGGATAAAGAGTCCTCCGTGGTGTACGGAATGCCCATGGTGGCCTTTGACATCGGCGCGGTGCAAACGCAGGCGTCATCCGAAAACATTGCGGGCGTACTGCTTCGCCGCCTGCGGGAGCTGTGAGCATCAGCCGGCGCGGTCATAGATCAATTGAGAAACGAGGGACCTTCGGCAAGCCGAAGGTCCCTCGTGCAAATTTATAAAATATCTATAAAAAATAAAGGTTTCACACTTTTTTTGAATTACTGTCTTATGTTTTCAACATAACTGCCGAAATAAAAGGTAGATATAGGGGAGTGTGCCGCAGTGCGCGGCGCCGCCCCGAAATGTGCTGAAACCAGTTACAGGCTGCTTCCCTGAATCAGGGAGGGACTTGCAGAAAACGGAGGAAATGCCGCATGATGAGGATAGTCAACGAGGCCGCCGGAACGGCGGCGTACGCGCAGACGGTGTCTGCGGCGCAGAATCTGCAAAGCGCAAAAATTGTTCGGGGCACCGAAAAAGGGCGAGAGTCCGGCGGCGCATTCGATCAGGTCGATATTTCCGGGGCGTCCTCCGGCGGGTCCCTGTTTCAAAAGGAGCTGGCGGCCCGCCTTGTGCGGGATGTTCGCGCCTCCTCCAGCATTGGCGGCGTTCAGCAGGTGCGCCAGCAGATCCAAAGCGGCACCTACCAGTTGGACCCCGTCTCTATTGCCAAGGCCATGCTGCTGGAGAGATAAGCTATGAATAGAAATGATTTTCAGGAATATCTTGCATTTTTAAAAGCGCTGGGCAACACGCTGGATGAGATTACCCGCGTGGAGCAGGAGAAGACGGAGTTTGTCCGCACGGATGATCTGGACGGATTGAACGAGTGCTTGAAGCGAGAGCAGGCGCTGTCTTTGACCATGCGGTCCCACGACCAGAAGCGGGAGGCCGCGCTGCGGTCACTGGGTCTTGAAGGCGTGCCGCTGCGCAGCCTGATGGACCACGCGCCCGCGCAGGACTATGAGGAGACAAAGCAGACCGTGGAGCAGCTTTGCCGCCAATATGCGCTGTTTCGCGGGGCGTATGAGGTGGCGCGGGACACGTTGGAGTGCAACCTGCACCAGATTGAAAAGATGATTCAGGCGGAGGACCCTGACGCCGTATCCGCCGCGGGCTATCAGGAAGCGTCTCCCGAGCTTCCGCCCCGCATGAGGACGGACTTCAGAGCCTGACCCGGCCCACCGGTGAAAGAGAGGAAAGCAACATGCTGTCAACAACCTTTGGAGCGTTTACCACCGCGCGTCTGGGCATTTATGCGTCGCAAAAAGCCCTGGAAGTGACGGGACACAATATTTCCAACATCAATACCACCGGCTATACCCGTCAGAGGGTGGATCAGGTGAGCCTGCGGGTGGACGGAGTGGACCGTTATGCCTCTGCTTTCGGCGGAGCCAGCGGGTCCGGCGTTCTGATAACGGGCATGTCCCAATTCCGGGACCCCTATCTGGACATCCGTTTCCGCAATGAGAACTCCAGCGTGGGCGCCATGGACACCAAGCTTGGCGGTCTGGAGGATCTGTCCGCGATCTTGGACGAGGTGGGCACAGGCGACACCGGCGAGGAGGGCGAGGGCATTCTGGCCGCGCAGTTCCTGGATCTGCGGGAAATGCTGGCAAAGCTGACCGGTGACCAGACCACGGAGGAGGAAATGCTTTCTCTGGTGCGCACCTCCGCCGATTCGCTGGTGGGGATTATGCGCAGCTATGCGGAGCGGATTGCCGGGGTAAAGGAAGATCAGGTAGACGGCTTGGAGAATGACACAGACGCTGTTAACGACATTCTCAAAAGCATCCAGTCTCTGAATGAGAACATTCAAAAGAGCGAGCTGTACGGCGACAATTCGCTGGAACTGCGGGATCAGCGGAACCTGCTGATTGACGAGCTGTCCGGATACATGAAGATTGACGTGACCTACGAGCCGGTGAGCGTGGGCGCGGGAAAGACCGTGGATAAGCTGGTGATTAAAACCGCCAAGGTTAACGGCGGACCCCAGACCACACTGGTGGACGGCGCCTATGTGGGGCAGCTTTCCGTGGGAGAGGGCGTTCAAAAAAACCCAGACTATGACCCCAATGCAATCCCCCCTGTTACGACCCCCTACATTGATGTGAATGGAATGCCGACCGACGTGGAAACCGATGCGGCCAAGCTGCCCTATGCAATCACCGTCTCGGAGTTGAAGGACCGCAATAACAACGTTTTAAAGGAAAAGGACGGCAGCATATCCGAGGCGTACCAGTTTGGAGATACCGAGCTGTACGGCGGATTACAGGCAAGGCGTGAGCTTTTGACCGAGGCGGGGGAATTTGCCACTGCGGACATGACGGGGGCGGATTCGGCCGCCGCCACCAAGCGGGGCATCCCCTATTACGAAAATTCGCTGAATTCTCTGGCGCAGAAATTTGCTGAGGTGATGAACGAAGCCAACACCGGCTACCTGCGGGACAAGCAGGGCAATATTCTGGATGGAACCTCGGGAGATGTTCTTGCCACCAAGAATGCCAACGGAACATATACCATGAACGGGAATACCTATGACACTTTGAAAGAGATGATTGCCGACCAGGGGGCGGCGTTTACCGACAAGGCGAAGCTGATGGGCGGAAACCTGTTCAGCAAAAGCGGCACCAGCGATGATGCCACCGGAATTACCGCCGCAAACATCTCCATCTCTTCAAGCTGGAGTCTCAGCCCCGGTTTCCTGCAAAACTCGTTTGAAGCGCTGGAGGGAAAAACCACCGTGGGCAGCAGCGATAACCAGAACATCGTCCATATCCTTGCGGAGTTTGACGGGACGCAGGAATATAAGCCCGGTGGGAGCAGCTCCACCGGCAAGCCGTTTTTCCGAGGGACCTTTGAGGGGATGTTCACCAACATTGAGCGAACGCTGGCAGACGATGTGAAGAGCACCACGACTTTGCTGAACAACTATGCCGTTTCCGCCACGGGGCTGGAGACGAGCCGGGACAGCGTTTCCGGCGTGGACCTCAACGATGAGGCCATGAACATGATGCAGTATCAGAAGTCCTATGCCGCCGCCTGCCGCATGATGACGACGCTTGACGAGGTTCTGGACAAGCTGATTAACGGGACCGGCGTAGTCGGTCGATAAAGGAGGGGATTTAAAATGATTCGTGTGACAACAAACGGAACGCTGCGGGGATATCGAACCAGCCTGACGCGCTCCTCTGCCACGCTTGATAATGCGCGGAACAAGGTTCTGACCCAGAGCAACTACACCAGCTACGCGGAGGACCCGGCGGCGGCCACACAGGCATTCAAGCTGCGCCGCTCCTTTTCCCGAGTCAGCTCCCAATTACAGAGTACCCAAAGCCTGAACAGCAAATTCTCCGCCGCCTGCGACGCGCTGAGCAGCATCAAGAGCGACCTTGCGGACGGGCAGGCAAAAATCTCCGCTCTGGCTGGATTGAACGACGCCAACGCCTCGGGCCGCCAGCCGTTGGGCGAGGTAATCGGCAGCGCGGCGGAGTCCATTGTCCAGATTTTGAACTCTCAGTATGGGTCTTCGTTTATTTTCGGGGGAAAAGACTCTCTGGGTGAAGCACCCTTCAAAATGGAGGAAATCAACGGAGAAAATGTCCTGATCTACCGGGGCGTTCGGGTGGACGCGGAGGAGGGAACCGACGAGTACGAACAGCTAAAAGCCATGGCCGGCGAGGAGAGCTATGTGGACATTGGCAGCGGCCTCACGGAGGTGGACGGAAAGCTGGTTTCTACCAGCGCCTTTAATGGGGCGCTGAGTGGCCTGAACTTTGTGGGCTACGGCGTGGATGACGACGGCGACCCCAAGAATATGGCCTCCGTCATGAACAAGTTGTCCGAAATTTTCAAGCGCTGCGACGCGGATACCGGTGCATGGGCCTCAGATCAGGACAAGGAGGACGCCACCCGCCTGACGGAGAAGCTGAAGGACGGCATTGACGAAATCACCAACCAGTGGACCGCGCTGGACGGGCGCACCACCTATCTTGAAACCAGCAGCAACCGCCTGTCTCTGCTGTCCACCAATCTCAACGAGCAAATTCTGGGCATCGAGCAGATTGATCTGGCCAACGCCATCACGGATTTTTCCTGGGCGCAGTATTGCTATAACGCGGCGCTGAAGGTTGGCAACGGCATTCTGTCCCAATCATTGATCGACTATATGAATTAACAGGCATGGGAGGGGTACTGGAGCGCGCCCGACATGCTTTAAAAGGTTAAAAAGGAGTGAAGGCAATGACCTATCCACTAATCGAGATCAAATCGGTACCTATTGAGCTTGAGATGCGGGTCACGGACGCAAAGCTGGAGTACAGCCGCGCCACGGTGGATATGGAGATTACCCGGAACGAGGGCGGTCTGAGCATTCGGAGCAAGCCCATTCGCGTGAATCTGGATACATTTGAGGCGCGTAATTCTGTCACACCTACGCTGGCCACTCGCATGAGAGACAACGCTCAGGCCGGAAAGCAGGCCGCCTATGAGGCGACCGCCACCTATGCCCGGCAGGGTCAGCTTTTGCTTCAGGCCAAAATCGGCGAGGAAATGGTGACGAAATTTGCCGCCGAGGCACAGACGCGGAACCTGAAAACCAACGTGGGGCTTGCGTTTCTTCCCACGCAGGGAGCGGACATTTCCTGGGACAAGGGCGAGATAAACATCCGCTACGAGATGGACAAGGTGAACTTTGACTGGCGCAGCCGGCAGGGGAACTTCGAGTTTACGCCCGGGGACATTCAGTTCGAGGTGACACAGCAGCCGGACGTTGTAATTAAATACGTGGGAGGGGCGCTATATGTGCCGCCCTCGTCAGATCCAAATTACACACCCGTTGACGTGGAAGCCTGACACGCGCGAAAGAAAGGAAGCCTCCCATGGAAATCACAACAAAATATTTTGGGCGGATCGCCTATGAAGCCGGGGATGTGCTCTATTTCCGGGACGGACTGTTCGGCTTTGAAGAAGAGACACAGTTTCTTCTTCTTCCCTTTGCCGACAGCGACGGAACGCTGCTGTGCTTTCAGAGCGTGACCACGCCGGGCCTCGCCTTTGTGGCGATGAACCCCTTCTCTTTGAAGCCGGACTATGCACCGAGGCTGCGCCCGGCGGAGCTGAAGGCCATGGGCGTGACCCAAAGCGAGGAGCTGAGCATTTACGTGCTGTGCGTGGTGCGCCAGCCCGTATCCGAGAGTACGGTGAACCTGAAATGCCCGGTGGCGGTGAACGAGGATACCGGAACCGCCATGCAGGTAATTCTGGAGGACGGCGGCTATGAGATGCGCCACCGCCTGTCGGAGTTTCGGGAGGGGCTGCCGTCATGCTGATATTGCAGAGAAAGCCCGGAGAGTCCGTGCTGATTGGAGACGAAATCGAGGTGACGGTGGTTTCCGTGGAAACCGGCGGACGGGTTCGGCTTGCCATCAGTGCGCCCAAAAGCCTGACCATCCTGCGAAACGAGCTGCGGGGCGCCATGGACGCCAACAAGGAGGCGGCCCGGGAGGAGGTATCTCCTCTCTCGCTTTTGGAGTTGCTGCCAAGGCAGGGCGGCCCAGAGACGAAGAAATAAGAAAACGCGCCCCGGCCGATCAGCCGGGGCGCGTTTGTTTAAGGAATCGTTGATGGAGTTTTGCCCCTCGTCTCCAATCAGTCCTTCAAGGAGGGGGGGTATGCCCCTGCGGCGTGAAGAGCTTTCAGCTCCTCCGCCACCCGCTCCCGGTCCTCCCGGTAGGTCATGCCGAACCAGCGGTCGGCAGAGTGAAGCACGGAGATTTCCAGTCCGCCGCCCTCGAGCTGACTGCCAACCATCAAGGGTAGAAGGCACTCTTTTTTCAGGTCGGCGCCGGCTTCCGTGCGGAGAAAGTTTTCAAAATAGGCCCGCATGGGGGCGAAGATCCAAGGGGTGAAGCCCCAGAAGTTCATGGATACCACCGTGTCCGGCGAGAGGGAGATGTCCTCCGCCAGATCCCGCAGCGTTCCGTCGGGATAGAGCTGGATTTTCAATGCCTCCCGCACGGAGAGAAGCTTCCCGTTTTCCACGTCGCATACGCCCCGGGAAACCGTCCCGTGGAGACTGGCGGTATTTTTCAGAAAATAGCCCACCATGGCCCCGTGGCCTTCGGGAGATAACGCTGTGAGCTGCTCGTACATGGCACGGTAAGCGTCAATTCCGTAATAATCATCAGCGTTGATCACGCAAAACGGCTCTTGAATAAACGCCTCTGCGCACAAAAGCGCGTGAACCGTGCCGAAGGGCTTGGTCCTCTCCGAGGGAATCCGGTAAAAGTCCGGAACGGAAGAAAAATCCTGAAACGCGTAGGACACTTCCACGGGGGAACCGTCCTTTGCGGTGCGGCGGCGAAGATATTCGCCGCAGATGCGCTCCATCAGCGGCTCCATCTCCGGCTTGATGATGAACACCACCTTGCCAAAGCCCGCCCTCAGCGCGTCGTACACGGAATATTCCATCAAAATTTCGTTGTTGGGGCCGATGCCGTCCACCTGCTTGTTTCCGCCGTACCGGGAGCCAAGCCCTGCCGCCATGATTACCAGTGCTGCCTTCATAAACCCTCCATACGTCCGCCGCGCCGCCCGGGAAACGGGACGCGCCTCGGCGTAATTTCACGTAATATGCGGGCCGCGTGCTGTGGCCCTGCCCTTACCATACACTGTTGCGCCGCCCTTTGCAACCGCTAAACGATTTTCCTTGACAATTTTCCGTTCCGGCCTATAATATGAAAATGATTATCATTCTTGAAAAAGGAGGCCGCATATGGCCTATTCCACAAAACAGCAGCAGGCAATTTTAAACTGCCTGGAGGCCCGGAAAAGCACGCCTATGTCCGCCGCGGATTTGGCGGCGGAGCTGCGCCGCCTTGGGGAGCCGGTGGGTCTTGCCACGGTGTACCGCCAGACGGAAAAGCTGGCGGCCATGGGCCGGGTTCATAAGATTAACACCGAGGAAGGCGCTTACTTTCAATACTGTACGCACCATTCGGGGGAGGAAAAGCAGGACTGTCTGCTTTTAAAATGCGAGTCCTGCGGGCGGATTGCCCATCTGGACTGCACGCATTTGCAGCCGCTGTACCGACATCTGCAAAAGGAGCATCATTTTGTGGTGGACCACCGGCGGACCCTGTTCACCGGCTTGTGCGAAGCCTGCGCGGAGAAGGAGCAAGTCCATGGAGAAAAATGAGCTGCTTGTATGCCGGAATACGGCGCTGGGCTACGAGGGCCGGGCGGTGCTCTCGGGGCTGAACCTCACCGTTTCGGCGGGAGATTACCTCTGTGTGGTGGGGGATAACGGCTCGGGCAAATCCACGCTGATGAAAGGGCTGCTGGGCCTCATTAACCCCATGGAGGGGAGCATTGACCGGGCGGTGGAGCTGAAAAATGGCGCGATTGGGTATCTTCCCCAGCAGACCCGCGCCCAGCGGGACTTTCCCGCTACCGTATACGAGGTGGTGCTCTCCGGCTTCTTAAATCAGAAGGGAGTTGGCTTTTTTTACACGGCTGCCCAAAAGACCACGGCCATTCAGGCCATCGGAAAGCTGGGGATTCTGGAACTGAAGGACCGGTGCTACCGGGACCTCTCCGGCGGCCAGCAGCAAAGGGCATTGCTGGCCCGGGCACTGTGCGCCGCCGGGCGGCTTTTGATTTTGGACGAGCCGGTGACGGGGCTGGACCCTGCTGCCGCGCAGGATCTTTACAAAACCCTGCGCTATCTCAACGAAAAAGAGGGCATGGCGGTGGTCATGGTGACCCACGACCTGCGCTCCGCGCTGGAAAACGCCCGGACGGTGCTGCACATCGGCAGGAATAGCTGGTTTTACGGGACGGTGGAGGACTATCTCCGCTCTCCGGAGGGCTGTCGCTTCCGAAAGGGGGAGCAGTAATGGAACTGATGGAAATGCTTGCATGGCCCTTTATGCGCCGGGCGCTGGTAGCAGGCATATTGGTAAGCCTTTGCGCTGCGCTTTTGGGCGTGCCGTTGGTGCTCAAGCGGTACTCCATGATCGGAGACGGCCTGAGCCATGTGTCTTTCGGTGCGCTGGCGGTGGCGGTGGCCCTTGGGGTCACGCCGCTGTACTTCTCCATTCCCGTGGTGATTCTTTCGGCATTTTTTCTGCTGCGGCTTGCAAACTCGGGCAGCCGCATGGGCAGCGACGCGGCCATCGCTGTGGTGAGCGCGTCCGCCCTTGCCATCGGCATCATGGTCATCTCCCTCACCACGGGCATGACCACCGATGTGGATAATTACATGTTTGGCAGCGTTCTTGCCATGACGGAGACGGACGTTTTGCTGGCGGCGGCGGTGTGCGCGGCGGTGCTGGCGCTGTTCGTGCTGTTTTACCACCGGCTGTTCGCCATCACCTTCGATGAGAATTTTGCCCGGGCCACCGGGATGCGGGTGGAGCTGTATAACACGCTTTTGTCCATCCTCACGGCTCTGACCATTGTGCTGGGGATGCGGATGATGGGCGCCATGCTCATCTCGTCTCTGGTGATCTTTCCGGCGCTGACGGCGATGCGGCTGTTTCGCAGCTTCCGAGGCGTGGTGCTGTGCGCGGGGACGACCGCCGTGCTCTGCTTTTGCACGGGGCTGACGGTTTCCTATGTGAAATCCACGCCGGTGGGAGCCACGGTGGTGACGGCGAACCTGCTGGTTTTCCTTGTGGCCTGCGCGGTGGAACGCCTGCGAAAAAGGAGCTGAACCGCAGCCGCGTGCCTGCGGACTGCCGCCGAAAACCCCTGTGGGAAATGGCGGCTTCAGTGACTTGAATTGAATTTTTGTAAATGAAACCGGGGCGGGAAGCCCGCTCCGGTTTTTATTTATTTTTTAACGGCTTTTCTTTGCAAATTCCAAGAAAACACTTGATTTTGGTGTAAAAGCGTGCTATTCTAATCAAAGTAGAGATGGTAGTTGTGTGGAGTGGACCTTGTGTCCGCTTTTTTTGTCGGCCTTTTTAAGGGGCCGGAATTTGAAAAGACCGAAGGCTTTTCCTGAAGCTGACGGCATGAAAGGAAGGCGTTTCCATGAAAAAGATTGCAGAGCTCACCGCCGAGCTGGCGGCCCCCGTGGCTGCGGAGCGGGGCTGTACTATCTGGGATGTGGAATACGTGAAAGAGGCGGGGACTTGGTATCTCCGGGTTTTGCTGGATAAAGAGGGCGGCGTGGACATTCTGGACTGCGAGGCCATTTCCCGCAAGGTTTCGGATTTGCTGGACGAGGCGGACCCTATTGAGGGGAGCTATACGCTGGAGGTCGGCTCAGCCGGCGCGGAGCGGGCGCTGAAACGGCCCGGCGACTTCGTGCGCTTTATGGGAAGCCCCGTCGCCGTCCGGCTGTATCGCAACCGGGATGGGCGGAAGGAATTTGCAGGGACGCTTGCGGGCTACGACGAGGGGACCGGGGCTGTCACCGTGCGCATCGGCGACAATGAGACGACCTTTGAAAAGGCGGACACCGCGCTGGTGCGATTGCGGGTGGAGTTCTCCTGAAAAGGCGCCGCCGCCGGGCGCGCGGATTTTTTGCTGCAAAATAAAACAGACGAAGAAGACGTATCATATCATAAAAGGAGTACAGGCAATGAGAGGCAAGAAGCAGAAGGAGCTCGTCGGCATGAATTGCGACGAGATTTTCACCGCGCTTGAGATGATTGAAAAGGAGCGGAACATCCCCCAGTCCTTTATGCTGGAGAAAATTGTCCAGGCGCTGATCACCGCCTATAAACGGGATTGCAAGGATCAGGTGGATAACGTGATCGTGGACGTGGATGTGGAGCACCGGACGCTTCAGATGTTTGTCCAGAAGAACGTGGTGGACGAGGAAGACTACGTGGACCCCTTCAACGAAGTGCCCTTGGAGGAGGCCAAAAAGCTTTCCGCCAAGTACGAGATCGGCGACGTGATCAATGTCGCCGTGAACAACACGGACTTTGGCCGCATCGCCGCCGGCAACGGCAAGCAGGTGATTATTCAGGGCTTGCGGGAGGCCGAGCGGGGCATGGTGTACGAGGAGTTCAACTCCAAGCAGCACGAAATTCTCACCGGTGTGGTCACCCGGCTGGACCCAAGAAACGGAAATGTCTCTTTGCGCATCGGCACCGGGATCGAGTCTACCGAGGCGCTTTTGATGTCCGGCGAACAGGTTCCCGGCGAGGAGCTGGTGGAGGGAATGCACGTCAAGGTCTACGTGGTGGAGGTCCGTCGGTCCACCCGGGGTCCTCAGGTGTTGATTTCCCGGACGCATCCGGGCCTTGTCAAGCGCCTGTTTGAACTGGAGGTTCCCGAGATTTTCGACGGAATCGTGGAGGTTCGCTCCATCGCCCGGGAGGCGGGCAGCCGCACGAAGATGGCCGTCTGGTCCAACGAGGACAACGTGGACCCCATCGGCGCCTGCGTGGGCCCCAAGGGCCAGCGGGTGGAGAGCATCGTGGCGGAGCTGCGGGGCGAGAAAATCGACATTGTGAAGTACAGCGAGGACCCGGCAGAGTTTATCGCCGCCGCACTGGCGCCCGCCGACGTGGTGGATGTTTGGATGGCGGACGAGGGCAAGGCCTGCCGTGTGCTGGTGCCGGACGATCAACTGTCTCTGGCCATCGGCAAGGAGGGGCAGAACGCCCGGCTGGCGGCCCGGCTTACCGGCTATAAAATTGACATCAAGCCCGAGAGCTTCCGGGAGGAAGCGGCGGAAGAGAGCGCCCCCGCAGGCGAAAAGCCCGCAGAGGACGACTTGCCCGCGGACGACGCGGAATAAGCGCGCGGAAACGGGGGAAACGCCATGCCGAAGGTGAAAAAAATTCCGCAGCGGCAGTGTGTGGGCTGTCGAGAGATGAAAGATAAAAAGGCGTTGATCCGGGTGGTCAAGTCCCCTGAGGGGGGGGTCAGCCTGGACGATAAGGGCCGCAAGCCCGGCCGCGGCGCATATGTGTGCCGGGATGTGGAGTGCCTGCGCAAAGCGCGCAAGTCCCGGGCGCTGGAGCGGGCCTTTGAGGCCCAGATTCCCCCGGAGGTATATGACGCCATGGAGCGTCAGTTGGGAGAAGCCGATGAATAAAGAATTACTGTCTACGCTGGGCCTTTGCAAGCGAGCCGGGCTGCTGGAGGTGGGCGAAGAGCCAGTGGAGGCCGCCGCCCGGGCACGGGAAGTGCGCTTGCTGCTGCTGGCGTCCGACGCGGCGGAAAATACCGCACGGCGGGCCGACCACTTCTCGGAGATGGGCCAGTGCATGAAACTTCGGCTTCCTTTTACCAAGGAGGAGCTGGGGCAGGCCATGGGCCGGGGCGAGTGTGCCATTATGGGCGTGACCGACGTGGGCTTTGCATCCGCGATTGCCCGCCGATTGGCGGACGAGGATGCGGAAACCTACGGCGACGCAGCAAACCGGCTGGAGGTCAAGGCACAGCGGGCGTCTCTGCGTAAAACAGAGGAGGCGCTTCACGAAAAGAACCTCCGCCGGGGTAAAAAACGCAAACCCGGCGAGGCAAAAGCGGCGGAGAAGCCGCCGGAGCCAACGGCACCGGCGCGGTCTTTGCGCCAAGCCCGGGGCGGTGGCAAGCCACCTGCGGGAAAAAGCTTTGGAAGAAAGCCCTTTGAGCGGAATGAAGCAGGCGGAGACAGGAAGCCCTACGGCAGACCGGGTGCACCCAGCGGAGACCGGAAGCCTTACGGCAAACCGGGCGCACCCAGCGGGGACCGGAAGCCTTACGGCAAACCGGGCGCACCCAGCGGGGACCGCAAGCCTTACGATAAGCCGTATACACCCAGCGGGGACCGCAAGCCTTACGGCAAACCGGGCGCACCC
>DKLF01000006.1 GCA_002455655.1 Oscillibacter sp. UBA6647 | reverse complement strand
GTATCTGACCCGCCCCGGCCCAGCCTGGTAATGTTTCCGGCGCGGTCAATGCCCTGAAAGCCCGCCACCAGAACGATGCGGCGCTGGTCCAGTTCGGACTGAATCCGCTCCGCGTCTATCCGCTTGATGCGGGCCTCGCCGTACACGGCAGAGGTCTGGACCCCTGCCTGCCATCCTGCCAAAGACACGCAGCGCAGGCCGCGCCGCTCCAGCTCCATGGCGCACAGGGAAATGGATATCTGCTCTCCGACCGACAGGAGCATGTCCATCTCCCGGTTGGAGGCACGGGGATTGATCTCCTGCGCCCGCTCAATCAAATCGTCAGTAGTGTCGCCCTGGGCGGACAGCACCACAATTACGTCGTTTCCGGCCTGATAGGTCCGCTGGATAATCTCGGCCACATGGCGGATACGCTCGGCGTTTTTCACCGAGCTGCCGCCGAATTTCTGCACAATCAAACTCATTTGCTTTAACCCCTTCTCCTCTGGATAACCGGTCAATCAGTTCCGCTCAGCCCAGCACCCGCAGCCGAGCAAGTACATTCAGGCATTCGGATTTTTCCAGCGCCTCCCGCAGAGGGATGGAATCCGTCAAAAACCCGGTTTCTCCATCCTCGCTGAGTACCTCCACCTGACCGAAGGCCATCGCCGCGTCCATCAGGCTGCCCTCAATGCGGAAATAAAAGCGGGTGGACACCTCTGCGGGGTCTACAAACCCGTCGGCGTCGCCGCTCCAGCCAAGCCCCTCCTGCCGGGGACTGCGGCGCAGGCTCTCCATCACGTCCGACACGCAGGCCGAAGCCGTGGGCAGCTCTCCCGCGCCACTGCCGTAAAACATCACCTCGCCCACGGCACTGCCCTGGACGGCCACGGCGTTGTAGACATCCTCCACGTTGGCCATCGGGTGCTCCTCCGGCACCAGATGGGGCGCAACGTAGGCAGTGCGCCCTCCGCCGGGCATCCGCAGGCACCGGCCCAGCAACTTGATGCGGTAGCCCGCCCGCTGGGCCACCTTCACGTCCCGGAGGGACAGCTTCGTGATTCCCTCCATAGGAACATCCTCCGGTCGCACCTGCGCGCCAAAAGCCAAATCCGCCAGAATGCAGATTTTTCGACCCGCGTCAATGCCCTGCACGTCGGCGGTGGGGTCTGCCTCGGCATAGCCCTTGGCCTGCGCTTCCCGCAGCGCATCGGAAAAAAAGGCGCCGGTGCGGACCATGCGGGTGAGAATGTAATTGGTGGTACCGTTGAGAATCCCGAAAATCTCATCCACCCGGTTGGCGCACAGGCACTCCGTCAGCGGGTGCAGCACCGGGATACCGCCGCCCACGCTGGCTTCAAATAGGTAGTTCACGTTGTTCTTTTGGGCCAGCTCCATCAGCTCCCAGCCCTTTTCAGCCACCAACTGCTTGTTGGCGGTCACCACATGCTTTCCCGCCGCCAGCGCCCGCTTGGTATACTCGTACGCCGCCTCTGTCCCTCCGATTGTCTCCACCACCACGCGGATTTCATCGTCCCGCTCAATGGTTGCAAAATCGTCAGTCATAAGCTGGCGGTAGGGGCCGTCCTTAAAATGTCGGACCAGAACGGACTTCACACTCAGTGGCTCCCCCAGCTTCCGCTCGATCTGCCGGGCATTTTCCGCCACTACCTTGGCTACGCCGGTCCCTACCGTGCCAAGGCCCAAAATTGCAATCTTACTCATGGATCGATCCTTTCGCTGTTTTTATCCGGCCAGCACTTCAAACCGGACCACGCCCTCCACTTCGGAAACCTGCTCCAAAAACGCCTCCAGCGTCATCTCCATGTCCGAGGTTTCCGCAGACACGGTGACGGCGGCGCAGCCGTTGGTGGGAATGCTCTGATTGATGGTTAGGATGTTGGCGCCCGCCCCCGCGAAACCTGACAGCACACGGCTCAGCACGCCCGGCGCGTCCTTCAGCATCCCGTAAAACGTGATGATGTGCTCCGATTTCAAATCGTTGAAGGGCTGCACGGAATCCTTGTACTTATAGAACGCGCTGCGGCTGATGCCCGCCAATCGGGTGGCGGCGCCCACCGTGTTTACCTCGCCGGTTTGGATCATGCGCTTGGCTTCGGCCACCTTCACAAAAATCTCCGGCAGGGCGTCCGCCGCTACAATATAGAATTTGACCTCTCTGCCCATTCCGTCCGCCTCCCATGGTCATTTGTCCTTATACTTTGATTAGTTTACCATAGAAGCCGGCAGGTTGCAATGCACAAACACAAGAATTTCTCCGTCCTCCGGGAAAATTTTTCGGTGAAATGTCCATACCCCGCGGCCTGATTTTACAAAACGGCAAAAATTAAGTGATTCGATGTCCTCGGGTGTTCTCGCACCATGGATTTCGCGCCAGCCTTTATCCGCGAAACTGCGCGCCTTTGGTTCCGCACATATGAAAAACCGCCGCACAGCCGTGCGGCGGTTTTTATGCTGTATCAGTTTCCCGTGTTCCAGACGTTGTTAATCCAATCGTCTATCCCGGAAGAAGGCTCGGACGGCTCTGTTGGCAGCGTGGGTTCTGTCGGAGAAGTCGTTCCGCCACCGGAGCCGATTCCGCCGGGCTCAGTCTTCGGCGGCGGGGCAAGCCCCGTGTCTCCTCCATCTTCAGGAACCGTCGTCTCCCCTTCGCCGTCGGGGTCGGTGGGCAGGACGCCATCCTGATGAACCGGACAAGGCGGAATCACAACCGTCCCGTCCTCCAACTTTGTCTGCAAGGAACCAATCAGATAGGCGTCGTCGTCCGCCTTGATGCTGGGACCGTAGTCCACCCGGGTATAGTCCAGCAGGGCAACCGGCTTCACGCTGGCCGCAGGGCACAGCGGCGTAGCAAGGACCTTGCCCTCGGTGCAATAGTCGTAGAATTTATGGAGACTGCACTCCTCCACAGGGGCGGTTCCCGCAGCCACCTCCACCTCCCGCACGCGGCTGCCCCGCAGGTCCGACGCGCAGGCGTCCGTGGCCAAAAGGCCGCTGTCGGCGCACACGGTCACCTTAACAAGGCCGCTGCTGGGCTTGGTGAACGACTTGTTCTCCTGCTCGTCCGCAATTTTCTGCATGACCTTCTGCCACATGGAGGCGGCGGGGTTTCCGGAATAGCTGATGCGCTCGGGCTTGTCATAGCCGCACCAGACCGCCGCGGCATAATAGGGCGTGTAGCCCACGAAATACCGGTCCTTATTATCGCTGGTGGTACCGGTTTTACCGGCGCTGGTCATACCGGAAAGCTTGTACCGGGAAGCCGTTCCTCCGTTCATCACGCCCTGAAGCAGTTGATTCATGAAATAGGCGGTCGTTTCCTTCACAGCAACATGGGTTTCCGTCTCGTTGTCCAGAATCACATTGCCGTTGCTGTCCTCCATCTTCGTGTAAAGACGTGGAGAGTTGTACACGCCACCGTTGGCAAACACCGCGAAGGCCGCAGCCATTTCCTCGGTTGAAACACCGTAGGTCAGGCCACCCAGACCCAGCGCCGCCGTGTTAATGTCGTCTGCCACCAAATCCAAATTTGCCTTCTCCGTGGCAAAGTCAAAGGAATTTTTAACGCCCAGCTTTTCGATTACCTGAACAGCCACGGTGTTGACGGAGTTTGCAACGCCGCTTGAAAGGGTTGTCCAGCCCTTATAGCCCTGAGGGGAGTTTTTTGGCCACGGGTTGTCGTTCAACAGGCGCACGGGATAGTCGTCAAAGGTGGACGCCATGGTAACCACTCCGGCGTCCAGCGCCGGGGCATATACCGTGATGGGCTTGATGGCGGAGCCGCACTGACGCTTGCCCACGGCATAGTTCCAGCCCAGATTATCCTGCTTGGTGCCCACCTTGCCCACCATGGCCTTTACATTGCCGGTGGTGGGGTCTACGATGGTGATGCCGGACTGAAGCTCCTGTCCGCTAGAGGAGGTCACGTCCAAATTGGCGCGCTCCTGATACACGGACTCGGCAATTTCCTGAATATGCGGGTCCACGGTGCAGTAAATCGTATAACCGCCGTTGTAAAGCCGCTTGCGCGCCGCCCCGGTGGTAATGCCAAGCTGCTTGGCAAAGTCCTCGGAGACGTCCAGAATCACCTTATCGACAAAATAGGAGTTAATGCCAGTGGAGGTTCCGCCGCTTTTTTCAACATTATCGGCGGCCACCAGCTCCTGCGCGGAGACGGAGCCGTCGGTGAACTTCAGCTCCTCATTCGCCGCCTGGTCGTATTCCTCCTGACTCAGGTATCCAAGCTCCAGCATCTTTTTCAGGATATTCTGCTGGCGGTCCCTGTTCATCTCCCGGGCCGTTTTTCTCACGCCGGTTTCCTTGTTGGTGATAACGACGGTGGACATGGGTCCGTACAGCGAGGGATTATTGGTGATTGCAATGATGCTGGCGCACTCCGCAGTCGACAGCTCCGACACGTCCTTGCCGAAGTAAAACTGCGCGGCAGTCTGCACACCATAACACTTCTGGCCCAGATAAATGTGGTTGAGATACAGCTCCAAAATTTCTTCCTTGGAATACTTTTTCTCAAACTCCAGCGCCCGGAAAATCTCCCGTACCTTGCGGTTCACCGTGTTGTCGTCGTCGTGGGTCATGTTCTTCAGCAACTGCTGCGTAATGGTGGAACCGCCGAATGTACTGCTGGTGCGGAAAAACAGATTTGTCGTGGCTCTGGCGGTCCGCAGCCAGTCCACGCCGTGGTGGCCGAAGAAACGTTCATCCTCGATGGACACTGCCGCTTCCCACATGGTCTTGGGAATTTGGTCGTAATCCACCCAGATACGGTTTTCGTCGCCGTAAATCATCTGCAATTCTTCCCAGTTCCCCGTCTCGCTGTTCTCATACATGATGACAGAGCTGAGGTTCATGGTATAGTCGTCGGCATTGATGTCCAAAGCGGGCGTCAGCGTCGTTTTCACATAATACATGAAAATACCGGCAATCATCGCGCCGGAGAGAATGCCAACCAACAGCAGGGTCCGGACTACAAACCAGATTGTATCCATCGGATTTTTTGCGGACCTGCGGCGGCGGCGGTGCTCATGGGGCTGGGACGATTCCCGGTGTCTGCCGTGCTCTTCCATTGCAGAACACCTCCTTTTCCTTAGTTCAGGGGAGCAGTCGATTCACCCTCCCTTGGCAAAACGGCTGCACATAATACGCCATAGTATCTTTCATTTTACCATTCCTGTCAACACCAAAATTGTCGCTTTTTTCTTGATAAAAGTTCCTTAATTCAGGGAAAATTTTTATATACAGGAAAAATTACCTGCCTCGAAATTTCATTTTCCCACGATTTGCACACCTGATTCACTTGCATTTTTCCGATGGAGCGGGTACAATACATTCAACGAAACTAACCGTAAGGAGGCACCTCTATGAGCGAGGAGTTTAGCCCCACTTTTGTCACCATCACCGATGAGGACGGAAACGATATCGAATTGGAACTCGTGGACGCGCTGGAGCACAACGGACAGAAATACATGGCTTTCTTTCCCGCCGAGACGGAGGACTCCGACGAAGAAGATCCCGATACCGGTCTTGTGATTCTGAAGGTCCTGACAGAAAACGGCGAAGAGCTGCTTTCCACCTTAGACTCCGATGAAGAGCTGGACGCGGTGTACGATTTGTTCATGGAAGCCCTGTTTGAGGACGAGGAGGACGAAGACTCCTGACGATCTTCTTTCCGTAACCAAGATGTAACTGTGCACAAGAAACCCTGCGCGGTGCGTGATAGGCCTTTTTTAACCCACATTTCGTTATAAGGGATGCCGGATCAGACCGTGGTTCGCAGGCCTCCCGGCTGCTGTTTGCGGCTGGATGTTGGAAGCGATAAAGCGTGCTGGAGGCGACCCACCTGTCCGTAAAGGTGCAGGTTATAACGGGGTCTACACGGCCGAGCGGGGTAACTTTATTCTTAAAAATTTCCCTGAACGGATTTTTAAACAAGATGCGCGTATTCTGCGCCCCGCTGCCCGCCAAAACGGGCAGCGGGGCGTTTGCTTTACGGCACGTTTTCTGTGAACGCCCTCATT
>DKLF01000071.1 GCA_002455655.1 Oscillibacter sp. UBA6647 | reverse complement strand
ACGCCCCATTCCACACCCCCTGCAGGCAGCCGGGGCGTCTCAGTTATAAACGAAGCCGTCAGCGCAAACAGGCTCACAAAGCCCACCTCCAGAATCCCCAGCGTCAGAGGATCATCCTGACGGGAGAGGCGGTCCGTCAGGATGATCGAGCCGGCGTAAAGCATTGCGGCAGCAATGCAGAATCACTCTCCGGCACCGATGGAGAGCGACTCCCGTAAGGTCAGAAGCGCCACGCCCGCCAGAGCCGTTGCCGCGCCAAGCACGGTCCACCGGCCCGGCAGACGGCGGCGCAAAGCCGCCTCGAACAAAGGTACAAACACCACGGCGGTATTCTCCAAAAACGAAACGGTGGCCGTGGGTGTGGTCTTCAGGCCGGTCAACTCCGCTGTCATCACCATAAAAAAACGAAAATCCAAGCGCCATCAGAGAAGGCAGTCTGTCCGCCGCCGCGGAACATCCGGGATATACGCCCTCCGGCATGAGCCGCATGGTGGATTTACTGGAAAAGGAAGCCGGATTTCCCCTGTTGAAGCGCAGCCGAAACGGCGTGACCCCCACGGCGGACTGCCTCCGCCTATTGCCGCTTTTGCAGGAATTGGACCGAACTGCGCAGCGGTACGCCCAGATGACCGCTGAGATTCGTGGCCTTGAAATCGGTTCTGTCACAGTGGGCACCGCCTATCCCGTCTGTTACCACTGGCTTGCAGACCTGGTGGCAGCGTTTGGGCGGTGCCATCCCGGCATTGAAATCCAGATTCTTGAGGGAACCAGCACCCGTCTTGCCGCCGCCCTGGCAGAGCACCGGGCAGACTTTTGCATCATCAGCCGCCGGGAAGGAAATTTTCAGTGGCTTCCCCTTCTCAATGACCCGATGGTTGTTTGGGTTCCGCCGAACAGCATCTGGGCCGGAATGGATGTGTTTCCCGTTGAGAATTTGCCTCCGCACCCTACATCGCCACTTATCCGGGAGAAGACATAGACGCCACGCGAATGTTTGCCCGGCTGGGACTGACACCCCACCAGTGCTTTTCCTCCACAGACAGCTACGCCACCTGCTCCATGGTGGGCGCGGGGCTGTGCATCAGCACCAACAATGCATTGGTTCGCGGGGCATGGACCAGCCAGATTAAGATTTTGCCGCTGGACCCGCCCCAAACCGTGGAAATCGGCATCGCGGTGACTCCGATGAACGAAATCTCCCCGGCCGCCAAAAAATTTTATGAATTTGCAACCAATGAACTGCACGGAGACGAGGAAGGTAGCCGGACAACCTATTTGAAAAACAGGGACAGCATATTTGATAAAAAATAGTGTAGGTGAGTTGAAAAGTTAACTTCAACCCATATGGCAGAAGTTACTTTTTCAAACTCAAAACGGAAATTAGTTTACCAATAGTGGCATGCGCAATTCGGTCATGCCGATTTCAGTTTTATTAGCTCGTCCAGCGCGATAAAGGCGCTACAAAGTATCAGCACATTTTTTTAGTGAATATTTTGAAATGCGGCTTTGATTTGAAAGACAGCAAACGACTGAAAACAGTCGTTTGTTGCCTTTTTTCTGCGCGTTTGGTATTTGACTTTTTGCCCCCTCAATCATACTTTGGATGGATTACAAAATAAATTTTATCTGATATAATTAGCTGGTATATTGGAAAATAATTCTTAAAAATGTACTAATTGTTAAAGGAGGCGGCCCATGGGCGAAAGTGTTTCAGCCATCATAAAACCCTCGCTGAAGGAAATCTTTCTGACAGGCTGGGAACACTGCCGGGTCATTTTGTTCTCCGCGCCCTGCGGCTGCGGCAAGACCACAACGGCCACGGCGCTCCTTTCCAGGCATACCGTTTGCGCCTTCAGCGCTGCGTCCGTGGAGTTCCTGCCGGAAAATATCCCGCCGAGCTGCGACGCGGTGCTGGTGGACGATCTGCAATATCTGCTGGAACCGGAGCGCCGGGAAGCGCTCTGTAATCTGATTCGTACCCGAACGGACCTGCGCTTTATACTGCTGGGCCGCGGGGCGGTTCCCGGCTGGCTGATGCCCTTTCAGTTTGCGGGAATTCTGCTTGCCATTGACGCTCCCACCCTGCTTTTCGACCGCGCCACCGCGCAGCGGATGCTGGAAGAGCGCGGCATTGCGGTCAGCCCCGGTGATATGAGTGCCATTCAGCGGGATTTTAAAGGTTATCCCACCGCCATGGATATCCTCTGCCGCAAGCTGAAGAATGGCGGGGCATACAGCGAGGACATCTTGAACTCGGCGAAGCGAGAGCTTTTCCTTTACTTTGATGAGGCGGTCTACCGCCGCTTCGACGCGCCGCTTCAGCGATTGCTGGTAAGCCTTGCGCCGTTTGAGAGCTTCCATCTGGAGCTTGCGAAAATGGTCAGCGGCGATCCCCGGGCGGGGAAGCTGCTGGGTATCATCCAGCGGGACACCACCATGCTTTTATTCGATGGACTGGATACTTATCATTTCTGGCCAATCTTCCGGGTGTTTCTGATGTGGGGGCTGCACCAGAAACTCACCGACGCGGAGCAGCGCAGCTTGTACAGCCGCGCGGCGCTCTATTACGAGCTGCGCGACGAGCTGGACAAAGCGCTGGAATGCTACTCCCTTGCGGGAGAACAGGGCAAGGTGTCCGCGCTGCTGGTGAAAAACGCGGAGCAGCACCCTGGTGTGGGGCGCTACCACGAGCTGCAGAATTACTATTTTGCTCTGCCGGACGAGGAAATTCTTAAATCCCCGCCGCTGATGTGCGGCATGAGTATGCTGACCTCCCTTTGCCTGGATTACGAGGCCTCCGAGCGGTGGTACGCCGCGCTGCAAGACTATGCCGTACGGCTCAAAAAGACCGATTCCGAGTACAAAACCGTGCAGGGAAAGCTGGCGTATCTGGACATTGCGTTGCCCCAGCGGGGGAGCAAGGGACTGATTGAGGTCATCGGCAGCGTGTTCCGGGTTATGACGGACAAGCAACTCATGGTGCCGGCGTTTTCCGTCACCAGCACCCTGCCCAGCATTATGAACGGTGGAAAGGACTTCTGCGAGTGGTCGAAAAAGGACGACCTGCTGTACGCCACCATGAAAAGGCCGGTGGAAACCGTGCTGGGCCGGGATGGCGTGGGGCTGGCCGACTGCTCCATCTGCGAGAGTAAGTTTGAAAAGGGCGAGGACGTGTCGAAACGTCTGCTCACCCTCATGTCGCGTCTGGGCGAGATTCAGGCGCGGGGTACGCCGGACATCGAGTTCGCCGTGGTGGGTCTGCTGGCACGGGTGCAGGTATCCCAGGGCAAGGCGCGGGCGGCGCTGGAAGCGGTTGAGAGCCTGCGCGAAAAATTCCTCGACACTGGGCAGACGCGGTTTTTGCCCAACATCGACGCGATGCTCTGCCGCATCCAGCTCCGGCTGGGCGATACGGAAGCTGTCCGGACGTGGCTGCGGGATACAGCACCGAAGAACGATGTACGGCTGTGGGCAATGTGGCGCTATCAGTACCTGACGCGGGCGATGGTACAGATTCTTGAGGGCGATTACAGCGACGCGCTGCTGCTTCTGGCGCGGCTAAAGCCCTATTGTGAACACTGCGGGCGGGTGATGGACCGTATCCACATCCGGCTGCTCTCGGCGCTGTGCATGGAGCGCATGGGCGACATGGAATGGAAGGCAGAGCTTTGCGGTGCGCTGGATACCTGCCGCGAATATCAATTCGTCTGGCCCGTGGCGCAGTACGGCGCGGCGATTCTGCCACTGCTGAGTGGGTGCAACTGGGACGCAGACGCGGCGTATCTTGATAGACTGGTTGCCGTCGCGCGGGCGCAGGCAGTGGAGTACCCCCGGTTCTTGAAGCGGGAGGTGCGGCCCGTGGAACCCTTGTCAGCGGCGGAGACGCAGGTTTTGAAGCTGCTTTGTCAGAACCTGAGCAATCAAGAGATTAGCGAAATACTGGGCATCAAGCTGCCGACGGTGAAGACCCACGTCAGCCGCATTTTACAGAAGCTGGGCCTCAGCCGACGAAGCGAAGCCAGAGCCGCGGCCGAAAAGCTACGGCTGATATAGGAGGGCGCCAATGGACAAAACCGTGCTGAAATTGAAGTCTGGCGTCACGCTTGCGGAGCTGGGTGGGCAGACCGGACTTGTGCTTCAAGAGCGCGTCCGCTTTGCCGCGGACACGCGGCAGGCCGAAATCCTGCGGGTGCTGGTCCATCGGCCACAGACGGTGGAGAGCCTGCTGGCACTTCTGCACGCGCGGGACAGACCGCCTGAGAGCGATCACAGGATATCTCTGGACTTGGCCAAGTTCATTCTGGACTTTGGTGAGTTTTTGGAATCATAAAAGGAGAAAACTGCAATGATAAAAACGAAGCAAAAACTACTGTCTTTACTTTTAATTCTCATCATGGTAACAGGAATACTACCGATGTTTTCAATAACCGCAAAAGCGGCAACACTTCCCTACGGGATGACGAGTTCATCCATCGGAGTTGGTTCCGGAAGTACGCTTGCGTCCAGCACAACGCAGATCGGCTTTGGCGGCCAGCGGTGGTATGTGGTGGGCTTTGACGGAACTGGTATCGACAAGGGCGGTGAATATGTAACGCTGCTTGCAAAAGGGTCGATGGGGTCCTCCGCGTTTTTGGATGCCGATAAGACCTATTCAACTTCCTATTCGGGCAGCACACTGCAGTCATTTATCAACAACCTTCCGAATTCTTATGACTCCCGCGAACAGGCCCTCATGGTCGGGCTGACATTGGATGAGGTCTCCGGCACACAGCCGACCAATCAAAAGATTTGGGCGTTGAGTGCAACAGAGGCATCGACAATCTCTTCGAGTGTGCTTGGCCTTGCTGATGGAGCGTGGGTTCTGCGCACAATGACTGAATACGGCAACGCCCGTACAGTATCCGCCGGTGTTGTAAATGGCTATGGCCCTCCCATTACACAGGCAAATTGTGTTCGTCCCGGGACTGCTCTTGATCTTTCAAACGTACTGTATGCCGCCCCCATATCAGGCGCCAAAGGCACAGCCGTGGGCACGATAAATTCTATCGCACTCAGCAGCGAAGTCAAGTTTACCGTACTGGACTCAAACTTGAGCCTTAACATTGCCAGTGTTCCGGCCAGTTTGACCAAGGCGCAGGGCAGCTACATCAGCCTAAATTACAGCGGCGCGCAGACAGGAGACGGAAAATATGTTTCCTGTGTTCTCGTGAGTAACACGGATAGCATGGTCAAGTATTATGCCAAGCTGAGCACGGAGGCCAGCGGAACCTTATCAATACCGATTTCCACGGACATAATGACGGGTTCTTATACGCTGCTCATATATAACGAAGAGATATGCTCCGGCGACTATTCTGACTATGCAAGTACGCCGATTAGCATCAGCCTCACGGTGACGGGTTCGGCGAACACGGCGCCGACGCTCAAATCCGGCGTATCGTCAACGGATAGTGTGTCGGTATTAGTGAATAGCGCCTATACCCTCAAACTATCTGATATTTTCACGGATATAGACGGCAATGCACTTACCTACAGGGTATACACCAACGGAAGCAGCACTGCGGTTCCTGCAGACGAGAATTATTCCTTTACACCTACAACGGCTGGAACCACCACACTTCAGTTTACCGCCTATGACGGCGCGGCTGAATCTGCTTCCTATACGGTTACGCTCACCGCAGGGAACGTTTTGGCAACAGGCATTACGGTTACAGGAGAAAACGGGGCAACCTGTATCGGAAAGAACGGTCAACTCCAGTTATATGTTAGCTTTCAGCCTTCAAATACCACAAATCAAAACGTCACATGGACGGTAACCATGTCGACACAAGCCGGCGATGGCAGTGTAGATGCGGGGAACATGCTGAGGACAAGCGGTGTTGTTGATCTAGCATGGGGAAGTGGAAAAGCAACAATTCGGGCTACGGCGCAGGATGGTTCTGGAGTTTTCGGCGAGCTTGTGCTTCCGGTTCTACAAAATATCGTAACCGGCATAATAGTAAACACCTCAGAAACTAACGTTGCGATAGGTGATACCACGCAAATGTCTGCAACCGTGTCTCCAACCGAGGCTAAGCAGGATATTACTTGGAGCATATCTTCGGGTTCCGGTATCGCATCTGTTTCAACAACCGGTTTAGTAACACTCACCGGCTCAGGCACCGTCACAGTTCGTGCAACGGCGCAAGACGGTTCAGGCCTTTTCGGCGAGAAGACTTTAACTGTAAAGGCCCTACAGGTTGCGCCTTCAGTTCCTGCAATGGCTTCTAAAACGGAAACCACCGTCACGCTGAATGCTATTACGGGTGCTGAATATAGCATGAATGGCTATACCTGGCAGAGTGAAACAACCTTTACCGATCTTGAACCTAACACAGATTACAGCTTTTACGCAAGAATGGCTGAGACAGATACTTTGAAAGCTTCCTCATCAAGTCCAGTTCTTTCAGTAACGACGGAAAAAGCAACACTGGGCGGATCTGTTTCCATCATGGGGACGTTCAAGTGTGGTCAGAACCTTAACGTGATTACAAGCGAAATGACTGCTGATCCAAGTTGTAGTCTTGGAACAATCTTCTACCAATGGACAAGGAATGGCTTAAATATATCCGGAGCAACAGACAGCACCTATAGTCTCGTTGCAGCTGACTTTGGCAAGGTTATTAACGTAACAGTTGCTGCCGAAAACTGCACTGGAAGCATCAGCTCAAGCAACTCTGCCGCAACGTCACAAGGCAATCCGGATTATACCGTACCCACCGGACTTAAGGCAGCCTGGGGCGATACGCTGGAAGACGTGGCGCTGCCGGAGGGCTTTGAATGGGAAGACCTCAAAACCACCGGCGTAGGAGAATTAGGAGACCATAGCTTTACTGTCAAGTATACGCCGGATGACACGACCAGCTATAGTATCATCACCAATATATCTGTCACTGTTACGGTGGGGAAGCGTAACCCCAATTGTACGGCCGTACCTGCCGCTTCGGCAATTACATATGGGCAGGCACTTGGGGACTCCACGCTTTCCGGCGGAACATCTGATGTAGAAGGCTGTTTTGCATGGGCAACAGAAACCACAGAACCTTCCGTATCAGACAGCGATGCGACGGAGTATTCCGTTACATTTACGCCGACAGACGCGGTGCATTATAATACGATCACCGTACCTGTAAAGCTGACGGTCAACAAAGCCCCATCTTCTATTGACACACCGCCTTCCGCTTCTGCAATCACGTATGGGCAAATGCTTTCGGACTCCATTCTTTCTGGTGGCAGTGTAGCAGGCGTATTTTCATGGACGAATGGAGCGACGAAACCATCTGTATCAGACAGCAATACGACAGCATACTCCGTGACATTTACACCGACAGACGGCAATTATGCGCCGTCAACAACAACTGTTACGCTAACTGTGAACAAATCTGCATCTTCTATTGCTGCGGCGACAAACGGCCTGGTAACCGACGGCGATACAAACACATTTAGTTTTACCGTGGTCAACGGATATGAGATGCTGCCATTTTACGAATACAGCTCCAACGGCACGACTTGGATAGCTTTGTCATCTTTAAATGCAGTGCTTACGGACTCGACAATCACAATTTTTGTCGGAAATATTGCCGGTACTGTGCAGGTGCGTGTCAAAGAGTCTGATGACTATTCGGCAGGCACGGAGCTTACGTCGTCAGCTTTTACAGCCTCCATTGAAGGCACTGCAACCATTACCGGTACGGTAGAATGCGGACAAACGCTGATAGCGAACGTTAACGGCGTACAGTCAGACGCAGTAATTTCCTGCCAATGGAAGAGAACAGTTAGCAGTGTCACAACCAATATTGGAACAGGAAGCACGTACACTCTATCTGTGGATGACATCGGAGCAACAATTACCGTGACCGTAACCGCAGCAGGCTACGATGGCACGCTGACAAGCGCGGCGACCGAAGCAGTGACTAAGGCTTCTGCGCCTGCCGCACCCAGCGCGCCGACAGCGGCAACGGTCGGAGCGAACAGCATCACGCTTAATACCATTTCCAACGCAGAATACAGCAAGGACGGCATTAGTTGGCAGGATACCCCGACTTTCGGCGAGTTATCGACCGCAACGTCATACACTTTCTATGCCCGTGTCAAAGAGACCAGTGCGCGGTTTGCATCGGAAAGCAGTTCTGCGGCAACAATTTACACAAGGTCGGCAGCGCTTGACGCATCGGTGGCGACCATCAACTATGCAAGCGAAACAATTTCTTTTGGAGCTGCCTATGAAATGAACACTGCTTCGACATTTGACGGTTCAGCAATCGCAACCGGTGATAACATCAGCAATTACGTTGGCTCATACTTATATTTACGGCAGAAGGCAGTTGTGAGTGGCACGCCGGAAAGTACGCCGACGGCGATAACCGTTCCCATGAGACCAACAACAACGCCAAACGTGTCAAACGTGAGTGGAACCATTTTCGCCGAATCTTCCGTCACCGCGGAGGTGACAGTAACCGAAGGCGGAACTTTTGTATATCGTGTGGACAATGGTGCTTGGCAGAATTCCAACGTGTTTACCGGGCTTGGTCTCGGCACAGCGCATACCTTTGAAGTAGCTTACGCTGCGACAGGCTCGGTTTTTCGCTCGGCGGCGGCTTCGCAGGTAAAAACATGGTTTTTGTCTGATTCCACTCCGGCGCAAATTGCGGCACTGATCACCACAATTAACGCTCCTGCAAAAGATGCGACAAGCTTGACGCTCCCCACAGTTCCATCAGGTTTTACGGTGGTAATCAAGCATGTATCCCCCGATGCAACTGTGTTGGCAATTGGCGGAACCATTACCCCACCCAGTGTAGAAACGACAGTTAAGGTCGTACTGACAGTCGCAAAAACAAGTGACAACACGACGGCGGATACCACAGAAATCTCCGTAATCATTCCCACAAAGACTGTCTCTAACTCCGGAAACGGATCATCCTCCAGCAGCACTGCTACCAATACCGTGTCAGTTCCGGTTTCCAGCAATACCGGCACTGCAAACGTGTCCGCTTCCGTTTCCGGCAGCACGGCGACAATTTCTGCCGCGAACAGCCAGCTTTCTACGATTGCCTCCGCATCTAAGGACACCGGCACCATCACGGTAGACGTCTCCGGCCTAAAGGTAAACGCTGCGACCATTCCCTCAAAGGTGGTTTCCGCCGTACAGAAAGCAGAAGGTTCTGAAGGACTCGCGGTTGCCCTGCCCACTGGCACGGTTGCGCTTGACAAGCCTGCACTGGCGTTTGTCGAAGACAAGGGCGACGTGAAGTTCTCCGTAGAGACTGTCAATAACAGCAAGCTCACCGACAGCCAAAAGGCTACGCTTGGCAGTCAAGCTGGTTCTGCTACCGTGGTGGATGTCAACGTCTACGCAGGCAGCAGCAAGGTCAGCACGTTTGGCGACGGTAAGATTACCGTTTCCGTTCCCTACACGCTGAAATTCGGTGAGAACTCGGACAGCATTACCGTTTGGTTTATCAATGACAACGGTAGCATCGAGCCAAAGACTGCCAGCTACTCAAATGGCAAGGTGACCTTTACCACCGAGCATCTATCACAGTATTTAATTGTGAATTTCCCGTTTGCGGATGTGGCTGAGAGCGCATGGTGCTACGGCAGCGTGGCCTATGCCTATAATAACGGCCTATTTGACGGTACCTCTGCTACGGCATTCAGCCCCAATGCGACGGCGAACCGCCAGATGATCTGGATGGTGCTGGCGCGTATGGACGGCAAAACGCCCGCCAACATGGCGGAAGCCAAGGCGTGGGCTGTGGAAAACGGCATTTCCGACGGCTCCAACCCCACGGGAACCATCACCCGCCAGCAGATGGCGGCAATTCTCTATCGCTACGCACAATACAAGGGGTACGATACCACCCAAGGCGGTATGGCTATCCGGGAATTCTCCGACTACGGCAGCATTTCCACATACGCGCAGTCCGCGCTGGCGTGGGCAGTGAATGCCAAACTTGTGCAGGGTAGTCACAATCAGGTGATGCCTTTTGGCGACGCCACCCGCGCGCAGGTAGCAACGATTCTTCAGCGCTTTAGCCAGAACTTGGCAAAATAAGCGGTGACAGACAAAAATCCGGACTTTGAAAGTTTAGATCCTTAAAAACACCTTTGAAGTAAAAAGAGGGTTCCGACGATATCGTCGGAACCCTCTTTTTGGTCTGGTTCTTAACCAGACCGCCCGAAAGGTTCGGGTATCCCTTTGCCCCGCATACGAAAAAAGTCTTCCTTTATTGAACAAGTTTTGCAATAAAGTTAGGATACACAAAACGGTGAAAATACCAGGGATCTTTTCTGTGCACGATGCGGTGAATGCAACAGCACATGCTCCAGTTATGAAGAAGAACGCTGTCCTAAACTTGGTCTGCCGCCATGTGTGTGTAATGGCTGCAGGAGGATTATCCGCTGTCAACTTCAAAAACAATATTATTATGCGGATTTTGCTCAACAGGAGTATGAAGCTGTCCGTAGCGAGAGCCGACAAGGAATTGGGACAGCGCCAGAAGAACTGCAGCGAATAGATGCTGTTATTTCTCCGCTGGTCAAGCAAGGCCAGTCCATCCACCATATCTGTTCCACGCATGCGGATGAAATTATGCTTAACGAGAAGACCTTTTACAATTACATTGACGCAAGCTTACTTTCAGTTGGAAACATTGACCTTCCGCGAAAAGTCCGCTACCGCAGGAGGCAGAAGAAAAAGCTGATTAAACTGGATAGGGGTTGCTACGAAGGAAGAACCTACCAGGATTTTCAGCGGTATGTGAACGAAAATCCGGATCTGCCTATTGTTAAAATGGACAGCGTGGAGGGAAAGCGAAATTGCGGGAAAGTATTGCTTACCATATTCTTCCGTAGTTGCAGTGTAATACTTGCTTTCTTGCGAGACGCCAATACGGCTCGTTCTGTGGCGGACATTATTGATGACCTTTATGAAAGACTTGGGCATGATCTCTTCTGCAAATTGTTTCCGATTATCCTAACAGACCGGGGAAGCGAGTTTACAAACCCATCCGCAATAGATTGCACAGTATGGAGCGAAATCCGAAGCAGAGTATTCTATGTCAGCGGCAGTGATAAAAT
>DKLF01000086.1 GCA_002455655.1 Oscillibacter sp. UBA6647 | reverse complement strand
TGGGAATAACGGGCGGCACGCAGCGAAGCAAAGCTTGCATCAAAGATATGTATTTACACACGAAAACCTCCCCACAGGAACCGGAAGGCTCCTGTGGGGAGGCTGTTTGCTTTTTTATGTTGTCTCCCGCGGCCTTTTCTCTGTGTTCCAAGGCCCGGACTTCGCGGTCTGCGCAGAGGTTTGCGGCCACTGTAAGCGCTTGGCCCGGCGGGTGGAGACCGCGCGTTATCTCTTGATGCTGTAAAAGCTGTCCTTCCCTCTGAAAACGGCGCTGCCGCCCAGCAGCTCCTCAATTCTGAGCAATTGATTGTATTTTGCGATTCGGTCCACTCGGCAGGGCGCGCCGCTTTTAATCTGGCCCGCGTTCAGCGCAACCGCCACATCCGCCAGCGTGGTGTCCTCCGTTTCTCCCGACCGATGGGAGACGACGGCGGTATAGCCCGCCTTCTGCGCCGTTTGAATTGTTTCCAGCGTTTCGGACAGCGTCCCGATCTGGTTGAGCTTAATCAGGATAGAGTTTGCCACATGCTTCCGGATTCCCTCCTTGAGAATTTTCGGATTGGTGACAAATATATCGTCGCCCACCAACTGAACCCTGTCGCCAAGCCGATTCGTCAGCGCGGCCCAGCCGTCCCAATCGTCCTCGGCCAGCCCGTCCTCAAGGGAGATAATGGGATACTTGCGAATCCACTCGGCGTAAAGGTCAATCATCTCTTCAGAGGTGCGGCTGACCTTTTCGCCGGCAAAAACGTATTTTCCGTCAACTCGGAATTCGGAGGAAGCGGGGTCCAGCGCAATGCACACGTCCTCTCCGGGCCGATAGCCCGCCTTTTCAATCGCCTCCACAATCAGCTTCAGCGCGTCCTCGTTGGTGGCGAGATCCGGAGCAAAGCCGCCCTCGTCCCCCACAGCGGTATTCATTCCCTTATCCTTCAAAACGCCCTTCAAGGTTTGGTATACCTCGGCGCACGTCCGCAGTGCCCCGGCAAAGCTGTCCGCACCCACAGGCATAATCATGAACTCCTGCACGTCCACAGTGTTGTCCGCGTGCTTTCCTCCGTTGAGAATGTTCATCATAGGCACCGGCAGCTCGCAGGCGCCCGCTCCTCCGATATACCGGAACAGGGGCAGATTCAAAGAAGCGGCGGCAGCCCTTGCCGCAGCAAGAGAAACACCTAGGATTGCATTCGCGCCAAGCCGCGATTTATTCTCGGTACCGTCCAGTTCAATGAGCGTACGGTCGAGCCTTCTTTGGTCCAGCGCGTCAAAGCCGACGATTTGGGGCGCAATGATGGTCTTCACATTGCCGACCACCGTCTGAACGCCCTTGCCATGAAACCGCTTTTCGTCGTGATCCCGAAGCTCCACGGCCTCTCTCGTTCCGGTGGAGGCCCCGGAGGGAACCGCCGCCCGGCCCATCGCTCCGCTCTCCAGCGCAACGTCTACCTCAACCGTCGGATTTCCTCTCGAATCCAGAATTTCCCTTGCTGTCACGGCAGTAATTTTAGACATCATTCCATCTCCTTTGTTTTTTTATATCGAATACTTTGCAGATTATTTGTCTTGCTATAAAGTATAGCAAATTTTGCACATATTAACATGTACAATTTATTTCTTTTTTCTATAAAATATGCACAAAAATATAGCACAAAAAAAGCAAGTCCGTATTTTTATCTAAAAACCAGACTTGCCTTTTGTAAACTTTGGTTTACAGTTTTCCCATAATACTCATTTTCTCTGCGTAAGCAGTTGAATTCGAGAGGCTAACGCATACCTGTTTTCGACTGATTTCACATCAACCGTAATTTCATCTCCAACTACAAAATCCTCATACGATAAATCTTCGATTTCACCGGTTTCGTTATTTACATAGAGATAATATATATTCTCGTTTTCAAGCCCGATGTAACATTTTTCTCCTGCACAAAATACGAACCCCCCGAGGTTCTAAACCTCGGGGGGTTCATTGTGGTACGCCCGGCTGGATTCGAACCAGTGGCCTTTAGAGTCGGAGTCTAACGCTCTATCCAACTGAGCTACGGGCGCATACCTGCCATTTGGAAACAACTAAACAGCAAAAATGAGTATAACAGGTAATTCCAAAAAAGTAAAGCCCGTTACAGAAAAAATTTTTCTTAAAAAGATTGTTAAAAAAATTGACATTATTCCTGTTTTGGTCTAAACTATCATTTGAGAAATATTTAACGGATTTTGTCAAAGGAGGGGTATCCCTTTGAAAAAAGAAAACATCTCCGACGCCGTGATCCGGCGTCTTCCCCGATACTACCGCCAGCTCAACAGCCTGCACAGCAGCGGTGTTGTGCGCATTTCCTCCCACTCTCTGGGTCAGGAAATGAATATTACCGCCTCCCAAATCCGGCAGGACTTCAGTTGCTTCGGCGAATTTGGGCAGCAGGGTTACGGCTATAACGTAGAGGAACTGCGGGCGGAAATTGGCCACATTCTGGGCGTGGACAAGAATCATCATCTTGTCATGATCGGTGCGGGTAATCTCGGCCATGCTCTTTTGCAAAACTTCCCCTTCTCTCAGACTGGCTTTACCGTGGACGCCGCTTTTGACGTGGACCCAACCCTTGTGGGAACCAGCATTAACGGCGTTCCCGTCCGCTCTATGAACGAGCTGGACGTGTTTATCCGGTCTCATCCGGTGGACGTGGTGTCGTTGACCATTCCCCAGCACGTGGCGCAGGAGATGGCCGACCGGCTGATTGCGCTGGGCATTCGCGGCTTCTGGAATTTTACCAACATTGAGCTGTCCAGCACGGACCCTATGGTGCAGTTTGAAAACATCCACTTCGCAGACAGCCTGCTGACGCTGAGCTACCGCATCGCAAACCGCTGAGCCGCTCTGGCGCGTGAAAGGAGTTCCTATGAAAAAACGGGCGCTGCTTCCCGCGCTCTTTCTGCTGCTGTCGGCCATGGTCGGCTGGTACGCCGCCGCAGCAGGCGGCGGGGCCGACGATCCGCTTGTCTCCCTCTCCTATTTGAACGGGACCTTTACCGACACGGTGCGCCAGAAGGCTAACGAGCTGGGTTCCGGTACGTCCACTGGTGAACTCTCCGGCGCAGCCGAATGGACGGAAGTCCGGCTGAAATCCGGGGATATACTCTCCGGCTCCACAGGCACGTTCGTGCTGCCGCTGGCAGGAGAGATCGGCGTCACGTTTTCCTCCGGGGCGGTGGTAGACGCAACCACCGGTACGGAAATTTTCTCCGGCTCCGCTCTGCTCCCTCGGCACCGCTATCTGGTGGCGGAGAACACGTCTGCCGCTTTTTCGGTGACGGGGAAAACCGCCGTGCTGTCCTATCAGGGCCCCAACATCTTTTCCTATTCCTCCGCCACGGACTATAACGCTATCGCGTCCGCGCTAAAGGCGGTTGGCCTGTTCCGGGGCAGCCTCACCGGCTACGGCGAGGGTTTTGATCTGGAGGTATCCCCCACGCGTCTTCAGGCCCTGATTATGTTCATCCGCCTGCTGGGTGAGGAAGACGCGGCGCTGGCCTATACCGGCACCACTCCCTTCACCGACATCGAGGCCGGGTCCGAGCCCGCGAAATACGTGGGTTACGCCTATTCCAAGGGCTATTCCAACGGCTATACAAAAACCACCTTCCGTCCCGGACAAAAGGTAAACTCCTATCAATATGTAGAATTTGTCCTCCGGGCGCTGGGCCACAGCTCCACAGGCACCACAGACCTGACCGGGACGCTGGACCGGGCGGTGGACTGCGGCGTTCTGACCGCTGCGGAGCGCACCGTTTTTTCTAAAGGCTCCTTTCTGCGGGCAGATTTAGTCTATGTCTCCTGGTACGCGCTGGACGCGGAGGTCGCCGGTACGGGAGGGACCTTGTGCCAGACTTTGTTAAGCCGGGGCGTTTTCACAACGGAGGAGCACTCTTTCGCCAAAGCAATGATCTCCTCTTCGCGTCTTTCGTAACACACAACCGAGGCCCGCATACTATGGATTGAGACTGATGCATGGTCGGTCTACGATTTCATAGGAGGTCCAATTATGTGTAATAACGGCTTCTTTGGCGGCGGGAACTGCTGCTGGATCATTATCCTCATCCTTCTGTTCTGCTTCTGCGGCAACGGCTGGGGCAGCAACAACAACTGCGGCTGCAACAACAACTGCGGCGGCTGTGGCTGCAACAACAACTGCGGC
>DKLF01000159.1 GCA_002455655.1 Oscillibacter sp. UBA6647 | reverse complement strand
GCTGACTTGTTGGAGGATTGTATTATGGCAATCAATCAGGACCATGACGCATTTTGCGGCTGTACCGTAATACACGAGGACATTGTGCGCAATGTGAAAAACGGGCTGACAGAACAAACTCAACTCGTAAAAATGGCAGAATTGTTTAAGGCCATGAGCGACCCTACCCGCCTGAAAATCGTCAATGCGCTGATGCTGTCCGAAATGTGCGTATGCGATATTGCTTTCCTTCTTAAAATGACCGGCCCCTCGGTTTCTCATCATCTGAAGATGCTCCGGCAATGCCAGTTAATTAAATACCGGAAAGACGGGAAAATTGTCTATTATTCTTTGGATGACGCGCATATCGCGCCGCTGTTTAAGCAAGGTTTTGAGCATGTTTCCGAAAAATAAGAACAGCTAGTCCCCGGCGATTCAGTATCTCCGGGGCATGATTGGAAATTGGCATGCACACAGATCGGATCGTATTTCAGCTTAATACTGACGGAGCCTTGCACCTGCACTTATACAGCAGTCGCACGGCTGTCTATTTGCAAAATTTGAAGTCAGGTCAATCATTTCAAAACAGAGCGCCCTTACGGATTTGATAATCCCGTAAGGGCGCTCCGGTTATTCGTTTTTCGCGATATATTCGGGCACACCCTCTAAATCTGATTCCCTGTAAATGTGATACGCCGGGTAGCGGGTATCGACGAACAGTTCAAGCCCAAGCGCTGCCGCTCGGACGCAAAAAAAACGGTCCTCTCCTTTGAGTATCCGCAGGTTTTCGATTTGCTTAAACTTCACGCCCTTCAGCAGGGCAGCGCGTGAGATCAGTGTACAAGCACCCAGCCCTCCAACCTTATACAGGCCCGGAATTTGCAGTTCGCTTAAAAACATCAGCCTTCTGAGGGCCTTTTCGCTTTCACTGAGGTTCTCTGCCTGCTGAGACGGCACAAGCGTATACTGGTCATACAGCCACACATTGGGCAGCGGCGCTGATTCCGGCTTCCATTTTGTCCAGAATATCTCGCTTACGATATCCTTTCCGCTGGCAAGCAGATGCTTAATCAGCCGTTTATTGATCAAAAGGTCAGAATCAATAAAGAAAATATAGTCGAACTCATTCTTTATGGCATACTCAATGATCCTGTCTTTATACTCCCCCACCGTGTTCATAAGCTCGTTATTCCAATAATGGGAAACCTCGGTGCATTGATATTTGTTTAGCTGCTTTCCCGGAATCGTCTTTACATTGTCGTTTCGTTGCCCGAAATCTGCCAGCAGCGCCTTTGAAGCTTCGTTCGTATTGTCGTCCACAAACAAACACTCGATATGCAGGTCATCCTTATCCGCCCTGTCCAGCGACTCTAAAAATTCGTGCAGAATATTTGGTTTTTGACAGATCGGCGACCCTATTAGTATTTTTGATTGAGCGATATCCATTTAAACCCTCATTCCACCGCAATGCGTCAGCGCAAGCAATCCCGAAAAAGTGCGGACGGCGGTATTTACAAAAATAAATTGCCTGTCGTAAATTATTATATGTTTAGCCACCTCTTCGGGTCACTATATCTGGTGTTTCGGCTCGGTGAAGCAATTGGCTTTCCCAAAAATCAGATTATTCAGCATTTTCCAGCGGGAAAGTGACCCGCCACTTCCCCTCCGTTTTCATTCCCGAGGTTACAAAATCTCCGTACAGTGAATATTCTGCAAGGTTCCCCCGGGGGATGTCAAAGACGTATTCATGATAATCAATGCGCCCGGGCTGTTCATATTGGTTGGAGAAAGAAAAGCTGTAATTGCCGTCAATTTGAGTGCCGGTTTTGTCTTTTAAATAAAAAGAACCATGATGATCGTTATCCAGCGGCTCTTTTACGGCAGTTTGAATATGCAGCTTTCCGTCAATATAGGCAATTCCAGTCAGGTCGATTTCATCAACAGGAAATGCATCCATGGGCGCTGCGGGAATCAAAGCAATGGGATTCTTCTCAAACTCCAGATAGCCTTGGTTATCCCTTCCGCCGCCCCCGTTGGGCGATACCGTTTGCGTTTGTTCGGCAGCAGGAATATCGGAAAGCTGAATTGGGATTTCAAGACCCTCATAGCTGCTTTTATGGCTTAAAAATTCCCGCACGGAAAACGTAATTTTATCGCCTGCGATGTTTTGGCTGCCCCACTCGTCAATTGTAATTAAAAACATAGCTGTTTTGGTATCTTCTTCATACCCCGCCAATTCACAATGGGCAGAGCTGTCAAAGGGCCGGTTAATGGAATAGCTGTCAAACAGGTCGGTGGTTCCATCAATGCGATCTCCGGTCAGGTCCTGCATGGTGACATATATTTCCGCTGTCTCATCATGAATATATGCGGAAACCACCTCCATCTTGATCCCGTTGTCTTCGCTTGATGTTTGTACAGGCATAAAAAATTGGGCTGCGCTTGGAGACGCCATATACATCAGCCGATAGATGGGGGCCACCGTTGCAGCAAGCGCAGGCATTGCCAACGTCAGGCAAATGCACAGCGCTGTCAAAGCCACGGCAAACCTTTTCAGGCGCAAAGCGTTCCTGCTTTTCGGGCGATTGCTGCTATAAGCCGCATTCAAAACAGCTTGCAGCACCTTGGCACTCGGTTGAATCTGCGCATTCATATGACTATATCTTTCCTTAAACATCGTACTCCTCCTTAATAAGTTTTTTGAGCAGCGCCCTTGCACGGGTAAGCTGCGTCCTTACGGTGGCGCTTTTCCGCTTTAATACCCGGGCAATTTCTTCGGTAGACAGATCTTCATAGTAAAACAGATGAATCACCTCTCGATATTTGGGCGGCAACTGCTGTAATTCGTTATAAAGGTCTGTGTCTTCCTTTGTCTCAAATTGCAGGGTTTCTTCCAATGGAACTGTCTTCCTTTTCCAAGCGGAACCCCATAGCTTTTTGGAGCAGTTGACCGTCACTTTGATAAACCATGCTTTTCTGTGGTCTTCATTTTCAAAGACCGGCCGCTTTTTTATATAGCGCAGAAAGACTTCCTGAAATATTTCATCCGTATCGTATGTTGTCCCTGTCCGTGCAAAGGCAAGGCGGTACACCAGATTGCTGTAAACCCTGATGACTTCTTCGGCGCAATCCTCCCCGCGCAATGATTGTGGCTTCATGTTTCCCCTCCCTCCTTTCACCATAAACACCCCCAGACTATCCAAAACGCTACACGGCTGGGTAAAAAATCAGTTTGCAATCAGTTTCCTGAGCTTTACTGATTATAGCATCTTAAAAGCCCGCAGAGATACTGACGCGATTTTCAAACAGCAAAAGCCGCCACTCCATGTTCATGGAATGGCGGCTTTTAAACCTGATGCGGTTTTAAAAACATTTGCAGCCCTGTAATGCAAGGGCGGGAAAGGCCGGGGCGTTCCCCAAAACCAGGGAGTACAACCGGTTTATCCCGGTTGCATAGAAATGCTTCACGCCACGGAGCAGCAGTTCCGGCAGTCCTTCCGAACATCACCCTCAGCGCACTGAAAAGTGGTACTGCGTGGTCTGGCGGTACAGTTCGCCTTTGCGCAGCACAGCGCTGGGGAAGCCGGGATGATGGGGCGCGTCCGGATAGCCTTGGGTTTCCAGACAGAAGGCCCAGCGTTTTGCATAGGGGGCGCCCCCCTTCCCTGTCGGACAGCCGTCCAGATAGTTCCCGGAGTAAAACTGAATTCCGGGCTGGGTGGTCAGCACCTCCAAGACGATGCCGGTTCCCGTTCCGTAAGCCGTGGCGGCGGGGCGCAGGGAGCCGGGTTCTCCGTCCACAGCCCAGTTGTGGTCGTACCCCTTCGCAAAGGCAAGCTGCGCAAAGGAATCGTCCACCAACGCGCCAATCGTCGTGGAGGTACGCAAATCCATAGGGGTGCGTTCCACTGGGGCAAGCTCTCCCGTGGGAATGGAGTGCGCATCGGTGGGGGTATAGCGGGAGGCCGAAATCTGGATTTCCTGATTCAAAACCGGCCCGCTGTCGTGTCCGTTGAGATTGAAATAGGCGTGGCTGGTCAGATTGCAGAGCGTATCCCGGTCACATTCCGCCCGGTATTCAATCGTCAGGCCGCTACGCTCCAAACGGTAGGTCACCTGAACGGAAAGATTTCCGGGGTAATTTTCCTGCCCGTCGGGGCTGAGCAGAGAGAGGACCAGCGTGTCGGCAGAAGCGTCCTCCACAGCCCAGACCTGCTTATCAAAGCCCGTCAGGCCGCCGTGAAGATGATTCTCCCCGTCGTTTGCGGCCAGCGGATAGCGCGTTCCGTCCAGTTCAAAGGCCGCACCGCCGATGCGGTTGGCAAACCGGCCGATGAGCGCACCGATATATTTGTCCTGCCTGCGATAGTCCTCCAGCGTGTCAAAGCCCAGAACCACGTCCACAATGGCCCCGCTGCGGTCCGGCACACGGAGCGTGCGCAGAGCGCCGCCGTAAGTCAAAATCTCACAGGACAGCGCCCCGCAGCTCAGGGTGTACTGCTCCACGTCCGTGCCGTCCGGTAGTTTGCCGAAATGCTGTTTCATCGGTGCATTCATCGCAACCCTCTCTTTTCAGCCCTGCCCGTAGTAGGCATTTTCGCCGTGCTTGCGCAGATAGTGCTTATCCAGCAACTCCTGCTGCATGGGGGCAAGGCCGGGGGTGAGGGCCATGGCGTGGAAGTCCATGAACGCACACTCCTCCAGCACTACCGCGTTGTGCACCGCGTTGAAGGGGTCGGTCCCCCATACAAACGGCCCGTGGCTGTGAACCAGCACGGCGGGCACCTGCGCAGGGTCGATGCCCCGGCTTTGGAAGGTTTCCACGATGACATTGCCGGTTTCCAATTCGTACTGCCCGGCAATCTCGCGCTCGGTCATCTTCCTCGTGCAGGGAACCTCGCCGTAGAAATAGTCCCCCTGTGTGGTTCCAAGAGCGGGAACGCCCCGGCCAGCCTGCGCAAAGCTGGTGGCCCAGCGGCTGTGGGTGTGCACAATGCCCCCCAGCATAGGGAATGCTTTGTACAGCGCCAGATGGGTGTCCGTATCGCTGGAGGGCTTATAGCGGCCCTCCACCCGGTTCCCCTCCAGATCAACCACCACCATGTCCTCCGCTTTCATCTCGCCGTACTCCACGCCGGAGGGCTTAATAACCATCAGGCCCCGGCTCCGGTCAATGCCGGAGACATTGCCCCATGTAAACGTGACCAACTGGTGTTTTGGCAGGAGGAGGTTGGCCTCCAGCACCTGCTGTTTCAGTGCTTCCAGCATGATTTCAGCTCCTTACTTCAACTTCCACGCCAGATCGCTGAGAAACAGGTCGTGCTCCAGCCGTTCCACCGTGGTATCCTTCCCGATGTGGACAAACTCAATGTCCATCATGGCGCACCAGTCCTTCATCTGCCCGGCGGTCACGTCGTAACTGAGCACCGTGTGGTGTGCGCCTCCGGCAGTAATCCAGCACTCCACGCCGGTGGTAAGCGACGGTTCGGCCTGCCACATGACCCGGGCAACCGGCAGATTGGGCATGGGCAGAATCGGCTTGACGCAGTGAATATCCTGACAAATCAGGCGCAGACGGCCCCCCATATCCACAAGGCTGACCACGATGGCGTCCCCTGCCTTGCCCTCAAACACCAGCCGGGCCGGGTCCTTCTCATTCATGCCGATGCCAAGATGGTGGGTTTCAATACGAGGCTTTTCCGCGGCACAGCAGGGGCAGACCTCCAGCATATGCGCACCCAGACTGTATTCCTGCCCCTCCACCAAATGATAGGTATAATCCTCCATGAACAAAGACGCACCGTTTCCGTTCTCGCCCATGGCCTTCAAAATGGCGGTCATAGCCGCCACCTTCCAGTCGCCCTCGCCGCCGTAGCCATAGCCCTGAGCCATCAAGTGCTGGGAGGCAAGACCCGGAAGCTGTTCCATGCCGTAAAGATCCTGAAATGTGTTGGAGAAAGCCGTGCAGCCCTCCGCGTCCAGCATTTTCCGGATGGCAATTTCCTCCCGTGCCTGATAGCGCACAAGGTCGATGTTGTCGGTGGCCATGGTGTACTGGCTCTCATAGACGGCCATCAGCGCGTCGATCTCCTCCTCGGTGACAGCGTTCATCACCTCAACAAGATCGCCTACGGCCCAGGTATTCACCTGCCAGCCAAGCTTTGCCTGCACCTCCACCTTGTCGCCCTCGGTGACGGCTACCTCCCGCATGTTGTCTCCAAAGCGCATCACCTTCAGCCCCTTGGAGACCGCAACTCCCACGGCGGACTTCATCCAGCTTCCCATCCGTTCCCGCACGGCTTCGTCCTGCCAGTGGCCCGCAATTACCTTACGGGGCATGCGCAGCCGGGCGGCGATGAACCCGTGCTCCCGGTCGCCGTGAGCGGCCTGATTCAGGTTCATAAAGTCCATGTTGATTTCTTCGTTGGGAATCTCCCGGTTATACTGGGTGGCAAAATGGCAATAAGGCTTTTGCAGGTCCACAAAGCCGTTGATCCACATTTTTGAGGGACTGAAGGTGTGGCACCAAGTGACGACACCGGCGCAGCGGTCGTCGTAATTGGCCTCTTTCACCACATCGGCAATCTCCCGGTTGGTCTTGGCGGTCAGCTTGTAAACCAACGGGTACGGCAGCACCCGGCTCAGCTCCGCCGCCATCTCAGCGGCGCGGGCATCCACGGTTTCCAGAACCTCGGGCCCGTACAGAGACTGGCTGCCCACCACAAACCAAAATTCATATTGTTTCATTGTATTATGTTCTCCTTTTACAAATGGCTCACCGCGGTGCGCTCTACTG
>DKLF01000047.1 GCA_002455655.1 Oscillibacter sp. UBA6647 | reverse complement strand
CGTTTAAATGTCGCACTCTCTGGTACGCCACGCAACCTCCATCTCCAAGTCCCGTTTCAGTTTCGCATTCTCCGCCAAAAGCTCGTCATAGTGGCGGCTCTGCACGTAATACTTTACAAAGCTGAAGGTGGCCTCCTGAAATTCTTTCTCGGTATATTCGGGCAAGAGAGAGCCATTTTCCCGCTTTAGTCCCTGAACGGAGATCACCACAAGGCGGCGATTTTTCTCCGAGAGGTGAATGATGCGCAACTCCTCCGGAATGTCCAGCTTCAGATCGTAACTCTCGTTGACCTCTTCCAGCAACCTGCGCTGCTCTGGTTTGGCCGAAACAATCACGCCATATTTTTCAAACAGTTCTTTTAAGTAATCGACAGAGACTTCCTCTCTGGTGATGGTCCCCTTTCCAATGCCGGAAAACATGGTGTTGGAAATGGAAAAGCTGATAAACACTTCCTTGCCGGTCTTCGGATAGCTCATATTTGTATACCTCCCCACATATGATCCATGATGACGGAACTCTTTTCTGCACCGCAGGCTTGCCCCCGCGGATGCAAAATCTCTCTGTGAAACGTTCTTCTGTGGACAGTATATCACAGTTCCCGCAAAAAGCAAACACCAAATTGCGCAACATTGCGCAATTTGGTGTAAAATGTTGCCTGTACAATAGCTGTGCCGCCCTGCAAAAAAACACGGCGGACAGCAAAGCCGTCCGCCGTAAATCTCATTTTCCTATGTAAACCAAGCTCAAACGCGCATACCGCCCACAAAGTAGGTATTGTAATACCCACTGGACAGCGTACTGACAATCACGCCGCCGCTGTTGGCGGAGGAAGCGTGGATAAACTGCCCGCCGCCCATATAAATGCCGGCGTGGGAACACGCCTTGCCCTTGGAGCGGCTGGGGTCATTGAAAAACACCAGATCGCCGGACTTCAGCTCCGATGCGGAGTAAAGCTTCTGGCCCTTCCCGCTCTGCCACTGGCTGGTGGCACTGTGGGGCAGGCTTACGCCCATCTGCTTGAACACGTACATCGTGAAGCCTGAACAGTCAAAGCCACTGGGAGACGAACCACCATAGACATACCGGGTGCCCAGATACTGCGTTGCAATATCAGCCGCACCGGAGGCGGATGCCTCATCAGAGACCAAATCCACAAAATCGCTGCGGATATAACCGGTAGTTCCATACTGGCAGGTCACGGCGTACCAGCCGTCGGCAAAGCCGTCCACCGTTACGACGGCGTCCTTGTTTACCGTGGCAACGGTCTGGGCATCAGGATTGGCCGAGGCGCGGACATTCACTCCATCGCCGTTTATGCGGCCCGGAGCAGTAAAAATGCCGTCCTGATCCTCAACGACATATTCCGCGGAAACATAACCGGACTTCCCGTCAAAGCCCACATAGTACCACCCGTCCTGCTTGCCCAGAATGGAGACGGCGACACTTTTGTCCAACTGCGTGACAACGGAAGAGGAAGTGGATGCCTCGGCCCGAAGCCGCAGACTGGAGCCGGTAGTACAACCGACGCCGATTGCAATTTGATCGGCGGCGGAAACGGAGGCCGTGGCGGCCAAAAGCATCGTCATTGCGGCGGAAAGAACAAACATCCCGGCCGCTTTACCTGCACGGTGTTTCATAAGTGTACGCTTCCTTTCGAATTTTCGTTTGTCGGGAAGTGGGAAAGCCGCCTGCCTTACAGCTTGCCGGCCAATGCGCGCTCCAGCCAGATGGCGGAGATGTCCATGGCCTCGTACAGGCTCTCTCTTTCACTTTTTTTCACCACGCGATCCCGGGATTTCAGATCCGGGTCCGTTAATTGTAATTGGACGGAAACCTTGGTAGCCACATTCATGTCCTGAACCTTTTTGCTGTCCATTACCTGCATCATAATGATATATTTCTCAGCCATCGTGCCGTAGTAAATCAGATTATCCACCCGGCGAAGCGGGTGACCCTTATAGGTCAGGCCCGAGGCCTTCTCCATACTTTCAGCCATCAATATGCTCCTTTGAAATTATTTTGTAACCAAATTGTAACAGAATTTTTCCGCTTTGTCAATTCTAAACAAACCCATTTTTTTAGGAAATTTTTTCCTCACTCTTTGCCAAGTATAATTCTTAACCCCTTGTCCCTGTGGAGTCTCCTCTGCATTTCCCACGGATTGGCGCAATTTCCAGCGCTTATGCTCATATACTTTTTTATCTGAGGAGGGATTTTATGAAAATCATTATTTGGAAAAAAAAAGCCGCCGCCCTGCTGGCGGCGGCGCTGGCGGTGTCCCTTGGCGGCTATGCGGCCTCCTACCCCACCGAGGCGCTCGCCACGGAACGCCAGCTTCCCATCTACTGCGTGGACAGAGGGCAGCAAAAGATTTGCTCCATCAGCTTCGACGCAGCCTGGGGAAACGAGGACACCCAGACGCTCATTAACATCCTGGAGCAATACAATGTAAAAACCACCTTTTTCGTGGTGGGCGACTGGGTGGACAAATACCCGGAGTCCGTCAAGGCACTCAATGACGCGGGCCACGAAATTATGAGCCACTCTGCCCACCACGACCACTACAATTCTCTCTCCACCGAGAAAATTACCGCCGACCTGAAGGAGAGCAGCGATAAGATTGAGGCCATCACCGGCGTGCGTCCCACGCTGATTCGCTGTCCCTACGGGGAGTATGACGACCATGTGGTCAAGGCCATTCGGGATTACGGAATGGAACCCATTCAATGGGATGTTGACAGCCTAGACTGGAAAGGTATTTCGGCGGACGAAATTACACGGCGGGTGACCTCCAAAGTTCAGCCCGGGTCCATCGTCCTGTTCCACAACGCGGCGGAGAACACTCCCGCCGCCTTGCCGGGCATTCTGGAGTACCTGATCGGGCAAGGCTACTCTGTGGTTCCCATCTCACAAATCATCGTCAAGGGCGAGTGCAATCAGGACTACACCATCGACCACACCGGCCGCCAGAAAGCAGCCAAAAGCGCCACGGAGGGCAACGCCGCGCCCGGAGCAAGCGGCAGCGCGGAAAATTCTCCGGCCGCCTCCACCGGAAATACCTGACGCGGGGCCACTCTCAAATTGTCCGGTTCGACATCCACCAATTCTTAATCAACCGCCGTATCGGGGGGTACAACGTCTCCGTCATCCCGACGCGCCCCCTTCCCCCGCGGCAAAGAACCCCGGCGTGGAGAAATTCCGCG
>DKLF01000135.1 GCA_002455655.1 Oscillibacter sp. UBA6647 | reverse complement strand
CCTTGACCAGCTTTTTCAGCGCGTCCAAGGAGCTTGGCGGCGGGTCCTTCGCCAGAATCTGCGCCTGAATCACCTCAGGCAGGTCGTTAAAATACGCCGCCGCCTGCGGGTCGGGTCCAATGTTTGCATACATATCGGTATAAGTTAATCCCATTTCATCACCCCTGCATAGGGTTTCCGGAAAAATGAAATTTAGCCGTTCCATCAAAAATGCAAACATTTAGGGACATCGACCGGTAGAGTGCAAACCGGAAATCAGGTAAATAGCCGCATGCCCACCAGCAGACACCCGTTGATATAAGGCATTCCCTTCTCCTCCAAATAAACCACCAGCTCCGCGCTTTCCGCCCCCGGCTGAAGCACGATGCATTTGAAGCTCTTTTTGCATTCCCGCATCAGCTCCAGTCCCTTTGCGGGATGAATGCACAGATCGATGATGTCGATTTCCTCCGGCACGTCGTTCAGCGAGGGAAGTTCCTTGCCCACGGCATAAACCGTGTAGCCCTTCTCGATCATCCCCTGCTTGATTTTATAGGCATATTTCTCGGAATCCAGCGTGTTGCCCACCACGGCGAAAACGCGCTGGCGCATGATTTCCTGTAACTCCATAAAAACACCTTCTTTATTTTATTCTGCGCCGTTTCTTTTCATTAAATGCTTTTAATGCAGTATAGCAAACATTTTCACACCCGGCAATGCTCTTTGCTACATTTTTAAACAGGCCGCTCCCTTGCGAAAAATTTGCTCGCAGTTGCTATCTGTCAAAGCGCTGTGCATTTTTTGAAAGCTGTGGTATACTGGTACGGAAAATTGCAAGGGGGCGAGAGGAACGGCTTATTACACCTACATTCTGCGCTGCGGGGACGGCAGCCTTTATACCGGCATCACCACTGACCTTGCCCGTCGCCTCGCCCAGCATGGGGGAAGTCTTCCCGGCGGCGCGAAATACACTGCGGCCCGCCGTCCCGTCCGCTTTGCGGCTGCGTGGGAAGCGGACGGCAGAGCGGCGGCGTCCCGGCTGGAATACCGCATTAAAGCCCTCTCCAGACAGGAGAAAGAGAATCTAGTCCACGGCCAAATACCGGCAGCGCTGAACCTTTCGCCATACCCCAGACTTCACATCACCGACAAAGGAGAATTTGCTATGCTGTTTGTCTGCTATCCAAAATGCACCACTTGCCAAAAGGCGCGGACCTTTCTGGACACGAGGGGCGTCACCTATGACTTTCGGGACATCAAAACGGAGAACCCCTCTGAGGACGAGCTGCGCATTTGGCACGCAAAAAGCGGCCTGCCTCTCAAACGCTTTTTCAACACCAGCGGTCTGCAATACAAGGCTTTGGAGCTTTCCAAAAAGCTGCCCTCCATGACAGAGGACGAGCAATTCCGGCTTCTTGCCACCGACGGGATGCTGGTTAAGCGCCCCATTCTGGTGGGAAACGACTTCGTTCTGGTGGGCTTTAAGGAGCCGGAGTGGACCCAGCGGCTGTGAGCCGCCCATAAAACAAACAATACATTTCCTTTTCAAATATGAATCGCGCCCCCGGCGGGACTGTTGTCCCGCCGGGGGCGCATTTGGTTCAGGCATCAGCCCTCGCCGTTTTACTGATAGATGGGGAACGCCTCGCACAGGGCGTTGACCTCCGCACGGACCTGCTCGGCGCTGCCCTCGAAATCCCGGGCGGTCAGAGCCATCCAATGGGCAATCTTCTCCATCTCCGGCTCCTTGAAGCCGCGGGAGGTGGAAGCGGGGGTCCCCACGCGGATACCGGAGGTGACAAAGGGCTTCTCCGGGTCGTTGGGGATGGCGTTCTTATTGACGGTGATCTGCACCTCGTCCAGCCGATGCTCAAATTCCTTGCCGGTAATGTGGAAGTTGCGCACGTCCACCAGCATGAGGTGATTGTCCGTTCCGCCGGAGACAAGGCGGAAGCCCTCCTTAATGAGGCCCTCAGCCAGTGCCTTTGCGTTTTTCACCACCTGCTTCTGATACGCCTTGAACTCCGGACGCAGCGCCTCGCCAAAGCTCACGGCCTTTGCCGCAATGATGTGCTCCAGAGGGCCGCCCTGGGTGCCGGGGAACACGGCGGAGTTAATCTTCTTGTAGATGTCCTCGTCGTTGCACAGGATCAGGCCGCCCCGAGGGCCCCGCAGGGTCTTATGGGTGGTAGAGGTAATCACATCGGCATAGGGCACGGGAGAGGGATGCTCACCCGCGGCCACCAGACCCGCAATGTGGGCCATGTCCACCATCAGATACGCGCCCGCAGCGTCCGCGGCCTCGCGGAACTTCTTGAAGTCAATCGACCGGGGATAGGCGGAAGCGCCCGCCACAATCAGCTTGGGCTTGTGCTCCTCGGCCAGCTTGATGAGCGCGTCATAGTCGATCTGCTCCGTCTCCTCGTCCAGACCGTAGGGGATGATATTAAAATATTTGCCGGAGATGTTCACGGGGCTGCCGTGGCTCAGGTGTCCGCCGTGGGCCAGATTCATGCCCATCACGGTGTCGCCGGGCTTGACCAGCGCGAAAAACGCGGCCAGATTGGCGTTGGCCCCGGAGTGGGGCTGAACATTGGCATAATTGCAGCCAAACAGCTCGCAAGCACGCTTGCGGGCAATCTCCTCCGTCACGTCCACGGCGTAGCAGCCGCCGTAATACCGGTGGCCGGGATAGCCCTCGGCGTATTTATTGGTCAGGCAGGTGCCCATCGCCGCCATGACCGCCTCGCTGACCACGTTCTCGCTGGCAATCAGCTCAATGTTCCGGCGCTCACGGGCGAACTCCTCTTTAATGGAAGCGCCAACCTCGGGATCAAACTTGGAAATAAAATCCATTGTCTCGTGCACCATCTGAATGTCTCCTTTATCATTGTGTATTTGTCCACACGCTTTAGTCAACATATTTTTCACACGGCCTGCCGTAATATCCGGCCATTTTACATTTTAGCACACGCAATTTCATTTGTGAAGACGGTTTAAAACTATTTTCCAGTTAAATTGGAATTAAACGGCGCAGACTCCGCATCCGAAAATTCACTCAAGCCGCGCGGGAACACCGTCCTCATACAGTCCCTTTTCCGTCACCACCCATGGAACCGGCATGTCGTGCGGCTCTACGGGAATGTCCTCGTGGAGCAGCTCCTCCCGGCACAGCAGCACCGCGCTGCCCCGGTAGGCAGTTAAAAAGCGGTCGTAATACCCGCCGCCCTGACCCAGTCGGCGGCCCGCCCGACCGCAGCTCAGGCACGGCAGAACGGCAAAATCCACCTCGTCCGGCGTCAGAATCGGGCAGCTTTTAGACGGCTCCAAAATGCCGAACGGGCCGGGAACCAAATCGTCCAGAGAGTTTACCACCCGCAGCTCCATAATGCCCGGCACCTCGGTGCAAAGCGGCAGGCACAGCCGCTTTACCGCCTTCAGTGCATCCTCCAGAATGGGGCGGGTATTGATCTCTCGCTTGGTGCCGAAAAAGCTGAAAACCGTGTGGGCCTCCCGATAATCCGGCAGCGCGCGAACGCGGTCCGCAATCGCTGCGTCGGACTCCTCCTTGTAGCGGGGGGAAAGCGCCCGCTCCTGCGCCCGGACCTTCAGCCGCAGCCCCTGTTTTTCTTCCGCAATCGTCATGACAGCGTGTCCTCCTTTTTTTCGGGACTTGACGCGCCGAAGCGCACCGCACCCATTCCGTATTTCCCCCGAATTTTATCCATGGCAGATTCCAATTTCTCCTGCTTTTCCCGCCGGGGGGCGGCGGTATCCAGCAGGTCCGTCTGTTCATAGGCGTCGGCCTCCTCCGTCAGAGCGATGGCTGTGACGGTGAGCATCCGGATGGGGGAGGGCGGCTTCCAGAAGGTGTCCAGCAGTTCCATGGCTCCGTCCGCCAGCTCCCGCATCAGATGAGTGGGCGAGGAAAAGCGCTTTTGCCGGGACCGGTCCCGAAAATCCGGCGTGCGCAGCGTCACCGCCACGCCCCCGGCATACATGCCACAGCGGCGCAGCCGCATGGCCACCTCGTCGGAAAGCAGCGCCAGCGCCGCGCTCACCTCCCTCCGGGAGGACAAATCCCGTTGAAATGTGGACCCGCTGCCAACGGATTTTGGCGGCTCCAGCTCGCTCCGGGACCGCACCGGCTCATGCTCCTGCCCGTTGGCATACTCGTGAAGCTGACGGCCCATTTTCCCCATCAGCGTTTCCAGTTGGCTCACATTCATGGCTGCCAACTGCCCGATGGTCCGCACGCCAAACTGCGCCAGAGTGGCCTGCGCAGTTTTTCCCACGAACAGCAGCGACTCCACCGGCAGAGGCCACACAAAGTCCTTCCAGTTTTGAGGGGAAATCACCGTTGTTGCGTTTGGTTTTTTGTAATCGCTGCCCAGCTTTGCAAATACCTTGTTGAAGCTCACCCCTACGGATACCGTCAGTCCCAGCTCCTTTTCCACTCTGGCGCGAATCCCGTCCGCCACGGCCCGCCCGTCTCTGCCCAGCAGGTGAAGGGACCCGGTCACGTCCAGCCAGCTTTCATCCACGCTGAAAGGCTCCACCAAATCGGTGTACTCCTCGTAAATGGTGTTGACCCGTTCGGAATATTCCCGATACAAGTGGTGATGGGGCGGCAGCAGCACCAGCCCGGGGCACTTTTTCCGCGCCTGCCAGATGGTTTCCGCCGTGACAACCCCAAATTTTTTCGCCGCCTCGTTCTTTGCCAGCACAATGCCCCGCCGGGAGGTGGGGTCGCCGCACACTGCTACCGGCGCGTCCCGCAATTCCGGACGGGACAGCAGCTCCACCGAGGCATAAAAGCTGTTCATATCGCAGTGTAAAATCACTCGCTCCACGGCGCCGCCCCCCTTCCCCCGCGCCAAAGCAAGGCTGCGGTCCTCTATTCTCATTGTAGCACAGATGTTCGCGTTTGCAAGTCCAATCTTACCGCACTCGCCACATGGTTCTTCCTGCCCCGTTGCCTCTACACTCCCTCTGCGGACTTCTGGCGACAACACGTTTCCGAAAGCGGGCAGGGCACAATTTGCCATCTTCCGACCTCTCTCCCGCCCAGATAAATTTAACCTAATATAGTCTCCCGCCAAAGTGCATCCCATATGTGATCGGAGAAAAAGGCGACAATGCAAGGGCATGGGGAAGCGAGTTCCCCATGCCCCTGCATCGCATCGCCCACAGGCGATGCATCAACTCTCAAAAAGTTCGGCCACGGGGCTTTTTAACTGTTTTTACCCCTTCATCGCCCGCTCGGACTCCTCCAGCCGGACAATCAACTCCTTGTACTTGGCAATCTTCTCCCGCTCCACATTGACCACGGCCTCGGGTGCGTTTGCCACAAACTTTTCATTTTTCAGCTTGCCCTCGGTAATGCGCAAACCATTGACCGCCTTTTCCTTTTCCCGGGCAATGCGGGCCAGCTCCTCCGCGACATCCACCAATTCAGCCAGCGGAATATAGGCCACGGCCTTGCGGGTGACGATGCTCACCAGCCCGTCCAGCGTTTCCGGTGCGGCGGTGGAAACCGTCACGCGCTCGGCATAGGCCATGCGGGTAATGAAGTGCACCGCGTCCCGGAAAATTTCCGGCTCGTCGGTCTTCAAAACCAGCTCCGTCTTTTTGGAGGGGGGCACGTTCATCTCCGAACGGCGGGCGCGGATGGCCCGGATGGTATCCATCACCGCCTCCATGGCCTCCGTCTCGGCGGGGAAGTTCAGCGCCTCGTCATACACGGGCCAGTGGGAGGTCATGATAAAGCTCCCCTCTTCTCCCGTTTCCCGGGGCAGAGACTGCCAGATTTCCTCCGTGATGAACGGCATGAAGGGGTGCAACAGCTTCAGCACCTGAATCAGCACGTAGCACAGCACATTTTCCGCCGCAAGGCGGCTCTGGGCATCGTCTCCGTTCATGCGGGTTTTGGTCAGCTCGATATACCAGTCGCAATAGGTATCCCAGATAAAGTCGTACACCTTGGCGGAAGCCACGCCGATTTCAAAGGCGTCCAGATTCTCCGTGACCTCCTTGACCAGCCCGTTCAGCTTGGTGAGAACCCATTTGTCCTCCTGCTCCAGATTGGCAGGAAGGGCGCAGCGGTCAATGCTCAGGTTCATCTGGACAAAGCGGGACGCATTCCAGATTTTATTTGCGAAGTTGCGCATGGCCTCGCACTTTTCGGTGTAGAACCGGGTATCGTTTCCGGGGCTGTTGCCAGTGATCAGGTTAAAGCGCAACGCGTCCGCGCCGTAGACCTGGGCCATTTCCAGCGGGTCGATGCCGTTGCCCAAAGACTTGGACATCTTGCGGCCCTTTTCGTCCCGGACCAGACCGTGAATCAAAACCGTGTGGAAGGGAATCTCCTTCATCTGCTCGCAGCCGGAGAAAATCATCCGGGCCACCCAGAAGAAAATGATGTCGTAACCCGTGACCATCACGGAGGTGGGATACCAGTAGTTCAAATCCGCCGTCTTCTCCGGCCAGCCCATGGTGGAGAAGGGCCACAGGGCGGAGGAGAACCAAGTGTCCAGCACGTCCGGGTCCCGGGTCAGGTGGGTGCAGCCGCACTGTTCGCACTTCTCCGGGTCCGTCCGCCCCACGTTGATGTGGCCGCACTCGTCGCAGTACCACGCGGGAATCTGATGGCCCCACCAGAGCTGGCGGGAAATGCACCAGTCGTGGACGTTTTCCATCCAGTTGATATAGGTCTTGGAAAACCGCTCGGGGACGAACTTTACCTCGCCGTCCCGCACCACCCGCAGAGCCTCCTTCGCAAGCGGCTCCATCTTCACGAACCACTGGGCGGAAATGAGCGGCTCCACATCGTTGTGGCAGCGGTAGCAGGTGCCCACGTTATGGCTGTAATCCTCGGTCTTCACCAAATAGCCCTGCTCTTCAAGGTCCTTTACAATGGCCTTGCGGCACTCGTAGCGGTCCATTCCGTTGTAGGGGCCGCCGTTTTCGTTGATTCTGCCGTCGTCCGCGATGCAGCGGATAATCTCCAGATTGTGCCGCAAACCCACCTCAAAGTCATTGGGGTCGTGGGCGGGGGTCATTTTCACCGCGCCGGTGCCGAAGCCGATTTCGCAGTATTCGTCCCCCACAATGGGAATCTCCCGGTTCATGATGGGCAGAATGCAGTTCTTGCCAATCAGGTGCTTGAACCGCTCGTCCTCCGGGTTCACCGCAACGCCGGTGTCGCCCATCATGGTTTCGGGCCGGGTGGTAGCCACCACCAGATCGCCGGACCCATCCGCCAGAGGATAGCGGATGTGCCACAGGTGGCCCGGCTTATCCACATACTCCACCTCCGCGTCGGACAGAGCGGTGGTGCAGTGGGGGCACCAGTTGATGATGCGGCTTCCCTTATAAATCATGTCCTTTTCATAGAGGTCGCAGAAGGTCTCCCGCACCGCGCGGGCGCAGGTTTCGTCCATGGTGAAGCGGGAGCGGTCCCAGTCACAGGAAACGCCCATCTTCTTCTGCTGCTCAACGATGCGGTCGCCGTATTTTTCCTTCCAGGCCCAGACCCGCTCCAAAAACTTCTCGCGGCCAAGGTCATACCGGGTTTTGCCCTCTTTTTCCCGCAGCTCCTCTTCCACCTTGATTTGGGTGGCGATGCCCGCGTGGTCCACGCCGGGAATCCATAGGGCGGAATATCCCTGCATCCGCTTGAAGCGGGTCAGGATGTCCTGAAGGGTCGCGTCCAGCGCGTGGCCCATATGAAGCTGACCCGTCACGTTGGGGGGCGGCATCACAATGGAAAACGGCTCCTTTTCAGGGTCCGGCTCCGCCGTAAAGCAGCGGCCCTCCATCCAGCTCTCGTAGATGCGGGACTCCACCTGCTGCGGCTCATATACCTTCGGCAGTTCTTTTTTCATGGCTTGCTCTCCTCATACTCAGATATCTGAATTCTATACAAATACAGGCTTACTCAAACAGTGGGACGCACTTTCACGTCCCCGAAGCTTTATACACGCTCCATCCTCCGACGCAGGCGCTCCGTTACGCGGTAAACGCGATAGCGCTTGCTGCGACTTTTCAGCCACACGCGAAACGCCTCTTCCGTCCCCTCGGTCAGGGTGCTTTTATGCAGCAGAACGGAGGTGTCCTCCGCCGGGATCCAAAAAATCAGGTCGCTCTCCCGAACCTCACCCATGCGGATGCTTTTCCACAGGCGGATTTCTTCGCCCTTTCCGTCCAGCATCCGGCAGTCGTCTCCCTCGAACACAAAGCGCATGGGCCTTGCCCGCACCGCGTCGGTCAAATCCATCCACCGGGCCCGCGCCTCCCGGACTCCCTGCCGAAACCGCCTGCCTCGCTGCATGGGAAGCCAGAAAAAGCCGATGATGATCAGCGCCAGCAAAACTGTGAACAGCGCCGCTTCCCAGTTCCTCTGCACAAGAGAATATACCGTGAAGCACACTGCCATCACCCCAACCGGAACGCTGGCCCGCGCCGCATTGCTCCGCACCCGGACCCAATCCATCAGCGCCGCTTCCTCCGCAGCCTCCAGCACCGCGCCCTGGGTTGTGTCGAATACAAATCTCTCCATATGCCCCTCCAAACAAAAATCGCCCCGAGCCTATCGGCTCAGGGCGAACAAAAGTCCGCGGTACCACCTGAATTCGGGAATTTCCCGCACTCTCCCGGCGCTTTGCGCCCGCCTCTGTAACGGGAGGTCCCGTTGGCCTTACTTTCCTGTTCAGGTCAATGCTCCGAAACGACTTCTCCGCCGACTTCACGGGGACTTGCACCGTCCGTCCCCTCTCTTTGCATCCGTCCGCGAGTACTGCTTTTCCTCATCGCAACTTTCCTATTTTATAAATCCAGATTAGTATAACCGCGTGGCCCCATTTTGTCAAGATTGGGTGCAGGAAGCCGGAAAATCTTTTCCCGGCGGGATTCTTGTGTTTGCATTGTGCGGATTTTGTGATACAATGACCACAATGTAACCAGGCCGGGTCGCGCCGTCCGCGCCCGCTTTGGGGCGGGCTTTCCGCCGTAATTTTTTTAAGCGCGGCCCTTCATTATATTTATAGGAAAGGAATTCTTTGCCATGAGCATTTATCAAGCGGAAGACAGCGTGCAAAGCCCCTCCATCCTGTTCCGGCTGAACGGAGGACTGTATTGCGCGGACAGCCGCTATGTCTCCACCATTATGGAGCTTCCGAAATACACCCCCGTGCCGGACGCGCCGCCCTATATCTCCGGGATTTTTCCCCTCCGGGGCAGCAGCGTCACCCTGTTCAATCTGCGGGCGGCTTTGAAGCTGCAATCCCTTCAGGAGGAATTTGAGGACTTCACCGCCATGCTGGACGCGCGCAAGCAGGATCACATTAACTGGGTTTCCGCGCTGGAGCGCTCCATTGAAACCGGTGAACCCTTTTCTATGGCCACAGACCCACACAAGTGCAAGCTTGGGAAATGGTATGACGGCTTTAAGACCGACAGTATGGAGCTTTCCTCTCATCTGGCCCGGATGGAGGACCCTCATCGCAGGCTCCACGAAACGGCCCAGCGGGTGGAGCAGTGCGACGCGGCGGGGAACCGAGAAGCCGTGGACAACTGCAAGCAGGCTACGCTGGCCGAGGTCCGGGGCAACTATATGCCTAAGGTTCTCGGCGTGCTGGAGGATGCCAAGGAGATTTTCCGTATCCGGGAATTTCACGAGATGGTGCTGGTGCTCAGCGGCGAGACCAGCCTTGGCCTGATGATGGACGAGGTGCTGTCGGTGGAAACGGTGGAGGAGGAGACTGTGGGCGCGCACAATCAGCTTATGACCCGTTCCCCCTACATCCGGCGTGTGGTCCGCGCCCCCGGTCAGGACGAGCTGATTCTGGAGCTCAGTCTCCCCGATATTTTGCAGGTGGGCGACGAGGTGGCCGCGCTGCGCGCCGCCGGGTCCGCAGGATAAATACGCTTTGAAAAACACCGCCCTGCTGAGTTCAAGTTCAGCAGGGCGGTGTCGCTTATGGGGGATTCTGAAATTCCCGGAAAGCCGCCAATGAGAGGAATCCCCGACAAATTGCCCATGTTCTTCAATAAAACCATGAGGTGGGCAAAAAGAAAACATACGGCGCCGTAAAAATTGCCAGAGAAAGCGCCAGTTTCTTTTTTAAGGCGTCTTCGATTTCCAGCTTTTTAAAACACAGCTTATAGTTAAACTGATAAATGAACAGTGCAGTAATTACAACACAAATAGTTGCCCATGAAATTGAGTAAATGTTATCGAAGGGTGAATAGGTCACAGCGTTTATGTTGTAATACCACCATTTGCCGAACGCTGTCTCAGTGCTTAATCTGTTGTCAATCAGGTTCGCTGAAAACATAAAAAATGTCCCGATAAAATCCGCTGCAAACCCTAATAGCCATGTCTTAAAAATAATGGATTTTGTTTTTTGCTTGATTTCAGTAAGTTTTAAGCATTTCATTGTGATGAGAACCACCGCTGAATCCAATAAGAAATTGGCGGGCAGCACGACAATCCAAGTCATAGGAAACAGCCACAGCAGCCATATAGGGAATATCATGTTATATAGTCTTACTTCTTTTTTCATGGTATGCCTCCGTCCTGTTCTGTAAAATTCACGCATATTGTGCTCGTTCCTCAAATATAGGAAATGATTTCCTGTATCCAGTATAGCACATCACTCGCATTCTGTACAAAAATCGTTTCCCACCCTTTGCCCTATTTGCGCTCTAACCATGGATCGGACTTTCGGCACGCTCTTTCAGGTTCCTTTCAGCCCCGTGGACTATACTGGAGAAATCCGACAGACGGCAATTTTCCCGTTAAGCCCGTCCGTGAAATTTTGCTTGCAGTTTCGCAATTTATCCTATATAATATGTCGGTGTGTATTCGCGGGATTCTCCGCATCTTCACTTAAGATTTTGAGAGGACTGAAACGAAAATGAGCGCAAACGATAATCATTCCAGAACCGCGCGGGAGGCGCAGCAGCAGAAGGAGGCCCGGCGCAGCAACATTATGTACGCCGTCATTGCCATCCTGTTCGCCCTTCTAGTGGTGGCCGTACTGGTATGGAAATCCAATATCATCCAGAAAAACGCCACCGCCGCCACGCTGTATACCCAGCTTACCTCGGCGGAGGACCCCGCCGCCAGCGGCTCTTCTTCCGCAGAAAAGACCGTGCTGGCAGACGTGAAGGTACCCCAGCTAAACTACTATTTCGTAAATATCTATCAGAACTTTGTCCAGCAGAACAGCGCGTATATTTCCTACATGGGGCTGGACACCAGCAAGGACCTGCGTTCTCAGCCCTATCCCGGCGACGAGACACAGACCTGGTTTGATTATTTTGTCGGTCAGGCGATTGACCAGATGTCTGCCATCTACGCGCTGAACGACAAGGCGGAGGAAGAGGGCTACGTCTGGAACGACGCCATGCAGGCAGAGTTTGACTCCAATAACGAATCTCTTGAATCCACTGCCACCGCTTCCAACCTGAGTGTTGTCAAATACCTCCGGAAGATTTACGGCGCAACCATGAGCCGCAGTGTTTACGAGGCCGAGATGAAGCGTGTGATTCTGGCCAGCGACTTTTCCAAGAGCCATAACGATGGCTTGACCTATACGGACGAAGAGCTGGAGGCCGAATACGCCGCCAACCGGAACTCCTATGACGTGGTGGACTATCAGAGCGTCCGCATCAGCGGCGCCGCCGAGGGCACCACGGATGCCGACGGAAACAGTGTGGATCCCACCGAGGAGGAGAGTGCCGCCGCGCTGAAAGCGGCCAAGCAGTCCGCGGACGAGCTGTACGCCGGTTTCAAGTCCGGAAAGAGCATGTCTGATCTGTCCAAGGACAACGACAAGATGTCCTATACCAATGGCGAAGCCGGTTCCTATTCCTCCGGCGTGCTGATGGATTGGCTGTTTGACAGCGGCCGTCAGGCCGGGGACTCCGCCGTTCTGGCCGACGAGGACAACTCTGCCTATTATGTGGTGTCTTTCGGTAAGCGTTATCGTCAGGACTATAAGACCGTAAACGTGCGTCACATCCTTCTCCAGCCCGAAGCCGGCAAGATCGCGCAGGGCGAGGACGGATATGACGAAGAGCAGGCCAAGCTGAAAGAAGACGCCAAGGCAAAGGCCGAGGACCTTCTGGCTCAGTGGAAGGCGGGCGCGGCTACCGAGGACTCCTTTGCCGAGCTTGCCAAGGAAAACTCCGTTGACGGCGGCTCTCAGGCCAATGGCGGCTTGTACGAGCAGGTTTATCAGGGCCAGATGGTGCCCACCTTCAACGACTGGTGCTTCGATTCCAGCCGCAAGGCCGGGGACACCGGCGTGGTGGAAACCGATTACGGTTATCACATCATGTACTTTGTGGGCGAGAACCTGCCCTACTGGCAGGTACAGGCGGACAGCGCCCTGCGGAATCAGGATTTTGGCACATGGTACGACGGTGTCATCGCCGGGTACACTGGCGAAGCCGCCAGCGGCGTCAAATACGTGTCCGCGAGCTGAATTGCATCGTGAAACACGGACCGGCGAAAGCCGGTCCGTGTTTTTCTAAAAAAGAACGCTTAGACAGATAAGAGGAAAATGCTATGAAAGATCAATTTCTGCGCAATGAAATGCTCTGGGGCCGGGATGGGCAGGCGCGTCTTGCCCGCGCCCATGTGCTTTTGCTGGGCCTTGGCGGGGTGGGGAGCTATGCTGCGGAATGTCTGGCCCGCTCCGGCGTGGGCGAGTTGACGCTGGTAGACAGCGACGCAGTCTCCCTCACCAACCTGAACCGCCAATTGGAAGCGCTTCACTCCACCGTGGGCCGTCCCAAGGCGGAGGCCATGGCCGAACGCCTGCTGGATATCAACCCCGCGCTGAAGCTTCACCCTGTCCACGCCTTGTACAACGCCGAAAACCGGGACCGGTTTTTTCCCGAGGGCTGCCTGTATGATTACATCGCGGACGCCATCGACCTTGTGTCCTGCAAGCTGGACTTGGCGGAAACCGCTTTGCGTCTGCACATTCCTCTCATCGCGGCTCTGGGCACCGGGAACAAGCTTGACCCCTCTCTGCTGCGAATTGAGGACATTTCAAAAACATCCGGCTGCCCTCTGGCCCGCGTGATGCGCCGGGAGCTGAAAAAACGGGGCATCCGTCATCTTCCGGTGGTGTTCAGCCCCGAAGAACCGGCTCCCTCCGTTCGGCAGACGGAAGCGCCCCCCCCGGGGCGGCGCAGCGTTCCCGCCAGCAACCCCTGGGTCCCGGCCACCGCCGGACTGCTGCTGGGGAGCGCCGTGGTGCGCAGCCTGCTGAAGGAAACGGAGGGATTGGTATGCTGATCGGAACGACAGTCAACACGCTGGCCATTCTGGCTGGCTCTGTGGTCGGACTGGGCCTGACACGAATTGCCAAACTCCTGCCCGTGGCTGAGGGCGGTGCACTGGGGCAGCGGCTTCAGGACATGGTTATGAAAAGCGTGGCTCTGTGCGTGCTCTATATTGGCATAAGCGGGTCTCTGAAGGGGCAGAATATGCTGATTGCCATTCTCTCCATGGTCCTCGGCGCGTTGCTTGGGGAACTGCTGGACCTGGATGGGCGGATGTGCTCTCTGGGCGATTGGGTGCAGAAAAAGACGGAGCATCTGGTTCCGGGCGGAACCTCCTCTGTGTCGGAGGGCTTTGTTACAGCAAGCCTCCTCTTCTGCGTGGGAGCCATGTCGATTGTGGGCGCGTTGCAGGACGGGCTGACGGGCGACCATTCCACCCTGTTTGCAAAAGCCCTGCTGGACGGCATCAGCTCTGTCATCTTTGCCTCTTCTTTGGGCGTGGGCGTGGCGTTTTCCGCCGTGACAGTGTTTCTCTTTCAGGGAAGCATTGCCGCGCTGGCCGCCCTGATTTCCCCTTTGCTTGGGGACGCGGTTGTGGCGGAGATGACCTGCGTGGGGTCGTTGCTGATTATCGCCCTGTCGCTGAATCTGCTGGGCATCACCAAAATCAAGGTCATGAATATGACTCCGGCCTGCCTTCTTCCGATTCTGATCTGTTGGCTGAGCAAAACTATTCCCGCCCTGTTTTGATACGCTCAATTCTTTAACACGCGGCTTTGCCGTCGGGAGAGCTTCTCCCGACGGTTTTTTGCATTTTTTTCGCATCATTTCTCCGTCGCACTTCATCGTTCCACAACAAAATTCGCTCTTAAAGGTGCTTGCTATAATTTTTCTCCAAATGGGGCAACCTATGGAAAATCATCACAAGGCGGTGTTTTTTTATGAGCAAAAAACGCGTTGGACGGCGGACCGTCCGGCTGGACTCTCCCCCGTCCATTCTCTCCTTTGCCGCCACCGGCGGAAAGCTGGAAAAGCAGGGTCCGCTGGCGGCCTGCTTCGACGAGCTGTGCGAGGACTCGTTCCTGGGTGAAAAAACCTGGGAAAAGGCAGAGTCCCGCATGCAGCAAAAAACGGTGCAGACGGCGCTGGACAAGGCAAAGCTGCACGCAGGCGATTTGGATTATATTTTTGCCGGCGATCTCTTAAATCAGTGCATCGGCACCTCCTATGGCCTGCGGGAGTTTGAAATTCCCTTTTTCGGGCTGTACGGCGCCTGCTCCACCATGGGGGAATCCCTGGCCATGGCGGCCATGAGCATCGACGGCGGCTTTGCCGAGCGGGCCGCTGCCGTCACCTCCTCCCATTTCTGCACGGCGGAGAGGCAGTATCGTATGCCGGTTCCCTATGGAAATCAGAGGCCCCCCACTGCCCAGTGGA
>DKLF01000108.1:17216-17489 GCA_002455655.1 Oscillibacter sp. UBA6647 | reverse complement strand
GTGGTGGCCGACGAGGTGCGGAATCTGGCGGGCAAATCCGCCGAGGCGTCCAGAAGCACCTCTGAGTTGATTGCCGCAGCCGTTTCCTCCGTTGAAAAGGGGACGCAGGCCATGAGCTCCACCGCGCAGGCCATGGGGCGGTTGCAGGAAAACTCTGCCGCCGTGGCGGAGATTGTCCAAAAGATTTCCACCGCCTCCGCCCAGCAGTCCACCTCTTTGGAGCAGGTGTCTCTGGGCGTGGAGCAGATTTCTTCTGTGGTGCAGAACAACTCC
>DKLF01000108.1:0-17087 GCA_002455655.1 Oscillibacter sp. UBA6647 | reverse complement strand
TGTGGTGCAGAACAACTCCGCAACCAGCGAGGAAAGTGCTGCCGCCAGCGAGGAGATGTCCGCGCAGGCGCAGATGCTCAAGGAGCTGGTGGGGCAGTTCAAATTTGTCGATGGAGAAGAAGCACCCGCGACCGGCGCACGCCCTGCCCCGGTGGAAGAGCGCTCCGTCAGTTCGGCTCAGAGGGAGCCGATGGCAGGCGGTGCGGCTTCCAAATATTGAGTTTCGGAAGAGAAACGGCTGCAAAATACAAAGAAACGGAAAAATCCCGGGGAATCCCGGGATTTTTCTTCCTGTTTTCATAAAAAGCTCTTGCACCGAGGGGAATCCTGTGGTATCATATTACAGCACTACGCATGGTGGTGGACTGTCCGTCTGTGTTTCCTTCGGAAACTGGCGGATGGGATGAAGCGCCAGAGGGTAAACTAAATTTATATTTTGGAGGAACTTAAGTCATGGCAAATTCTAGCATCGTATCCATGAAATCCCTGCTGGAGGCAGGCGTCCACTTCGGGCATCAGACCCGTCGGTGGAACCCCAAGATGGCTCCCTATATCTATACCGAGCGCAACGGCATCTATATCGTGGACCTGCAGAAGACCGTCCGCAAGCTGGAAGAGGCGTACAACTTTGTCCGCGATCTCTCCGCCGACGGCAAGAGCCTGCTGTTCGTGGGCACCAAGAAGCAGGCGCAGGACGCCATTCGCGAGGAGGCCCAGCGCTGCGGCCAGTATTTTGTGAATGCCCGCTGGCTTGGCGGCATGATGACCAACTTCAAGACCATGCGTACCCGCGTGGACCGTCTGCATCAGCTCAAGACCATGCAGGAGGACGGCACCTTCGACATGCTCCCCAAGAAGGAAGTCATGAAGCACCTGGGCGAAATTGCGAAGCTTGAGAAGTATCTGGGCGGCGTGGAGAACATGAAGACTCTTCCCGGCGCGCTGTTTATTGTGGATACCCGCAAGGAGCGCAACGCCATTGCCGAGGCCCACAAGCTGGGCATCCCCGTGGTGGCGATTGCCGATACCAACTGCGATCCCGATGAGATTGATTACGTCATCCCCGGCAACGACGACGCCATCCGCGCCATCAAGCTGATCTCCTCCATCATGGCAAACGCCATGCTGGAAGGCCGTCAGGGCGAGCAGATGGAGGACGCTGCCGCCGAGGCTCCCGCAGCCGAGTCCGCCCAGTAAGACGGCTCCCCGGCACGGGTATATCTAATCATCAAAATTGGAGGAAAAACGAAGATGGCTATTACAGCTACTGACGTAAAGAACCTGCGCGAAATGACTGGCGTGGGTATGATGGACTGCAAGAAGGCTTTGGCCGCCACCGACGGCGACATTGACAAGGCCGTTGAATGGCTGCGTGAAAAGGGCATGGCTGCTTCCGCGAAGAAGGCCGGCCGCATCGCTGCCGAAGGCGTGGCCCTGGCAGAGGTAATCGACGGCGTGGGCGCTCTGGTTGAGGTGAACGCCGAGACGGACTTCGTGGGCAAGAACGAGAAGTTTGTGGATTTCGTCAAGGGCGTGGCCGCCACGGTGGCAAAGCAGAATCCCGCCGATCTGGACGCGCTGATGGAGTGCAAGTACGATGGCAGTGATCTCACCGTCACCCAGCAGCAGCAGGAGATGGTGCTGGTCATCGGCGAGAACATCAAGGTCCGCCGTTTCATCCGTTTTGCCGAAGGCATCTCCGTTCCCTATGTCCATGCCGGCGGTAAAATCGGTGTGCTGGTGAACTTCAAGACTGACTTGCCCGCCGAGAAGGTGGAGGCCGTGGGTAAGGACGTGGCTATGCAGATCGCCGCGCTGAATCCCCGCTTCTGGGACAAGTCTGAGGTTTCTCAGGAGATTCTGGACGAGGAGATGAAGATTCTCGTGGCCCAGATGGCCAACGACCCCAAGATGGCTTCCAAGCCCGACGCGGTGAAGGAGAAGATCGCCTCCGGCAAGCTGAACAAGTTCTACGAGGAAAACTGCCTGTTGCAGCAGGAGTTTGTGAAGGACGGCAGCATGACCGTGGAGGGCTATATCGCTGCTTCCGCCAAGGCGCTGGGCGGCTCTGTCGCGTTTGTCTCCGCCGCCCGCTTTGAAAAGGGCGAGGGCATTGAGAAGAAGCAGGAGAACTTTGCCGACGAGATCGCTTCCATGGTGAAGGGCTAATTTCTTTTCGGAAATCTATTTTATTAAAGATAAAGAGCACGGCGACAGGAAAAGCTCCTGTCGCCGTGCTTTTTCCGTATGGGCTTTACCATCCGGAATTATGCGAAAAAACAGTCTGTCCCCATGGGAATGACGGTTGAATTTCCTGTTTTTTTGAGCGGGCCGGGACATTTTCCGGCCCACTCACTTTTTTTCCCGGGAAGCATAGACTGGACTGAAAGAAATTTTCTTTCACAGCTACTTAAATAGGAGGTATTGCAATGCCTGAAAAGATCATGCCCGGACCTGTGGATGACTCTCGCTGCATCCGCGAGGCGGTTTGCATTCACACCAAGAAGATTTTTGACTCGTGCAAAGACAAGGATTGTATCGAAGACTTGCGCTTCTATCCCAAGCTGCAGTACGTGGATGTCCTCAATCGCGCGGTTTCTCTGAAGGGCGGCACCGCAAAGCTGCTTTATGTGTACGTAGACGTGGAGCCGGTGACCTTCAACCGAGGCTGCTACACCGTCGACATGCGATTTTTCTATCAGGTGACGCTCCAGGCATACCTGTGCACGCCAAGTCCCGTGACCGTGGAAGGTTTGTGTGTGTTCGACAAACGCGTCCTGCTGTTTGGCAGCGAGGGCGGCGCCAGAGTTTTCTCCTCTGATACCTGCACCGTGGATAGCCAGTGCCTGCGTACCGGGAGTGCGCCCACCGCAGTGGTTGAGGCTGTCGACCCCATCGTGCTGGACGCGAAGCTGGTAGACGTGTGCGGCTGCCGTCCCTGCGACTGCGACCTGTGCGAAATTCCGACGTTTATCAGCGACTATTTCGACGGCGAGCTCAGTTCCGGCGAGGACGGGCGGAGAGTGTACGTCACTCTGGGCCAGTTCTCCATCGTGCGGCTGGAGCGGGATACACAGTTGCTGATCCCCGTGTACGACTACTGCATGCCCCAGAAGGAGTGCTCCGGTTCCGGTGGAACCGACCCCGCCCAAGACCCATGCGGCCTGTTCCGCAACATCAGCTTCCCTGTGGGCGAGTTCTTCCCGCCCAACACGGTCAGCCGCTGCGAAACCTACGAGGAGACGAAAAACTACTGCAAGTGCTGCAAGTAAATGCAAAAAGCGCCCGGTATTTTCGAATACCGGGCGCTTTTTTCCTTCAATTTTTCCGGCATAAAGGGGGACGGGCCTTCATATGGTTGGGTATCGGACAAGGAGGAGCGGAGATGAAGGAACGGGAAGAGATTGCCAGATACCGGCAGGCTGCTGCCTTTCTGCCGGTGCGGCTGCGCAAGCTGGCGGACACGCTGCCGGAAGAAAAAAAAGCGGTGGCGGAGGAATTTCGCATTAGAACAGGCAGGCCCATGACGGTGCTGCTGCCCGAGGGGGAAAGCAGCCCGTGGGGAACCGAGCCTTCGGTGGAGCCGGAGGAGTTGGAGACGCTATGTGACTTGGGCGCCGAATTTTCCCGCTATGCTGCCGCCGAAACACTGCGAGAGGGATTTTTGCCTGTGCGGGGCGGCTTTCGCATCGGCTTTTGCGGCTCCGCAGTCATGAAGGGCGGCGTGTGCACAAACCTGACGGACTTGTCCTCCGCCAACGTGCGGATTGCCCGGGAAAAGACAGGCATCGCGGAGGAGCTTTCGGAGCGGCTTTTATCCGATGGCAAGTTTGAAAGTACACTGCTGCTGTCCCCGCCGGGAGGGGGGAAAACCACGCTGCTGCGGGATTTGATTCGCTGTGTCTCTCAAAAGGGACTGCGTGTGGGTCTTGCGGACGAGCGGGGAGAGGTGGCGGTCTGCTACCGGGGACGGCCCCAGATGGACGTTGGCCCCTGCACCGATGTGCTGGATGGCTGCCCAAAGGCCGCCGCCATCCCCATGCTGCTGCGGACCATGAACCCCCAGATTGTGGCCGCCGACGAAATCACGGCGGAGGAGGATATCCGGGCCATGACCATGGCTGCGGGCTGCGGTGTGAGGTTGCTGGCCACCATCCATGCCGCCAATGTGGAAGAGCTTTCGCATAGGCCACTGTACAGGCAGCTTTTGAAGACGAAGGTATTTCGCCGTGCGGTGTGCATCCGGCGAACCGCGGAGGGGCGGAGTTATGAATTGGAGGAGCTGCCGTGAAAGCGCTGGGCAGTTTGCTGCTGCTGCTGGGCTTTGGCGCAATCTGGCTGGGGGAGCTGCGCCGCCGCCAGCGGGAAACGGAGGCGCTGGACGAGCTGATCACCGCGCTGGAGGAACTCTCCGCAGGCATCCGCCTGACCCGCACGCCCCTGCCCCGGCTTTTGCGGCAGGTGGGCCGGTCCCGGCGAAGTGAAGACGTGATGGTATGGTTGACCGGGGCGGCGGATTCGCTGGAGCGGGGAGAGTCGCTGCGCCCTGCGTGGGAAAACGCCTGTCGCTGTCTTCCGATCGAGGACGATGCACAGGTAATTGTCGCTGGATTGGGGTACAGGCTGTCGGGTGACGAAACGGAAATTTGTAAGGGAATTTCACTTTCCACAGATTGGCTTAGAAAGAGAGCGGAAGAGCGACGAAAGGATAAACGGGATTGTTTCAGGCAGACCACGGCGGTCTGCTTTTCCGCCGCCGCGCTGCTGCTGATTCTCCTGCTGTAAAGGACATACGAAAGGAATATTTACCATGGACGTTGATTTAATCTTTCGGATTGCCGCTATCGGAATTCTGGTGGCGGTGCTGAACCAGCTCCTTGTGCGATCCGGCCGGGAGGAGCAGGCCATGATGACGACACTGGCGGGTCTGGTGGTGGTTCTGATGATGATGGTGCGGCAGATCAGCGATCTGTTTGAGCTCATCAAAACGCTGTTTGGCTTTTGATGGGACAGGTCATGCAGATCACGCTGGTGTGCGTGGTGACGGCGCTGCTGGCCGCGGCGGTGCGTCGGGGCGCACCCGAGGCGGCTCTGCTACTGGGGTTGGCCGCCGCCGTGGCGGCGGTGCTCGCTCTGTCCGAAAGCCTGCGGAGCCTGATGGACTTTTTCGGGGAGCTTATGGCCCGGACGGGGGTATCCAACGAGCTGTTTGTGCCGCTTTACAAAACCGTGGGCATCGCGCTGGTGGTGAAGATTGGAAGCGGGCTGTGCAAGGATGCGGGAGCAGCGGCGCTGGCCTCCGCTGTGGAAATTGCGGGGGCGGTGTGCGCCTTGCTGGCGGCGCTGCCGCTGCTGAAAAAGGCGATGGACGTCCTGTTGGAGCTGATGGGATGAAACGATGGCTTTTGGCACTGGTTCTGGCGCTGCTGGTTACCCTTCCTGTTTCTGCCGCTGAGGTGCCGGACGAGCTATGGGATGCGTTACCGGAGGGGACGGAATCAATTTTGGAAAACGCGGACCTGTCCGGCGCGGACCCGCTGGGCGGAGGCGCGGCCCAGATTTTTCAGAATCTCATGGGACAGGCAAGGTCCGTATTGCTTCAGCGACTGCGGGGCGCCGTGAGCATTTTGCTGGTGGTGCTGTTGTGCGGTGCGGTGGAAGGCTTCTCCCAGACCGCCGGCGGCACGGGACCCAAGCTGGTGCTGGCAGCGGGGGCGCTGTCGGTGACGCTGCTGACGGCGGGAAGCTTTGAAAGCCTGATCGGAATGGGCGGCGGAACCATTCAGGAATTGAACGAATTTGCAAGGATTCTGCTGCCGGTGCTGGCGGCGGCCACGGCCGTCAGCGGTTCCATCACCACCGCCACGGTACAGCAGGTGACGGCGGTATTGTTTACGGGGCTACTTTTAAAGCTGATTCAGGAACTGCTGCTGCCGCTGACATATCTTTACATCGGAACGCTCACCGCCGCGGCGTGTCTTCCCGGGGGGCGGCTGGGAAACATCGCGGAGGCAATGCGCAAGTGCATCTCATGGATTCTGTGCGGGGCGCTGACGGCGTTTACCATCTATCTTTCCATCGCCCATGTCATCTCCGGCGCGACGGACGCAACCGCGGTGAAGCTGGCAAGTTCTGCGGTCGCCGGGATGGTACCCGTGGTGGGAAGCATTATCGCTGAGGCGGCGGAAACGGTGCTGGCCGGGGCGGGGATGCTGAAAAACGCCATCGGCATTTTCGGAACGCTGGCGGTGCTGGCGGCTTGCGCGTGGCCCTTTTTACACTTGGGCATTCAATATCTCCTGTACAAGCTGGCGGGCTTTTTGGCGGGGGTCATCGGGTCTCCGGAGCTGTGCAAGCTTATCGACGGCCTTGGCAGTGCTTTCGGGCTGGTGCTGGGGATGACGGGTGCCAGCGCACTGTTGCTGCTGATCGCGATTTTGTCTTCCGTGGCAGCGGTTGCGTGAAAGGGGGAGGGACGCAATGATTGAGGCAATCAGAGGCTGGATTATTTCTGTGGGAGCGGCGGCCTTTCTCGTGTCTTTATCCCAAAGTCTGATTCCGGAGGGGACGGTGCGGAAAATTGCGGGTTTCGCCGGGGGCCTGGTGCTGCTGCTGGTGATGCTGAAGCCCTTCCCGGGGGTAGACGTAAGCGGACTGGAACTGGGATATGAAGACTATGCGGTGGAAATCCAGCAGCGCCAGACGGAGTTGAAGGAGCAGAGCAATCAGACGATGGGAGAACTCATAGCGGACAAGACGGAAGCATATATTTTGGACAAAGCCGCGGAGCTGGGAGTCTCATGCACCGTCCGGGTACTGATGGAGCCGGGAGAGGATGGCACGCCCGTTCCGACGGGGGCGGAACTGACCGGGGAGAAATCGGACGCGCTGGCGGACTATATGGAGCGGGAGCTGGGAATTCCAAAGGAGAGGCAGGTCTATCATGAAACAGGCTGAGACGGTAAAAAAACTCTGGAACCGCTGGAAATACGCGGTTCTGGTGGCGGCGGCGGGCGTGGCGCTGCTTTTGCTGCCCTCCGGGAACAACAAAAGCGCCGACACGGTTCCGGAAGAGCATGTACAGGATGTGGTGCAGGAGACGCAGGCAAATATGGAGAAAATATTGACAAAAATTGACGGCGTGGGCGAACTGCACCTGATGCTGACGGCGGACACGGGTACGGAGCGCAGTCTGGCGCAGGACACGGATTTGAGTTACAGCGGAGACACCGCCGCGCCCACGGATTATCAGCGAAAAAGCGAGACGGTGCTTGCGGGAAAAAGCGGCGCGCAGGAGCCGGTGGTGACGGGGACCAGATGTCCCACATTTCGGGGCGCGCTGGTGGTATGCCAGGGCGCGGGAGACGCACAGGTTCGTCTGGCGGTGACGGCTGCGGTGGCTGCGCTGACGGGTCTGGGCTCGGATCGGATTACGGTGGTTAAATGTCAGTGATATTTTGGAGGAGGAAGCGGAACATGAGAGGAAACTGGAAACGCTATACCGTGGTGGTGACCATGCTGGTGCTGATCTGCGCGGCGGCGGCCCTGAACTGGCAGGCGACGCAGAACGCCGCTCCGGCGGGAGCCGGAAGCTCCGGGCAGTCGGGCGGCAAGCTGCTGGGCGAGGCGGCCCTTGTCTCCGGCGGAGACGGATCCGCCGCGCCGGTGGACGAGACGGGAGTTTACACGGGGTCGGATTATTTCGCTTCCGCCCGCCTGACCCGCCAGCAGGCACGGGATTCCGCCGTGTCGCTGCTGCAGCAGGCAGCGGAGGAGGACGGTGCGTCTCAGGGCGCGCTTGATCAGGCGGCGGAGGGAATTCAGGCCATGGCGCAGTTCACCATGGCGGAGGCGCAGATCGAAAATCTGGTGACGGCCAAGGGCTATACCGACTGCGTGGCGTTTATGAGCGAGGACAGCCTCAGTGTGGTGGTGTCCACCGCCAGCGGAGAGCTTGCAGACACGGACGTGGCAAAAATCACAGATATCGCCATGACAGAGACGGGCTATCCCGCCGGAAATATCAAGATCATGGCGGCAAATTAGCTGTTGTAATTTTTGAAGAAGCATGGTAAACTAATATGCACGAAAGAAGGAGCCCGGCCAATGGTCGGGCGACGAAAAGGAGCGTGAATGCCATGGGTGAAGGCCGGGAATACATGATTCTGCCGGAGGAAAACGGCAGTATCAATATCGCGGAGGAAGTGATCGCCGCCATCGCTGTGGGCGCCGTCCGAGACGTGGAAGGCGTGTCCGGGATGATCGGCGGCATGGGCGGCAGCGTGACCGACCTGATGAACAAGAAAAACGCCAGAAAGGGCACGCGGGGCGTGAAAATCGACATGACCGGCGCGTCTCTTGCGCTGGACGTGTACCTGACGATTTCTTACGGACACCCCATTCCCGAGGTGGCGGAGAACGCGCAAAAGGCCGTCGTTTCCTCGGTGGAGGCCATGACCGGCTGCCCGGTGGGCACGGTGAACATTCATGTGGACGGCGTGACGCTGGACTGAGAAAGATAGAGGAAGAAACGGGTTATGGTACGGAACGTTGCACGGGAAATCGCCATCCATCTGGCCTATGAACTGAGCTTTACGGATGTGACGGCGGAGGAGCTGCTGGATGAGCGGCTGACGGCGGAGCGCTTTGCAACCCTTGCGGGGGAAGACCCGCTTTACGCCGACGCGCCCAACGAAAAGCAGGCGGACTATATCCGCCGACTGGTTCTGGGCGTGCGGGAGCACGCGGCCGAGCTGGACGGCTACATTTCCAAATATGCGGTGGGCTGGAGCTTTGCCCGGATTCCTCTGGTAGCCTCCGCCATTATGCGGGTGTGCATGTACGAGGTTCTCTACATGCAGGACGTTCCCAACGGCGCGGCCATTAACGAGGCCGTGGAAATCTCCAAAAAATATGAGACGCCGGAGACGGTGAAGTTTATCAACGGAATTCTCGGCAGCTTTGCCCGCCAGGAATGTCCGCAGGATTGATTAAAAACAGGGCGGGCAGTCATGCCCGCCTTGTTTTTTGCCCAAATACGAAAGAACCGCAAGGAAGAAGGTGCGTTCGTGGAACAGCCTGTCTATCAGGTTTCTCAGGTCAACGAATATGTGAAGGCTCTGCTGGACGGAGAGCCGATTTTACAGGACATTCTGGTGAGGGGGGAGCTGTCCAACTACAAGATTTACCCCTCGGGACACCACTATTTTACGCTGAAGGATAAGGACAGCGCGCTGCGGTGCGTCATGTTTCGATCTCAGGCCCAAAGACTGCGGTTCCGCCCTGAAAACGGCATGAAGGCCATTGCCCAGGGGCGGATTTCCGTCTTTCCAAGAGACGGGGCCTATCAGCTTTACTGCGGCGGCCTGTCGCCGGACGGGGTGGGCGATCTGGCGGTGGCCTTTGATCAGCTCAAGGCAAAGCTGCTGGAGGAGGGCCTGTTTGATGAGGCCCACAAAAAACCCCTGCCCCGCTATCCCCGACGAATCGCCATTGTCACTTCCTCCGCCGGGGCAGCCATTCACGACATGCTCCGCATTCTGCGGCGCAGATTTCCCGCCGCCGAGGTTGCGCTGCTGCCGGTGCGGGTGCAGGGGGCGGAGGCCCCGGCGGAAATTGCGGGAGCCATCCGGTATGCAAACCGCTATAAGGTGGGAGACTTGATTATTACGGGCCGGGGCGGCGGGTCCATGGAGGACCTGTGGGCCTTCAACGACGAGCGGGTGGCCCGGGCCATCTACGAGTCTGAGCTTCCGGTGATCTCCGCCGTGGGCCACGAGCCGGATGTGACTATCTCCGATTTTGTGGCGGATGTACGGGCGTCCACTCCCTCCAATGCGGCGGAAATCGCCGTGCCCGACCAATTGGAGCTGCTTCGGTGGCTTCGGGGCGCAGGAGAACGCATGGCGCAGGCAGAGGAAATGAAGCTTCAATTGTGCCGCCGCCGTCTTCAGGCGCTTGCCGAAAAGCGGGTGATGAAGGACCAGCTTGCCTTTGTGCAGGACAGGCGGATGCTGCTGACCCACTTGCAGCAGCGGCTGGGGGACCTTTCGGAGAAAAGCGTGGGCGCGAAGCGACAGAGATTTTCCGCGCTGGCCGCGTCGCTGGATGCCATGAGTCCTCTAAAGGTTTTGGGTCGGGGTTACGCCGTGGCCCGGAACGGGCAGGGCATCCTCAAAAGCTATCGGGACGCACCCCCGGGCAGCCGCATCGAGGTGGCGCTGGGAGAAGGGTCCCTTGAATGTACCGTTGAGAAAGGAAGACCGTGATGGCTGGAAAGAAAAAAGAAGAACCCCAGACCTTTGAGCAGCAGATTGCACGTCTGGAGGAGATTGTGGCCCGGATGGAAAAAGGAGACGCGGAGCTGGCGGACTCCCTTGCGCTGTTCGACGAGGGAACGGGGTTGATTCACTCCTGCGGAAAGCTTCTGGACGAAGCGGAGCAAAAAGTGGTGCGCCTGATGAAGGGCGCGGACGGCGCGCCGGTGGAGCTACCCTTTGACACGGAGGACGAATCGGATGGATAAGGCGGCGTTTGACGCGCGGTACGGAGAATACCGTCAGGCGGTGGAGGACTACTTGGAGGGTTTGTTTTCGGACAAGCCCCACTGGGTCGATTTGTACGACGCCATGCGGTACAGCCTTCTTGCCGGGGGAAAGCGGCTGCGGCCCGTGCTGGCACTGGAAGCGGCCCGCCTGTGCGGGCTGGACTGGCAATTGGCGCTGCCCCCCGCCTGCGCGGTGGAGCTGATACACACCTACTCTCTCATCCACGACGACCTGCCCTGCATGGACGACGATGACCTGCGTCGGGGCAAGCCCACCAATCACAAGGTCTACGGCGAGACGCTGGCGGTACTGGCGGGAGACGCTCTCCAGCCGGAGGCGTTCCGCTTGATTTTATCGGCTCCCGGTCTTGGCGCGGTTCGCCGGGCAGACTGCGCACTGCTTCTGGCACAGGCAGCCGGGGCGGACGGCATGGTGGCCGGTCAGGTGCTGGACACGCTGCACAGCCCCCGTACCCGGGAGGAGCTTTTGGAGGTCCACAGTCTGAAAACTGGGGCCATGCTCCGGGGCGCGGCGCTGATGGGCTGCGCTGCCGCCGGCGCTGGGGAGGATCTGCGCGCGGCCCTTGGAAGCTATGCCCGGGAGCTGGGCGTGGCGTTTCAGATTCGGGACGACATGCTGGACGTGATGGGAGACGAACAAAGCCTCGGCAAAACCCTTGGCTCCGACAAAGCGGACGGGAAGACCACCTACGTGGATGTGCTGGGGCTGGAGGGCTGCGAAAACGCGGTGCGGATGTGCACCGCAGCGGCAAAGGCTGCGCTGGCGCGGCTTCCGGAGCATGAATTTTTGGACGATCTGGCGGACTCTCTGGCGGAGCGGACTGGCTGAGAAAGCAAACCGGTGTTCTAAAAATTCACACTTTGGATATACAAAAATCGTTGTATATTTATTAGGAACGTGCTATAATAAGCATGCTAAGCGGCGGCGCAGTATCCTAGTCAGTACTGCGTCTTTCAAGGAGGGGCTAAAAATCCTCTGAAGGGCATATCGATGAAACCCGTGGTGTCTGCTTGAAACGCCCAGTTTTGGGTGGATGCTGGGGGGAAGCGTGATTTCACGCTTGCGGACTCAGGGCGATGAGCAATGGCATGGTCAACCCGACCCTGTTTCTGTGGAGACCTGTTCTTGTGCGCGGACGTAATCCCATGTGGGTACCCGGCCCGCGTACGAAACAGATTATGAACCTGCAATGCGGTGCATCGGGCGGTTTCGTCCGTAACGCTGTGTGCAGATGTAGCCTGCCTTGCGTGGGCGCGGTGGATAGAGGATTCAGGCAGACTCCGCTCTGGCCAGAGAGGAAGATGCTATTGCCTTTTGAAACCCCGTCTGCAAAAGAGGCTAAAAAGACGCACAGACTGAGGTGGAAATCATCTAGGCTGTCGCAAGGGCGAAAAAAGGATTACAGTGCGGACTAAGTGGCAATCGGGTCGTGCGGACGGCAACGCCGCGACGAAGCGCCGAAAGGGGAACCGCCTCCATCGGCAACGAGAGGTGCGCTGCGGGGAAATCCAACCCGTACCTAAGCCGTAAGATTTACTTTTTTCACCGCCGCCGACTTAGTATTTAGAAAATTCGAACCGCCTCTTCCGGCGGAATTTCGCTGTGCCCGGGGAGGCAACAGATTGAGCAAAACAAAACGAAAACGAAAAAACGACGCGGAGCTGCCGCAGTACCGCTGGGCACTGCGGATATTTTTCATCGCCGTGGCGCTGTCCGCCGCGCTGAGCCTTGCTTCTGAAAGCGCGCTCACCGGGGCGGGGATCGCGGCGGCGCTTTTGGTTTTGGCGGGATTTATCGGACTTGGCATTTTATTTGATATTATCGGCGTTGCCGTCACCGCTGCGGACGAGCGACCCTTTCACTCCATGGCCGCCCACAAAGAGCCGGGTGCGTCGGAGGCAATTATGCTCCTTCGCAACGCCGGGCGCGTCAGCAGCTTCTGCAACGACGTGGTGGGCGATATCTGCGGCATCGTCTCCGGCACCACCGCCGCCGTCATCGTGGCTCGGCTTCAGATGCTACTGGATGTACACAGCGTGCTTTTGGGCGCGGGGGTCACGGCGGTTATTTCCGGCTTGACCATCGGCGGGAAGGCGCTGGGCAAATCACTGGCCATCAATCAGAGCACCCGCGTGGTGTTCCTTGCGGGAAAGATTTTGCACGTATTCCATCGCTTTTCCAAATGAAGAGCGGGGGTTCTCCGTAATTTTTGAAAAGAGAGACACCTATGATTCTTGAAACCATCAATTCTCCCGCGGACGTGAAAGCGCTGAGCCGCGGGGAGCTGGATACGCTGTGCGACGAGCTCCGGCGGTTTTTGATTGAGCAGGTTTCCCAAACCGGCGGTCACATGGCCTCCAATCTTGGCGTGGTGGAGCTGACGGTGGCAATCCATCGGGTGTTCGACACCGCCAGCGACCGGCTGGTGTTTGATGTGGGGCACCAATGCTATGTCCACAAGGCGCTGACGGGACGTAAAGAGCTGTTTGGCTCTTTGCGGCAGTTTGGCGGCCTGTCGGGCTTCCCTAAGCCCTATGAGAGCGAGCACGACGCGTTTGTGGCGGGCCACGCTTCCAACTCCGTCTCCGTGGCGCTGGGAATGGCCCGTGCCAGAACATTGGAGGGGAAGGACCACAGCGTTCTGGCCCTCATCGGGGATGGGGCGCTGTCCGGTGGACTTGCCTATGAGGGGCTGAACAATGCAGGTGCTTCCAAAGAGCCGCTAATTGTGATTTTAAATGACAACGGCATGTCCATCAACCCCAACGTGGGGGCGGTGAGCAGGCATCTGGGAAAAATCCGAAGCAAGCCTGCCTATTATCATTTTAAAAAGTGGTATCGAAGCCTGTTTGGCGCACAGCCCATGAAAAGCGGGCTTTACCGTTTTAATCACCGGATGAAAACCTCTTTGAAAAAAGCCCTGTGGCCTGGCAGTACCCTGTTTGAGGACATGGGGTTCAATTACTTAGGACCGATTAACGGACATGATATTGACCGGCTGTGCGACATGCTCCAATGGGCCAGAGAGCTGCGCTGTCCGGTGGTGGTCCACGTACACACGGAGAAGGGGCGGGGCTATGCACCGGCGGAGCGGGACCCAGGCAAGTTCCACGGCATCGGACCGTTCGACGCGGCGACCGGACTTTTAAAAAAGCCGGAGACAGAGAGTTTTTCCTCTGTTTTTGGAAAGACCCTTGTCTCCCTTGCCGCCCGGGACCCACGAGTGTGCGCCATCACCGCCGCCATGGCGGACGGAACGGGGCTGGACCTTTTTCAGAAGGAATTTCCAAAGCGGTTTTTTGATGTTGCCATTGCCGAGGGGCACGGCGCGGCCATGGCCGGGGGCCTTGCCTCGCAGGGGATGATCCCCGTATTCGCGGTGTATTCCACCTTTTTGCAGCGGAGCTATGACATGCTGCTCCACGATGTGGCGCTGGAGGGGCTTCATGTGGTGCTGGGGGTGGACCGGGCGGGCCTTGTGGGGAACGACGGAGAAACACACCACGGCGCGTTTGACGCGCTATTTTTGCCCACCGTTCCGGGGATGACAGTGTATTGCCCCGCCAGCTTTGCGGAGCTGCGGCAAATGCTGCGCAGCGCGGTTTTAGAGTGCCAAGGGCCGGTGGCCGTCCGCTATCCCAGAGGCGGCGAGGGCCGCTACCGGGAGGACGGCGGAGAAGCTGCCGCCGTGCGGCTGCGGGAAGGGAAGGACGTGACGATCCTGACCTATGGCGTGCTGGTGAATCAGGCGCTGGACGCGGCTGATTTGCTGGAGAAGCAGGGGGTTCGCGCCGGTGTGGTGAAGCTGAACCGCATTGCGCCGCTGGATTACGAGGATTTGGCGGCCGCGCTCTCCGGCTGCGAATGCATTCTCGCGGTGGAGGACTGCTGCGGCTCCGGCTGCGTAGGACAAAGAGTCGGCGGCATTCTTGCCGCCCGGGGCAGCGCACCCAAGCGAATGCTTTTCAAAAACCTTGGCCGCAGCTTTGTTCCGGCGGGGTCCGTTGAAGAGCTGCGGCACAGTCTTGGTTTGGACGCAGAGGGCGTTGTTAAGGCCGTTTTAGAGGGAATCCGTTGAGGACACCGCGTCATTTCGCGGGGAGGACATAGCATGAGTGAAAAGAAACGGCTTGACCTGCTGCTGGTGGAGCGGGGCTTGCTGGAAAGTCGGCAAAAGGCGCAGGCTGTTATCATGAGTGGTCTTGTATTTGTAAAGGGCCAGCGGGCGGACAAGCCCGGAACCGCCTATTCCGTGGACGAGGAAATCGAAGTTCGAGGCGGCGGTCTTGCCTATGTGAGCCGGGGCGGGCTGAAGCTTGAAAAGGCCATGTCCGTGTTTCCCATTGATTTGAAAGAGAGCATCTGCGGCGACATCGGAGCCTCCACCGGCGGCTTTACCGATTGTATGCTTCAAAACGGAGCAAAGAAGGTCTATGCCGTGGATGTGGGCTACGGTCAGCTTGCATGGAAGCTGCGGTCCGACCCGCGGGTGGTATGTTTGGAACGGACAAACGCCCGGTATCTCACCCACGAGCAGGTACCGGACGAGCTGGATTTTGCCAGCGTGGACGTGAGCTTTATCTCCCTGAAGCTGATTCTGCCCGCCCTGAGGGGACTTTTGAAGCAGGAAGGCGGCGCGGTGTGTCTCGTGAAGCCGCAATTTGAGGCAGGCCGGGAAAAGGTCGGTAAAAAAGGCGTGGTCCGGGACCCGGAAGTACACCGCGAGGTGCTGGAGCATTTTTTGGACCATGCAAAGGAATCTGACTTTACAGTGGCTGGATTGACATACTCTCCTATTCGAGGACCTGAGGGCAACATCGAGTATCTGGGGTTCTTGCGCTGCGGTGCGTCGGAAGAGGCGCCGGGCTTTGATTTGCGGGCGCTGGTAGAGGAATCGCACACGGACCTGCCGGAGAAGGGAGGCGCGGAGACATGAAAGAGGGCAAAAAGATTATTCTTTGTCCCAATCCTAGTCGGGATCGGGATATGAGCGCCACAAAAGCTGCCCGGGCGATTTTGCACGAGTGCGGCTTCCGGACGGTGGTGTGTTCGCCCTTCCGCGACCAACGGGAGGGAACCTCCTTTGCGGATTTGGAGGTGCGCCCGCTGACCCACGAGCTGCGCTCGGCGGACCTGCTGATTACGCTGGGCGGAGACGGCACGATTCTGCATCTTGCCAAATTGGCGGCGCTGAATAAGGTGCCGGTGCTGGGCGTCAACACAGGGAGTCTTGGTTTCATCGCAGAGCTGGAGCTGGGCGAGCTGGAGATGCTGCGGCGGCTGGCAGTCTGGGATTTTGAAACGGAGAGCAGGATGATGCTGGACGTGAATGTCCTGCGGAACGGGCGATCTGTCTACACGAATCTGGGGCTGAATGACGCTGTGATCCGGGAAGGTCCTATCTCTCATGTGATTCATCTGCGGATTGAGTCTGACGGTCATCATCTGGCGGACATTGCCGGAGACGGTGTGATTATCGCCACGCCCACCGGGTCTACGGCTTATTCTCTCTCTGCCGGCGGCCCCGTGGTGGAGCCAGAGGCCGAGGCCATGGTGGTCTGCCCCATCTGTACGCATAATATGCGGTTTTCTTCGTATGTTCTCTCGCCCGGACACACACTGTCCATCCGCACAGAGCGAAACGGACGCAAACCGGTGTATCTGTTTGTAGACGAGAGCAGGGGGTTTTCCCTCCATGCGGAAGACGAGGTGCAGGTGCGCCGGTCCAAGTACGAGCTGAAGCTGGTGCGGCTGACCGAAAAAAGTTTTTGTGAAATCTTTGCAAGAAAAATGCTGCCGGGAGGACAGGAAGATGAAAAATGAACGGCAAATGCTGATTTTGGAGATCATCGGGCAGGAGGATATCGAGACGCAGGAGCAGCTTTTGGAGCGGCTGCAGGCCCGAGGCGTGTCCAGCACGCAGGCCACCATTTCCCGGGATATCAAGCAGATGCACCTCATAAAGGAGCCAGTGGGGCACGGGGTGTATAAATATTCTGTGTCTGGAAACCGAACCCGTCTGAATTTCGCAGAGAAGCTGCGCACAATCTTCCGGGAGAGCATCACGGGTATTGAAAACGCACAAAACATCGTGGTGGTGAAAACTATGCCGGGACTGGCAAGTGCCGCCTGCGCCGCATTGGACGACATGGATTTGGGCTATATGCTGGGAAGTCTGGCGGGGGACGACACCGCGTTTTTGGTGATGAGGGACACCGCTTCGGCAGAAACCTTCTGCAAAGAAATTCAGGAAATGATCAACGTGTAAAGGGAAGTATCATTACAGAATAGAAAAGGGGGAGGAAGCCATGCTGGAGCTGCTGCACATTGAAAATATCGCAGTGATCGAGCAGGCGGACATTCAGTTCCGCCCGGGCTTCAACGCCCTCACCGGCGAAACCGGCGCGGGCAAATCCATTGTCATTGACGCTATGGGTGCGGTGCTGGGGGGCAGAACCTCTCGGGACCTGATTCGCACCGGCAGCAAGCGGGCGCTGGTCAGTGCGGAGTTTTCTGGAG
>DKLF01000005.1 GCA_002455655.1 Oscillibacter sp. UBA6647 | reverse complement strand
TATGCAGGCGGCTCTCTTTCGCGAAAGCTCTCCGGAGCCTTTCCGCTTTTTACTGCTGCTGACGCATGGCCCGCTCCAGCAGCATCATCAACTGATCCGCATGCCGGTATCCATCCGCGCTCAGCTCGAATAAAAGCTTTGAAAGGCAGGGGTCCGAAGTGCTCTCCGCTGCCCGCTCATATTGCTGGGCACGGCATACCTCGTCCTGATACCGGGCCCGCAGAGCAGGGCAAAGCTGGCCCACATAAATGCGCTCATAGGCCGAAGTGGGCTGATAGCACTGGCAGGTGATGAGATAGTGCACCGCCATCAGCCTGCGCGCATGGGCGCCCGCGTCTTCGGCCATGTCCCGCAGCGTCTGGCGCGCCCAGCCGGGGGCCTGCCGGGAAAAGGCCAGATAATAGCGCTTGGCCGCCAGCTCCTCTTCGATAAAGCTTTGCAAAACCCGCAGCATCTCCATGGCCGACGTGCCCATGCAGCATGGATTTGCCTCAATACAGGAGAGTCCGTCCGCCACGGAGGCAGCTTTGGCCTGTGCCGTGCAGGCGGTTTCCTCCGGCTCGGAGGCGGCAGCACTGACGGCGGGGGTTTTTGCCGTGGCGCACTCCGGTGTCACGCCGGGATAGGGGTCCAGATTGGGAGAAACCCGCTGCCAGATTTTGTCGTATTGCCGGTAGTCGTATGTATCGGCCTGCTGTTGCATAAAAAACGCTCCATTCCGCCGCTTCGCGCCGGCTAGTATTAAAAAACGCGCCGCGCCCCGCCGCGCGAAGCAAATTCCCGGCGGAGTCCAGTCCTCTTCTTCATGGTATGCATCAGCCGCGCTCCGTGTGCCAGTAAAAATGGGGCGACAGATAAATCCGCCGCACTTCGGACAGAATACCTAAATCCGGCTATTAGCATTGCCTTTTTAGAAAAAAAATGGTAGAATAACCGCGTATTTTGAAAAAACGCGCAAGGAGGAATCGCGCTGTGCTGGAATTGCAACATATCCATTACGCCGTTCAGGAGCCGGAGGGCAAGTTGGAGATTTTGAAGGACATCTCCCTGACCGTCGACGACCACCGTCTGGTGGTGTTCACGGGGCCTAACGGGGGCGGAAAGACCACTTTGGCGAAAATTGTCATGGGGCTTGTGAAGCCCACATCGGGCAAAATTTTATGGAATGGGGAGGACGTGACCGATCTCGGCATCACAGAGCGGGCGAAGCGGGGCATCAGCTACGGATTTCAGCAGCCCCCCCGGTTTAAGGGATTGACCGTCCGGGACCTTCTGACCATCGCGGCGGGAGATGGGCCGCTCTCCAAGGACCTTTGCTGCCAGTATCTCACCCGGGTGGGCCTGTGCGCCAACGACTATTTAGACCGGGAGGTGGACGCATCTCTTTCCGGCGGAGAGGTGAAGCGCATCGAGATTGCCACGCTTCTGGCCCGGAGCGCACAGCTTATGATTTTTGACGAGCCAGAGGCGGGCATTGATCTGTGGAGCTTCTCCCGACTGACGGAGACCTTTGAGCAGATTCACCAGTCCGGCAGCGCCACCATGATCGTCATTTCCCATCAGGAGCGGATTATCTCCCTGGCGGACGAGGTGGTGGTCATCGGCGACGGGGGCGTCACTCTTCGTGGCTCCGCCGACGAGATTTTGCCGGAAATTCTGGCGGACACCACGGGCTTCTGCCCGGTTTTGACGAAAGGGGGCGCAGCACGATGATGGATACAGAAGTGGACCGCGCCCTGCTTGAAAAGATTGCGGACCTGATCGGGAAACCCGTGGGGGCCTTCAACATCCGCAAGGACACGGGGTGCGACGGGCGGCAGAGCTCGGAAAACATCGAGATCACCGGCAAGGAGGACAAGCCCGGCATCGACATCCGCATCAAGCCCGGCACAGCGGGGGAAACCTGCTACATCCCGGTCATCATTACCAAGCCGGGCATTGAAGAGCTTGTCTACAACGACTTTTATGTCGGCGAGAACAGTCATGTAAATATCGTGGCAGGCTGCGGTATTCACAACTGCGGAGACGCCTCCAGCCGCCACGACGGCGTACACACCTTTTATGTGGGAAAAAACTCCCACGTTCACTATACGGAAAAGCACTATGGCGAGGGGGACGGCAAGGGCGGTAAAATCATGAATCCCCAGACCATCGTATATCTGGAGGAGGGAGCCTCCATCCAGATGGACACCACCCAAATCCGGGGCATCGACTCTACCAACCGCTACACCAAAATTATCTGCGGGAAAAACGCGGAGGCCGTGGTGACGGAGCGTCTGCTCACCCACGGAGAGCAAACAGCCAACAGCGATATGGAGATTGTGCTGGACGGTGAAGACTCCAAAGGCCGTGTGATTTCCCGGTCCGTGGCGCAGGACACCTCCGTGCAGACCTTTCGTCCGCTGATGACCGGCAACGCCAGAAGCTTTGGCCATGTGCAGTGCGACTCCATTATTATGGGAGACGCAAAAATCCGCTCCATTCCGGAAATCGCTTCCAATTGCATGGATGCACAGCTCATTCACGAGGCCGCCATCGGAAAAATTGCGGGCGATCAGCTCTTGAAGCTGCAAACCCTTGGCCTGACTGAGGAAGAAGCGGAAGACCGCATTTTGAAGGGTTTTTTGGCTTGACTTTTCGGTAATTCTCTCACATTTATCGCGTCACTTTTTGTCGAATTTCCACGAAACTCCGTATGGAATACCGCATAGAATCAGAGATGTTAAACGCCGGTGCCGCTTTATTGGCGGCATCGGCGTTTTCTGCTTGGTACAAAAGTCAAACATACGACACGGGACAAAGATGCCTGCCGCACCCAAAAGCAATTACGCTGCTTTGCCCGCAGTAATTTTCCCTTACGTCTGCAAAGTTAAAAAGACGGACTGCGGCGATACCGCAGTCCTTCTTCTGCCTTTGCGTAGCCGGAAACTTTTCAGTTCCCGTCAAAATTCCAGCGTCATATCGTACCATACCGCGCCGCCATGGACGGACCCAGACACGCCCCGATTGCGGTAGCCAAGGCTTTCATACCACGGAAGCAGCGCGGCCTTGCAGGTGAGGATGCAGCCCCGCCGACCGGAAAGCCGCGCGTCCTGCTCCGCCGCCCGCAGCAGTCGGGCGGCAAGGCCCCGGCGGCGATAGTCCGGCAGGGTGTTCACGCCGAAAATCGCCTGCCACGCCCCGTCCTCCTGGTGAAGAGCCGCGTCGGCAAACATCTCGTCCCGGATGGTTTCCTCGTTTGTTGCCATGCCGTTGACAAAGGAAACGATTCCCTCGTCCTCCGCCTCCAAAAGCCAAAAGTGATTTGGATAAACCTGAAGTCGGGATGCGAAATCCTCCTCCCCGGCGGCCTCCGCCGCCGGAAAGCACGCGGCTTCCACCGCCGCCAGCGCCTTCAAATCCGCCATTTGGGCGGTACGAATGTTCATGCTTCCGTCTCCCATCCAATCCTCCATCAGAGGAGCATTTTTTTCAAATACTGCCCGGTGTAGCTCTCCGGGCAGGCGGCGACCTCTTCCGGCGTACCGGTGCAGACGATGGTCCCGCCGCCGTCGCCCCCTTCGGGTCCAAGGTCAATGAGGTAGTCGGCGCACTTGATGACATCCAGATTGTGCTCGATGACCAGCACCGTGTTGCCACCCTCCACCAGCTTCTGAAGGACTTCCAGAAGCCGCCGGACATCCTCGCTGTGAAGGCCGGTGGTGGGCTCGTCCAGAATATAGATGGTGCGGCCCGTGGCCACCTTGCTCAGCTCTGTGGCCAGCTTCACCCTCTGTGCCTCGCCACCTGAAAGCTCGGTCGAGGACTGGCCCAGCTTCACATAGCCAAGGCCCACGTCGCACAGGGTTTGCAGCTTCTTGTTGATCTTGGGCAGGGCGGAGAAAAAAACCGCGGCCTCCTCCACCGTCATGTCCAGCACCTGCGCGATATTTTTGCCCTTATAGCGGACCTCCAGCGTTTCCCGGTTATACCGCGCGCCCTTGCATACCTCGCAGGGAACGAAGATATCCGGCAGGAAGTGCATCTCGATTTTCAGCAGTCCGTCGCCGGAGCACGCCTCGCACCGTCCGCCCCGGACGTTGAAGCTGAACCGGCCCGGGCCATAGCCCCGGCTTCTGGCCTCCTGCGTGGCGGCGAACATATCTCGAATGTCGTTAAACAGCCCGGTGTAGGTGGCGGGGTTGCTGCGGGGGGTGCGCCCGATGGGGCTTTGGTCAATGTCCACCACCTTGTCAAGGTGCTCCAGCCCCTCAATGCGCCCGCACTTTCCGGGCCGCGACTTCATGCGCATCAGCTCTGCGCCCAGCTTTTTGAAAATAATCTCGTTGACCAGAGACGACTTTCCCGACCCGGACACGCCGGTGACGCAGGTGAACGTCCCCAGCGGGATTTCAACATTGACGTCTTTCAGGTTGTTTTCCGCCGCGCCCACGACCTTCAAAACGCTGCCGCTGCCCGTCCTCCGGACTGCGGGAACGGCAATTTTCCGCCGTCCGGAAAGGTACTGCCCCGTCACGGAATCGGGGTTTTCCATGACCTCCTCCGGCGTGCCCGCCGCCACGATTTCGCCGCCGTGGACGCCCGCACCGGGGCCCACGTCGATGAGATAGTCCGCCGCGCGCATGGTGTCCTCGTCATGCTCCACCACCAGCAGGGTATTGCCCAAGTCCCGCAGGCGCTTGAGGGTGGCCAGCAGCTTGTCGTTGTCCCGCTGGTGCAGCCCGATGGAGGGCTCGTCCAGAATATACAGCACCCCCATCAAAGAGGAGCCGATCTGGGTCGCCAGACGGATGCGCTGGCTCTCGCCGCCGGAGAGCGTCCCGGCGGCGCGGGAAAGAGTCAGATATCCAAGGCCTACGGACTGCAAAAACCCAAGGCGGCTTTTGATTTCCCTAAGAATCCGGTCGGCAATCAGCATCTGCTGTTCCGTCAGCTTCAGCTTACCCACCCAGTCCAGCTCGTCCACCACGGACATTTTTGTGAAGTCGTAAATACTCACATCCCCCACGGTGACAGCCAACGCCTCCTTGCGCAGGCGCTTCCCCCCGCAGGTGGGGCAGGGCTGCTGGGTCATGAATTCTTCCAGCTCCCGGCGCATGGAGTCGCTCTGGGTCTCCTGATAGCGGCGCTCCAGATTGGTGCAGATGCCCTCAAAGGGCTGGTGCAGCACACCTTTTCCCCGGGGCTGGTCGTAGTGCAAGTCCAGCTTTTCATTGCCGGTGCCGTAAAAAATGACGGTCTTAATGTCCTCCGGCAGGTCATTAAACGGAACGGACAGGGAGAACCGGTACTTTTTGGACAGCGCGTCGAAATACATCCGGGAAATCCCGTCGCCCCGGATATTGTTCCAGCCGGAGGCCTGAATGGCCCCGTCCAGAATGGACAGCTCCCCGTCCGGCACCACCAGCGCGGGGTCCACCTTCTGCTGGCTGCCAAGACCCATGCAGGCAGGGCACGCGCCAAAGGGGTTGTTAAAGGAGAACAGTCGGGGGGCCAGCTCCTCAAGGGAAACGCCGCAGTCCTCGCAGGCATAGTTCTGGGAGAAGGTCAAATCCTGCTCCTCCCGCACCAGATTGATCAGCACCACGCCCCCTGTCAGAGAGGATGCGGTTTCCACCGAGTCCGTCAGCCGCTGGCGCACGTCCTCCCGGATAATCAGCCGGTCCACCACGATTTCGATGGTGTGCTTTTTGTTTTTCTCCAGCTTCAGCTCTTCGTCCAGCTCATAGAGGGAGCCGTCCACCCGGACGCGGACGTAACCCGATTTGCGGGCGTCCTCAAAGGTCTTGACATACTCGCCCTTTTTCCCCCGTACCACCGGGGCCATCACCTGAATACGAGTCCCCTCCGACAGGGCCATCACCTGATCAATGATCTGGTCGATGGTCTGCTGGCGGATTTCCTTGCCGCACTTGGGACAGTGGGGCGTACCTGCCCGCGCCCAGAGAAGGCGCAGATAGTCATACACCTCCGTCACGGTGCCCACGGTGGACCGGGGGTTTTTGGAGGTGGTTTTCTGGTCAATAGAGATGGCGGGACTAAGCCCGTCGATATAGTCCACGTCCGGCTTTTCCATCTGCCCCAAAAACATCCGGGCATAGGAGGACAGGCTTTCCACATAGCGGCGCTGGCCCTCGGCATAAATGGTGTCAAAGGCCAGAGAGGACTTTCCCGACCCGCTGAGTCCGGTGAGCACCACCAGCTTGTCCCGGGGAATGGTCACATCCACATTTTTAAGATTGTTGGCGCGGGCGCCCTTTACAACGATTTTGTCCTGCATATTCTAAAAAACTCCTTGCCGTCCCCCGAGGGGCCGTTTCCCGCGGGGAAATTCCCCGCCGCCATATCCCGGCGCAATGCGCCGGGGTCATTCCACCACAATATCCGCCGTCTCCGCCCCCAGCAGCGCCAGCAGGTCCCGAATGGGAACCTCCACCTGCGCGCCGATTTTCCCGGCGGAGATATAGACCGCTTCAAATCCCGCCGCCGTTTCATGAAACACGGTGGGAAACCGCTTTTTCATCCCCACAGGGCTGCACCCGCCACGGATATAGCCTGTGACGGCCAAAATGGACGACACCGGAAGCAGTTGTACAGACTTCTCCCCCACAGCCTTCGCGCCCTTTTTCAGATCAAGGCTGTCTGCCACAGGGACCCCGTACACATAAATTCCCCCGGACGCGCCTTGGGCAACCAGCGTCTTGAAGACCCGGTCCGGGTCCTGTCCCATGGCCTGGGCCACATGAAGGCCGTATTCCCGGTCCCCTTCGGGGCCATCCGTATTCTCGTAAAAGTGGGCGGTGTAGGGAATCTTTTTCTGATCCAGCAACCGCATCACATTGGTTTTTTCGTCTTTTTGCTTCATCGTCTCACCTCAAAATCACCACGCCCGCAAGGACGCACACGATTCCCAAAAGCGTCAGTCCGCTCATCGCCTCCTGAAACACCAGCACGCCGACAAGAGTTGCCACCACCGGTTCAAGACTTGCCATAATGGACGCCTTGCCGGACTCCACTCGGGCAAGACCCGACGTATACAGCAGGTACGGCGCCACGGTGGACACCGCCACCAGTCCCAACGCGCCCAGCCACAGGGAGGGCGCGGCGCCCAGTGCCGCCAGCTCCGCCGGTCTGATAAAAAACAGCGAACCCACGCCGGCAAACACGAAGGTCCACACCGTGGTGGTCCGGGCGTCGTACCCGGCCCGCAGGGCGTATCGCCCGAAGATGCTGTACAGCGCGTAAAAAAAGCCCGCGCCAAGGCCCAGCAGAATCCCCGCCGGAGTGACCGTCAAATCCCCCGCAAAAACGCCGCACACAAGGGCGCAGCCCAACAGCGTCAAAAGCAGCGCCAGCAGCTTTTTCTTTGTCACCGGTTCCTTCCAGAGAATGGCGGACAAAATCACCACAATGGACGGGGCCGTGTACAGCAAAATGGACGCCACCGCCAGAGACGTAATTTTCTGGCAGGAGAAGTAGCACACGGTGAACAGCAGTACGCTGACCACGCCGGTGCCGAAAAAGTATTTCAAATGCTCCCGTTTCACCCGGAACACCCTACGGTCCCGAACGGCAAAAATCGCGGACAGAAGAGCAAGCCCGCCTGTGTTGCGCACCAGCACAATGGACCACGGGGAAAGGCCGCCGCTCATCAATCGGCGGTTCCACAGGCCGATCATGCCCCACAGCGCCGCCCCTGCCAGAATGCAGGCGTAGGCCCTCCAGTCGGCGGGGGCTTTCTGCGGGGGCGCTTGCTCTTGCTCCTGCGCTTCTGTAATTTCTTTGTTTTCTTCCATGGGCTCTCCTTCCGGTTGTGTGCGTGTTTCGCGGCTGTGGCCCCCGCCTTTCATTCGCAGTTTTCCCTTCTTCGTTTTCCCGCGGTAAATCCGCCGTACTTTCTTCCCAAAAGGTCCCGGCAGCGCCGTGGGATGGAGGGTCCGATTATCCTCCTCGCAGTTCGATAATACGATCCCGAAGGATGGCGGCATACTCGAATTCCAGCATCTTACCCGCCTCCTTCATCTCCTTTTCAAGACGCGCAATCTCCTCCGCCCGCTCCCGGTCGTTGAGTTTCGCCTTCCGGCGCTTTCCTGCCGTTTCCGGGTCCGCGGACTTGGAAATCTCCAGCGTGTTCCGCACATCCTTGATGATGGTTTTGGGCACAATGCCATGGGCCTTGTTATACTCGTCCTGAATCATCCGGCGGCGCTCCGTCTCGTCCATGGCGGCTCGCATGGAGGGGGTAATCTTATCCGCGTAGAGAATGACAAGACCGTCGGCGTTTCGGGCCGCCCGGCCCATGGTCTGAATGAGGGAGGTTTCACTGCGGAGAAACCCCTCCTTATCCGCGTCCAACACGGCAACAAGGCTTACCTCGGGTAAATCCAGACCCTCCCGCAGGAGATTGATGCCCACCAGCACGTCGAACTCTCCCAGCCGCAGGCCCCGGATAATCTCCATCCGCTCAATCGTCTCCACGTCGGAGTGCATATAGCGCACCTTGATTCCGGCGTTTTTAAAATACTCCGTCAGATCCTCCGCCATTTTTTTGGTGAGGGTCGTCACAAGTACCCGCTCCCGCCGCTCGGACCGGGCCTGAATTTCCGCAATCAGATCGTCGATCTGGCCTTCCACCGGGCGCACCTCCACCACCGGGTCCAAAAGTCCGGTGGGGCGAATAACCTGCTCCACCACCTGACCCGCGTGCTCTCGCTCATAGATGGCGGGCGTGGCAGAGACGTACACCGCCTGACCCGCCCGCTCCTCAAACTCCTCAAACTTCAGCGGGCGGTTGTCAAAGGCGCAGGGAAGGCGGAAACCGTAGTCAATCAGACTTTGCTTACGGGCATGGTCCCCGTTGTACATGGCCCGCACCTGCGGCAGCGTCACGTGGCTCTCATCCACAAACAGCATGAAGTCCTTGGGGAAAAAGTCCAACAGCGTCATCGGTGCGGACCCGGCGGGCCGCTGTGAGATGATGCGGGAGTAATTCTCAATGCCGGAGCAATAGCCCAACTCCGTCATCATCTCAATATCGTACTCCACACGCTGGCGGATGCGCTGGGCCTCCACCAGCTTGTTGCGCTCGGTAAAATATTGAACCTGCTCCTCCAGCTCCTCCCGGATTTCCACGATGGCCCGCTCCATTTTATCCTTGGTGGTGACATAGTGGCTGGCGGGATAGACCACCGCGTGCTCCAGAAGGCGGTAGGCCGCGCCCGTGACGGGGTTGAACTCCGTGATGCGGTCGATCTCGTCTCCAAAAAATTCAACACGAAGGGCCTTGTCCCTGAAATAAGCGGGGTAAATTTCCACCGTGTCCCCCCGGACTCGAAACATATTTCGTTCAAAGGCAATGTCGTTGCGCTCGTACCGATCCTCCACCAGACGGCGCAGCAGCTCGTCCCGGTTCAGTGTCTGTCCCGTGCGCATGGAAATCATCAGCCGCGCAAAATCCTCCGGTTCTCCCAAGCCGTAAATACACGAAACGGAGGACACCACAATCACATCCCGGCGCTCCAGCAGGGCACAGGTGGCGGATAAGCGCAGACGGTCAATCTCGTCGTTGGTGGACGCGTCCTTGGCGATATAGGTATCCGTATGGGGAATATAAGCCTCGGGCTGATAATAGTCGTAATACGAGACAAAATACTCCACGGCGTTGTCGGGAAAGAACGCCTTAAACTCCTCACAAAGCTGGGAGGCCAGTGTTTTATTATGAGCCAGTACCAACGTAGGCCGCTGGATTTTCTCGATGACCTTGGCCATGGTAAAGGTCTTGCCCGAGCCGGTGACACCCAGCAAAATCTGCTCGTCCAGCCCGTTTTCAATTCCCCATGCCAGCTTTTGAATGGCCTCCGGCTGGTCGCCG
>DKLF01000147.1:2897-3048 GCA_002455655.1 Oscillibacter sp. UBA6647 | reverse complement strand
ATGGTGATTTCCGTGTCCATGCCCCTTTGCATTATCTCGGTGTTCCTTTTGATGCGGGTGCTGGGGATCACGCTGAACATGATGAGCCTTGGCGGCGTGGCGATGGGTGTGGGTATGATCGTGGATAACTCCATCGTGGTGCTGGAAAACA
>DKLF01000147.1:1106-2686 GCA_002455655.1 Oscillibacter sp. UBA6647 | reverse complement strand
TCGTGGTGCTGGAAAACATCTTCCGATACCGCTCCGAGGGGCATGACAACTACTCCGCCTGTACCAAGGGGACAGGAGAGGTGTCCTTGTCCATCGTGGCCTCCACGCTGACCACCGTGGCGGTGTTTCTCCCGCTGGGCCTCACCAAAGGAATTGTCGGCATGATGTTCTACGACTTCTGCCTGACCATCTGCACCCTGATTGCCATGTCCCTGATTGTGGCGCTGACCATTGTGCCGCTTTTGAGCTATATGCTGCTTGGCCGGGGCAGGAAGGACCTGAAGGCCAACGCCCAGGCCATGGAGGCAGTGAAAAAAGCGAAGGGCAGCCGCTTGGCGGACTGGTATGTAAAAAAGCTGGATTACTTTATCCATCACCGCAAGAGAGCCATGCTGGCGACCCTTGCCATGATCGTGGTCTTCATTGGCATCATTGCGTTCTCGGGCTTTGAGATGATGCCCTCCATGGACCAAAGCAGTGTCACCGTCACCGTGAGCCTTCCCACCGGAACCGAGACGGAGGAAGCGCAGCACATCGCCGAGCAGGTGGTGGACATCGCCATGGATACCGTTCCGGAAATCAAGGATATTTACTATACCACCGGCGGCGGTACCATGAGCAGCATGACTGGCGACAACTCTACCTCTGTGACACTGAATCTCGTTTCCATCGGGGATCGCCATCGCTCCGCCGAGGAGATTGGAAACGGACTGCGGGAGGATTTGCGGGATATTGCCGGGTCGGAAATCACCGTGTCCTCCGCTGGCATGATGGATATGTCCGCCATGAGCGGGCAGCCCATCCAACTCACCCTTTCCGGAGACAATTACGATGAGCTGAAAGCGGCGGCAGACGACCTTTTGAAGCAAATTGCCGACGGTGTGCCCGACGCGGTGGATCTAAAATCCAGCGCCGGAGATCAGGTGCCTGAGGTGGACGTGACGCTGCGGCGAGATGTGGCCGCGCAGTACGGGCTTACCGCGGCCACCATCGGCACCGCCGTGCGCAGCCAGCTCACCGGCTCCACAGCCACGATTCTCAAGGTAAACGGCGAGGAGATTGATGTGGTGGTCCGGGGCGAGGCCGACGCGGGCAAAAGTCTGGACGCGCTGCGTTCCATGCTGATCACCACGCCCACGGGCAGCGCCGTTCCTTTGAATATGGTGGCAGACGTGGCGGTGGTGATGGCCCCTCAGACCATCATCCGCCAGAATCAGAGCCGCACCATCACTGTTACCGGCGACAGCCGCACGGACGACGCGATGGGTATTGCACAGTCCGTTAAAACGGTGGTGGACGGCTATCAGCCCCCGGAGGGCGTCACCGTGAATATGGAGGGCGAGAGCAGCGACATGATGGACTCTTTCCGGAGTCTGGGTACCGCTCTAATTGTGGCGCTGGGTCTGGTGTATTTCGTGCTGGCGTCCCAGTTTGAGTCGTTCCTGATGCCGGTTATCGTTATGATGATTCTGCCGGTGAGTCTGCTGGGCTCGCTGTCCACGCAGTTCCTGTTTGGCATGAAAATCTCCGTCGTCTCTCTGGTCAGCGTGATTATGCTGGCGGGAACGGTGGTTAACTCC
>DKLF01000147.1:0-980 GCA_002455655.1 Oscillibacter sp. UBA6647 | reverse complement strand
CCATTGTGCTGGTGGATTACATCAAAATCCGCCGCCTGCGGGGCGAAGAGAAGGACGAGGCGATTTTGAAGGCATGTCCCCGCCGTGTCCGGCCTGTGATGATGACCATGCTCACAACGGTTCTGGGCCTTCTGCCCATGGCCGTGGGCATGGGCGAGGGGGCGGAAATGATGAAGCCTATGGCTATCGCGATGATTACAGGCATGCTGCTTTCCACCGTGGTAACGCTGCTGTTTACGCCGGTGTATTACAGTATTTTGGACAGTTTCAGACAAAAAATTTCTAATAAACGCGCGGCCAAAAGAGGGAAATCCGCGCCGGAAAAGAAGGAGGAGATTCTCAGTGTCGAAGATCAGTGATCGGCGCCGCGCCGACATACTGCACTCCGCGCTGACTGAGTTTGGCCTCCGGGGCGTGGACGGAGCCTCTATGTCTGAAATCGCTGCCCGGGCAGGGATCGGAAAGTCAACGATATACGAGTACTTTCCATCTAAAACAGAGCTGATTATCGCATCCTGCGAAATGAAAATTGGACAAATAAGAGAGGAGATTGTATCTATTTTCAGCCGGGACATTTCCTTTTCCGCGCAGATGGAGCTTTATGTGGAAATGATGCTGGACATGGCCGGAAATGTTGATTTCAATGAGGTTGTGCGGATCTTTACCCGGGATTCCATCGATGCGCTGGAGACAGTGGTAGATGGCCTTGCGGGGGATATGGCGGCCATCTTGGAACAGGCCATTCTCCGTGCCCAGGCGGCAGGAGAACTGGTGGAGGATATAGATGTGAGTATTGCCGCGGCGATTCTGCTGGGGCTTCCCAACCCGCATTTGATTCTCCGCCTGCGGCAGTTGGGGAAAGAGGAGCCGGTGAAGGCGCTGGTGAAGCTGGCGCTTCGGGGCCTCCGAACCATCGAAACGCCAAAAAATGCCTGACGCACAGAAAACGCGAAGTATACCTACGCTGCACTTAAGAAATA
>DKLF01000107.1 GCA_002455655.1 Oscillibacter sp. UBA6647 | reverse complement strand
CACCCGGCTGCAAACAAGGGAAGCAGCTTCGGCTTCCACAGAAACACCGCTGCCGCCATGGCGACGGCAATGCCCACCCAGCTTGCCCGGGAATAGGTCATGCCCAGCGCCGCCGCGCCCACGGCAAAAATGCCGAAGGAAGCCAGCCGGAAAACAGGACGTTTGGCGCACAGCGCCAGCCCCAGCACCAGCGGCAGCAGCAAAATCAATACCTGCGCAAAGGTATTGGGATTGTCGAAAAAGGACTCTACCCGTCCGGGCATCCCCGCGTTGGCTTCCATATCCACAAAGGACTTGTTGATCTCCACACCCTGAATACGCTGATAGACCGCGTACAGCGAGGAGATCAGCACCACTCCGCTCCCGCCGGCGGTAAGGCGCTTGAGGTCCCCCGTACTCCGCACGGCGCTCACTGTCACCAGCACGCAAAGCAAGCAGGTGGCGTGGTACATCAAAAACCGGGCGGAAAGGCCGGGATACGCCGAGAAAACCACACCCAGCGCCGCCGCCAGAAACATTCCGGCGGCATAGGGACCCACGGATTTTACATCCAGCCGGAAATCGCTGTACCGCCGCATGGACCCCACGTAGAACAGCGCCAGCAGCAGCGCAAAGCCCAGAAAATTATAGGCGTTGTTCCACCGCTCGAAGGGGATGACCCACAGTGCCAGAATCACCCAAAACTCTCCCACGGCGGTTTCCTCGCCCATGGAAAAGGCCAGACGCGCAAAAACGCTCCCGTCAAACTGAGCTTGAAACGCCCGGTACAGCCGGTGGAGCAATGCACCCGGCAAATTGACAAGGGCACTCAGGGTGCGGCAGGTCCCGCTGTTGCCCCACGACCGGGCCACGGTCCCCTCCCGGAAAAAGAAGCCACAAATACGCGACCCGTCCATCAGACGCTCGCAGCCCCGGCCCAGCGCCGCCATCAGGCGGTGGAGGGCGCTTTGCTCATAGGCCCCGCACAGCGCGGCCCAGAGGGAAAAAAGAAAACTCTCCCGAATGGAAAACATGTATGCACCCTCTCCGTTTCTATCTGCGGTTTTTCAGGCGGTAAAGCTGGGTCAGCGTGAAGAAGTGCCGCCCCTTTACCAGCCGGACCACCAGCCGCTTATTTGCCGACACGCCTTCCGGCGTCAGCGACCCAATGGCCTTTTGCATCTCCGGCCGGGCGCACAAGGCTTCCACTGCCCGCTGCTTCTCCCGGGCGGACCGGGGATTTCCTCTGGCATACTCGTTGCCAATGGCAATCAACAGACCTGCCCAGTTGGAGTTTTCCCGCCACTGCGGACGAAGGGCCTCCAGCCCGTTCCGCCCTACCAGTTCCTCCTTCCGCTCCATAAAGCGGCCAAAGACCCGCAAAAAGTCCGGCATGTACTTGTGGGTGGCAGAAGCGGGGTTGAGATAATAGCGATAAAGGGGCTGTTCCGTCACGGCAAGCCGCTTGGCGTGGCAGAAATACTCCATTAAAAACAGCTCATCCTCCAGATACGCGCCCTCAAAGGTGATTCCATTGCTTCTGAGAATTTCCCGGGAGAACAGGAACCGCCAGATAAAGCCGTTGAACACGGGCTGGGCCAGCCGATCCCCCAGTAAGGGGGCCACCACGCCCTGCCGGATGCCCTCCCCGTCATACTCCCCGGCGGGGAGCACCCGCTCGGGCGTCTCGGTTCCGTCGGGCAAACAGTTGAGATGCGCACAGGCGGCGCTGTCCGCGTCCGCCCCCAGCCGCAGATTCCACAATGTTTCAAGGCACGAAGGCTCATAGCGGTCGTCCGCGTCCAAAAAGGCGATGTAATCGCCCTTAGCCTCCTCCAGCGCCAGATTCCGGGCGGCGCTGACGCCGCCGTTCTTTTCCTTATGAAGCACGCGGATGCGCCCGTCTCCGGCGGCGCACCGGTCGCACAGCGCCGGGGAGCCGTCGGTGCAGCCGTCGTCCACCAGCAGCAGCTCCCAGTCGGAAAACGTCTGATTTCTGACGCTTTCCACACACGCTTCAATATATTTCTCCGCCTGATACACAGGCACAATCACAGAGATTGCAGGCATGTTCCCACACCACTCCTTTATCCGCAGTTCGCAATGTTACAGTATAGCCCATTTTCTCCCGCCGGTCAACCGCGCCGGAAGCACCGCCGTATTCAGTGCAGCAGCAGGGCCGTCAACCCCTTCGCGTCGTCCGCCAGCAGCTCCGCCCCGGCACACATCAACTCCGCCCGGTCCCGAAATCCCCATGTCACGCCGCACACACGAAGTCCCGCGTTGTGCCCCGTCAAAACATCCACGTCACTGTCGCCCACGTAAACAGTCTCCGCCGCCGAAACGCCCAGCGCCGAAAGCAGGGCGAACACCCCGGTAGGGTCCGGCTTTGCGGGAATCCCCTCCCGTTTGCCGCGCACCGCGTCAAACACATCTCCGAAGTAATGCCGCACCAGAGCAGGACAGAAATCGTCCGCCTTATTGGAGAAAACAGCCAGCTTTATCCCCGCCTTCCGCAGAGCCGCCAGCGCCTCTAACATACCGGGATAGGGTGCGGTTTTATCCATTTTATGGGCGTCGTAATACTCCATGAACCGGCGGACGGACTCCGCCATTCCTTCCGGCGTGCGCTCTCCCTCCGGGGTGAATCGCTCCGCCAGCTTGGGAATTCCGTTGCCCACCATATGGCGGATTTCGCCGCTCGTAAAGGTCGGCCAGCCGTTTTGCGCGCAGACGTGGTTGGCCGCGTCGGTCAAATCGTCCAGCGTGTTCAGCAGCGTGCCGTCCAAATCAAAAATTGCCGCTTTCAGCATCATGCGTCCCCGTTTCTCTTAAAAAAATGATTGTATCCCCGGCGAAAGCACTTCCTTCTTGACTCGGATTTTGTGCTTCTCTCCGCCGATGACAACACGGCCATCTTACCACACTTCCCCCGTTGGGACAAGCACGCTGAGCCATAAAAGTCCCCGGGACCTTCAACGGCCTGCCCCCTTTCCCGGGTTCCTCCGCAAAGGGTTCTCCGCGGGGGGGCCTGCACGCAGAAAGCGCACCGGGGGAAAATTTTCCCCGGCGCGCTTGTTTTTTAGTTTCTTATTTCACGGCGGCCTTCAGTGCGTCCACGCGGTCGGTGTCCTCCCACTTCACACCAAGGTCTGTGCGGCCCATGTGCCCATATGCCGCAAGCTTGCGGTAAATGGGTCTGCGCAGGTCCAAATCCCGGATGATGGCGGTGGGCCGCAGGTCAAACACCTTGCGAACAGCACGCTCCAGCACATCGTCCCCCACCGTGCCGGTGCCAAAGGTATCCACCAGAATGCTCACGGGCTGGGCCACGCCGATGGCGTAGGCCAGCTCCACCTGGCAGCGCCGGGCAAGGCCCGCCGCCACGATGTTCTTCGCCACATACCGGGAGGCGTAGGCCGCGGAGCGGTCCACCTTGGTGGGGTCCTTGCCGGAAAAGCAGCCGCCGCCGTGGGGCGCGCTGCCGCCGTAGGTATCCACGATAATCTTCCGGCCCGTCAGCCCCGTGTCGGCCGCGGGACCGCCCTTGACAAAGCGTCCCGTGGGATTGACGTAATACTTCGTGTCGCCGTCCAGCATATCGGCGGGGATCACGGACTTGATGACATGTTCAAGCATGTCTGCGCGAATGGTGTCGAGGGACGTGTCCGGGTCGTGCTGGGTAGAGATGACCACGGTGTCCACCCGCACGGGGCGGTTGTTTTCGTCATACTCCACCGTGACCTGGCTTTTGCCGTCGGGCCGGAGATAGGAGAGTTGTCCGCTCTTGCGCACCGCTGTCAGCCGCAGGGCAAGCTTCTGAGCCAGAGACAGAGGCAGGGGCATCAGCTCCGGCGTCTCGTCGCAGGCATAGCCAAACATCATGCCCTGATCGCCGGCGCCGTTGGAAAGCTCCCCATCGCCGGACTCTTTGCTCTCCAAGGACTTGTCCACACCAAGGGCGATGTCGGCAGACTGCTCGTCGATGGAGGTGATGACGGCGCAGGTGTCGCAGTCGAACCCGTACTTGCCCCGGTCGTAGCCGATCTCCCGGACTACCTCCCGGGCAATTTTGGGAATGTCCACGTAGCAGGAGGTGGTGATCTCGCCCATTACGTGAATGAGGCCCGTGCAGGCCGTGGTTTCGCAGGCCACGCGGCCCTGAGGGTCCTGCTCCATGATTGCGTCCAGCACCGCGTCGGAAATCTGGTCGCAGATTTTATCCGGATGCCCCTCGGTCACGGATTCGGAGGTGAAGAGATAGTGTCTTGCCATGATAAATTCGTCCTTTCTGTTGTTCCAGCCGCCGTTGGGCGGCGCCGCCGAAGCGCAAAAACGCACACCTTCCAACAAAGAAAGTGTGCAAAAGTTCTTTTGCTCCTCATCTGTCGGATTCCGCCGGATTTGGCACCTTGTCAAAGACAGGTTGCCGTGGTTTCATCGGGCCGTTCCCTCCGCCACTCTTGATAAGGGATTCAATTGTGAAAATATCATATAAAATCTTTTCCCAATTGTCAAGCCACAATTCAAAAAATTTGTTATTTTTACAAAAACATGGCCTAAAATTGGAGATTAAAAATCAGTTAAATGAAACCGGGCTGTCTTTCCCAGGAACCCCTTTTACAAGATACACGGTCATGGAGTCCAGATATTTTCTGATATCACTGTTATAAAAAGCCATAAGCGCATCTACATCCCTGCAATAAAACTCAAGCAACACTTCTTTTCCCCCGCTGATAATGGTTTCGCACCGCGTAACCTCAGGCACAGAGGAAATGTAGGTATAAAACCGATCCAGCATTACATGGTATACCCCGCCAATGAGAAATCCATGAACCCCGATTCCCACCTTTTCCGGATCAATCAGGGTCTGGTATCCCCGAATCACGCCTATATCTTCCATCCGTTCAATTCTTCTGTTCACAGCGGTTACGCTAAGATGCACTTCCTTCGCAATCGCACTCAGCTTCGCCTTTGCGTTTTTCTGCAACAATGCCAATATGTTGAGATCGAGGTCGTCCAGAGACATGTATGTATCCCCCAAATTTCTCAGCTATCCGTCATATCAAACCGGCATAAAAGCCGCGACAATATTATATAGGAATCAAGGTTAAAATTCAACTTATTTTATATGCTTTTTCATATAAAAAATAGGGGTTTTTTACATAAAAGCGCTTCCCCAAGCAAGGTTTAACATTACAATGGGCAAATCCGCCTGCTATAATATTTCCAATGGGCAGGATGGTCGGGCGGGTGTACAACGCCCGGCTAAGATGCCTAAGTCTGTCTTAGTAGGAGGCGTGTAACTTGCGTAAAATCAAAATTGAGTTTCCCAAAGCCAACATCACCGTCTACGCAGCGGTCATCGAAGACAAGTATTCCGACCTTGCAAATGAGCTTTGGGAAAAAATTGCAGCACCAATGGAGTGCGAAGCCCACAACACCCTGTCCACTGGCGACTATGTTCAGTGCCGTCCGATTCCTCCATATCATGTTCCCAAATATGTCGGCGACCAGTCCAATCCCTTGGGGGGTACGGATGTTCCCGCCCTCTGCGACTGCTCCAACGGTGATATCGCCTGGTCCGGCTGGTATTTTGCCATGACCTATGGCCCCTGCTCCGAGCCTCTGCCCAACATGGGCCCAATTATGGCAAGGGTCGAGCCGCAATATCTCGAAGCATTCCACCGTGGCGGTATGGATTGCTGGAATCATACTTACCTCTATCACGAGCTTGCTACGGTTATTTTCAGCAGAGGGGAGGAAGTATCATGTCAGTAAATTGGAAGGATCTGAAGCGAGAAATCCATAATGAGGTGGAAAAGGTTTGGTTTCATGAGCCTGCCGAGGTCACCATGAGCAAGCTCGGGATCTTCCCGAGCGGCGCCGGCACTAACAACCAATATCTCGGAAATCTGTTTTTCCTTAACGCTGATACGCAGGCAATGGGCTGGTGGACCATCGAACCCACTATGTACTGCGTGCTGGGCGATGAAAAGTTCTCTCTGGATATTTGTAAGCAGCTCTTTATCTATCTCAATGGGCCGATTGCCCATCTTTTGGGTGACGTGCTGGAACCCAATTGCCCGGTCCCTTGGCTGAACATGCCCAAATTTGCTTATTTCCACGACAAAATTGTGGAATCCTATGCTACCATTGAAACAAAAGAAGAGCTCCGCGATTTACTGTGGTCCTGGTTCTGCTATGTCAATCGGATCAACAGTTGGTTCTACACCGTGCTTCCCTGGGAACTGGGTAAGAACTTGCAGCGCAAAGATGTGGACGATGTGCAGCAACTAGCCGACCTTCTCGGCTACAAGCTGGAGCACAAATAATCTCTCTTTTCTCATATGGCTTTTTTCAATGTCTTTGTGCCAAATCCTGCCTGCTTTGCAAAACTCCGCTCCTACACAGCAATATGCCCGGCGGAAAGGCCGCGCAAATGAGGCCGGATATTATTTCATGCAAAAAGGACAGGCAGAGCTTAAGCTCTGCCTGTCCTTTTTATACTCTGCATCAAAGCGTTCATTCGTTGCCTGATCATGGCTACCTATGAATTCCTGCGCACCGAAGGCGATCGGCGCAGGTTTGGTACAAGTTGCGGGGTTGCGTTAAATTTATGCATTGCTGCGTCCAGTAATTTCCTTTGTTATAAGAAATTTAAAAATTATACATGACTTTTCCGTACAACCCGGTTATAATGTCTCTTGTATTTTACCTGTATGCTTGGAGGGTCCTGCATTGAAAAAACTCAACAGCGCGGTGGATCGGTTCGCCTATAACCACCCCCGGTTCGGTATTCCCAATTTGATGAAATATGTTGTGGCAGGCAATGTGATTGCGTTTTTGCTGCTCCAGTTCAGCAGCAGCGCCGCCGTCTCCTTCCTCGCCTTTGCCCCTCACTATGTGCTTCGCGGGGAAATCTGGCGGCTGGTGACCTTTATTTTCTTGCCTGTCAACGCCGGCAACGTTTTCTTCCTGATTCTGTCTCTTTATTTTTACTATTGGATCGGGAATCTTTTGGAACGGGAATGGGGAACCCCAAAATTCACTCTGTACTATCTTTCGGGGATGGTGCTGTCTGTTCTGACGGGCTTTATCGTTTATTTCACCGGCGGCACCGGCATTATTTACGGCGCTTCCTATATTAACCTGTCCATGTTCTTTGCCTTTGCCGTGCTGTATCCGGATCTTCAGATTCTTCTGTTTTTCATTATTCCCGTGAAGGTGAAATGGCTGGCTTGGGTGGATGCTGCACTGTTTGCCGTGAGCGTTATCTCCTCGGCCTTCCAACTGAACCTGCTGGGTGCACTGCTGCCGCTGGTGGCAATGCTGAACTTCTTCGTCTTCTTCTGGACAGAAATTACCGGCGCGATTTCCCGCCAGCGGGGTTACGCCGCCCACGCCAACTCTCACCGCACCGTCCAGTTCAAGTCCGCCGCCAAGAAGCAGGAAAAAAAGGCCAAGGAGCAGGGCTATCACCATAAATGCTCTGTCTGCGGACGGACGGACGCGGAGTACCCAAACCTCCAGTTCCGGTACTGCTCCCGCTGCGCGGGCTACCACTGCTTCTGTGAGGATCACATTTTTAACCACGAGCACTTTACCTCTTGACCGTGGTCAAAAATTCTCGTGGTCAAATTTTTTAAGATTGCATTTATCGCTTGCGGGCGATGTAACCAAAGGCCCCGGGGAATTTACTTTCCCGGGGCCTTTGCGTTTGTCTTGGTCACACGCAGGATACAATCTTTCAAAAAAATCTCTCCCACGGGGGAAGGACGAAAAACAGGATGCTTTTTCCTGCGGGCTTCCGTCTGCAAGCCTTTTGCCATTTTCCCTAAAACCCGCGAAAAAATTCAGCAATTCCGCCAAAGGTGAAGAAAAAGCCTCCGCTGCCTTTTGTGTGGGGCAAAATCGCTGTATAATAATCAGAACGCTGCAATCATACGCGATTTTAACGATATGCCGCGTGGGCGTCTTACGCCTTGGCAGCATCACACCAATATGGGCGGAATTTCCGCCCGCGCCGCCGGACGCGCTTGCGGACCCGGACGGGCGGATCGGAGGAAGTTTATGGAGCGTGTCAACCCGCTGACGGAGAAATTAGTCCGTGCTTTTTCATCGCAGACCTTTTTGCGCAAGCTGGCCATGAGCGGGGGGGACGCCGCCGCTCTGATTTTGCCCCGGGAGTGGGACGAGGCACTTGCCCCTCTGGGTACTCTTGAAAAGCGGCTGACCTGCGAGGGTGTGCTGGCGCTGGCTCTCCCCCTGCTGAACCGGCTGACGATTCCCCCAAAAGAGGGCTGGATGGACTATGCCTACCGCGTGGCGGTGTCTTTGCTGTATGATTCACCGGACATGGAGCACACCGCCAAGCAGCGCGACGGAGCTTTGTGCTATCTCAACATTTTGCAGGTCCTTCTGGACGCGGAGCGGGAGGTCCTCCCCTTCGACCCCCAATTTGACTTTGCCTTCTGCACGGAGGAGGAGCTTTCTCACAGCGGCACGGGGGAGGAATACCGCCAGTTTTTGGTACGCTTCCGGGGCGAGTATGTGTACGAAGCCATGCGCCTCGGCCGGGAAGTGACCCCTTTCCGCACGCTGGAGCACATCGCCGGGGTCCACCACGTTGCCATGAGTATCATGCGGCCCTACCATGCGGCAGGCGGGTCTGTGGACCTGCCGCTGCTCTCCGCCGCCGCTGCGGGCCACGACATCGGAAAATTCGGCTGCAAAGCCGGGGAGCGGGTACCCTACCTCCACTATCACTATACCGACCAGTGGTTTTCCCAACGGGGAATGGAGACCATCGGCCTGATCGCCGCCAACCATTCCGTATGGGATTTGGAGCTTGAAAACCTGTCCTCGGAGTCCTTGGCTCTGGTGTACGCCGACTTCCGGGTGAAACAGTCCCGTGATGAAAGCGGGCAGGAGATTGCCCGTATCTATTCCATTCAGGAAGCCTTTGACGTAATTCTAGAGAAGCTTGACAACGTGAGCTATGCCAAGGAGCAGCGCTATCGCCACGTCTATGCAAAGCTTCTGGATTTTGAAAACTATGTACGCTCCTTCGGCGCGGACGTAGACCTTGCAGGAAACGACGCCCCGCCTCCACCCAAACCCGATCCGGCGCTGATGCGCCCGGATCAGGTTGCTTCGGCGCTGCGGCTGACGGCGGTGGACCACAATCTGCGCCTGATGCACCGACTGGGTCACGAGCGGCTGTTTGCCAACATCCTGGAATCCGCCCGCAGCGAGCAGAGCGCCGCAAGGCTGGGCGCGTATCTTGGAATTTTCGAGGAATATTTCACCTATTGGTCCCATTCCCAGAAGGAGCAAACCCTGGAGTTTCTTTACGACCTGCTGCTGATTCCCGACGGCAGCGTTCGCCGCCGCGCGGCGGCGCTTCTGGGCCGGGTACTGGCAGGCTTCAACTCCGGCTATAAAAAAGAGCGGCCCGGCGGGGCGGAGCCGGACCCGGCGGCCGGGCGACCCCTTGTCCTTTGGAAGGAATACCTCTCCCGCCTGATTTACCCCGACCACCGGCTGACCCCCGCCCAGATCAGCAAAATCCGTTACGCCGCCAAGCTGACAGTGGATTCCCTTCTGTCCCACGCCGACGGGGCGGACCGGTGCGTCTTTGCCACCGAGCTGTTCCGCCACTACGCGGACCCCCGCGCCGTGGAGGAGGGGGCCGCCTTCGCCCTGATGGACACGGTGGTGAGCTTTCCTCTGTCCCAGTGCGGAGGAGACGAGCTGCGGACTTTTGCCGACTTTGCCCTGTACTGGCTGGAAAACGGCGCAGAAAAGCAAAAGGCCGCCGCCATGCGCCTTTTGCGCCACCTGCTGGAGGCCCTGCCGGAGAGTGCGGAAGCACGGACGCGCATCCGTGCCGCCGTGGCGGAGACGGATTGCGGCGTAAGCACCCCCCTTCTGTTTTTGCAAAGCCAGCTGGGCCGCCGACTGGGGCTGGATACGGCGGAGCAGGACGGCTTTTTGAGCCGGCAGAGCGCCGTCAGCGGCGTATTTCTGGATAACCTGAAAACCGCCACCCCATGGATTCTGAAGGCCGTGGGCGTGGAATATCTGCTGGAGCAGGTGGAGCTGGGCAACCACCAAAACGTGCTCCACATCGCCACTCACTTTTCAAACCTGATGAAGGTCAGCGAAAACATGGTGGTCCGGCAGGCGGCGGGCGCCTCCCTTTTAAGTCTTGCTCCGGTGCTGACGCCTGCGAGGCGAAATGAAATTGCCGTGGAGCTTTCAAAATCTCTGGAAACCGGGGATGCGGACAGTTCGAAATACATCCCCGAATATCTGGGTCGTTTTTCTCTCTGGCTTCCGCCGGGAGAGCTGGACGAGCTGGTGGGCCAAATGGAATTTCTGCTCTCCACGCCCTTGGCGGGGGTGGTGTCGGCGGCGCTGCGAACCGTCGGCTCCATGCTGGAATACTACGCGGTATATCAGCAGCGCTTCAACGAGGATGAATACGCCGTCTCCGCCCGGCGGGACCGGCTGGCAGGTTTATTGCTGCGGGGCCTTGCCTCCTGCCGGGAATCCGTCCGCCAGACCACCCTTCATATTCTGGGAGACGGTCTGTTTGCCTCCGACGCCTTGGACTATGAAGACAAGGAATCCTTGTTTGTCCTGATGTCCAAAAAAATTCTCTTCCTGATGAACGAAATTCAGGAGCGGGAGTTGACGTTTTTTTACGCCGCCGCCACCCTCTCCCACATTTACCGCTTCATTCTGGCCCACGAGCTGGACGACGGCCCCTTCCGCTTTTCCCCCCCGCCCGCGGCGGCGTTTTTCCCCGGCACCTTCGACCCCTTTTCCCTGTCCCATAAGGGAATTGTGCAGGCCATCCGGGATTTGGGCTTCGAGGTCTACCTTGCCATCGACGAATTTTCGTGGTCCAAAAAAGCGCAGCCCTCCTTGGTCCGGCGGCAGATTGTGTCCATGTCCGTGGCGGATCAGTTTGGCGTGTATCTCTTTCCCCACGACATCCCCGTCAATCTGGCCGATCCTCAGAGCCTGAACCGCCTGCGGGAGGTATTTTCCGGCCGGGAGCTGTATCTGGCCGTGGGGTCCGACGTGGTGGCCAACGCCTCCTCCTATCGGGCGGCCCCCGTGGAAGGGTCCGTACAGCATCTTAACCACATTGTTTTTCGCCGCTCCAGCGATGCGGAGGGAATTGAAATCGATCCGGATTTGAGCTGCATTCAGGGCAAGGTACTCCAATTGGAGCTGCCCACACAACTGGAGGACATCAGTTCCACCCGTATCCGGGAAAACATCGACCTTGGCCGGGACATCTCCAATCTGGTGGACCCAACGGTGCAGGATTATATCTACCGCAACAGTTTGTATCTCCGGGAGCCGCAGTATAAGCACGTTCTGCGGGCCAGCGATTTGGACTTCTCCTTCGCGGAACGGCCCGACCGGGACTTGCTTGAGGAGCTGTACGCCGCCGTGGGGGACGAAACGCACCTATTCACCCATCCCGAGCAGGGCGATTCCCTCATGATTCTCCGCTTGCAGGGGCCACGGCCCCGCGTGCTGGGCTTTTTGACCCTGCGGACGGTGAACACCGCCACATTGTACGACGCGCTGGGAGACGCGGGCCTTGCCGACTACGTGCGCAAACGGACGGCCGGACGCATCGCCCTTTTGACAGGGCTGTATATCGCAAAGTCCTGCGGAGCGGCCTATGACGTGGGCCAATTGCTGCTGACGGAAGCGCTGAGCCGGGCCATGGTGTCCGACTGCGGATACGCCGTGTGGCGGCCCGCCTCGGGAAAAATCGACCCCGTGACGCTGGATCTTTTGCAGCGGCAGGGCTTTGTCTTGGCACCCCAGAGCGACGCGGGGCCGCTGCTGCTGACGGACATGCGCTCCCCCTCTGTGCTGATTCAAAACATTCCCACCACCCTGAAAGAGCCGTTTGCCTCCAACCCGCAGGTGCTTTCCGCCGTGCGGAAGGCCCACGAGAATTTCCAGCGGGCCATCTGCAATTTGTATCCCGGCGTGCTGGTGCTGTCTTTGAATGCGGAGGTCATCTACCACCGGCTGGTGGGCCGCATTGTGGAACTGAACGGTGTTCCCTCGGCGCCCTCCCACCCCCGGGTGCTGGGTGAAAGCATGTGTGTCCCCTTCGGAAAAATTCTCCGGGGCAACGCCATCCCCAACACCGTCACCAAAACCATCCACACCGACAAGGTGTTTGCCCAGGATTTAAGCTCCTTCACCATTGCCCCCTTCCCCCGGTACGCGCCGCTGGAGAGCCAGATCCGCACCGTCAAGGCGTTTCACCGCCCTGTGATTCTGGTGGACGACCTGCTTCACACCGGCAACCGCATCAACGCACTGGACCCCTTGTTTCGGGCGGAAAATCTGGAGATCGACCGGGTGCTGGTGGGCCTTTTGTCGGGCCGGGGCCGGGATTTGATTCTGTCCAAGGGGCGGAATATCGACTGTGTGTATTTCGTGCCCAACATGCGCTCGTGGTTTGTTGAATCCACCATGTACCCCTTCATTGGGGGGGACACCGTGGCCCAAAGCGGCGAAGACCAGCCCCAGCTCACTCCGTCCATCAATATGATCCTCCCCTATGTCTATCCCCGGTTTTACCGGGGCTGCGCGCAGGCGGCAGTGTTTAACTTTTCCCGCGCCTGCCTTGAAAACGCGCGGGATATCCTGCTGACGCTGGAGGGCGAATACCGCCGCACCTATGCCCGGAACCTGACCCTTTCCCGGCTCAACGAGGCCGTGATTCTGCCTCTTGCTCCGGACAAGGGCCGGTGCTTGCACTACGACATGAACCTCTCCGCCTCCCAGTGCCTTGAAACCGATCTGCGGCTGCTGCTGCGGATGGAGGAGATGGAGAGGGGGCCCCGGCAATGACGAGGAAGCAGACAGCGGCAGCTCTTTGGATGGCGGTGATGGCCGCTATCGGAATCTGGGGCTTTTTTAACTTCCGGGATAACAGCTTAAATTACCGGCTTAAGAACGCACAGCACGTGGAGGATCTTCAATATCTTCCGAACTTTGTAAACAACCGCGCGTTTTCCTCCGGCTTTGACTGGGACGGAGAGACGGAGAAAATTACGGTAGTCATTCCCGACACCGTAGAATTCTATAACTCCTCCAGAACCTTCCGCATCACAAAGCTGGGCGGCTTTTTTAGCAGAGATGTTCCCTGCGCGTTCGGTCCCATGCTGCCGGTGGGCAGTCGGGCAGGGCAGACAATCTACTCTGATTCCGATGATCTGGAATCGGCGCGGGAGCGATATCCAGACGCGCCTGTGCGGGATTTGACCGTGCATCTCAGCGTGGGGCGGTATGTTTCCGAAATTCCGCTGCCTGCCGCTTCCCTGCTCTATCGGGAGCAGGAAGCAGACGGCGCCATCTGGCGTGTGACTTATTGGGTGGACTGCGATGAAAACAACCAGACCTTTTATTCCGAAGACGGCAAGCTGTATCTCCGGGCGGACGACACGCCCGTGACGCAGCTTACCTATGGGGAGGATGGATAACGAATGGTTTACTACTATACCTATCAGGGCAAAAAATATGCAGCTTTGGAAAGTCTGGCCCTCCTCGCCTGCGGCGAGCCCCGTGAGGGGGAGGACGTGACGTTTCTCATCAACCGCTCGCCGGAGAACCGCCGGACCGGTTTTCTTGTCACGGACCCTCGCCAGCTCACCGCCAAAGCCGACGGCGTGGAGTGGCTGGACAGCCGCCGTATCGATGCGCCCGTCCCGGACCTTCCGAAAGGTATAGCCCGACGGCTGGGAGCCGGAGAACTTCAGGCCGTCAACTTCCGCCATCCCCGCTGGGAGATGG
>DKLF01000034.1:18299-20519 GCA_002455655.1 Oscillibacter sp. UBA6647 | reverse complement strand
GCGAAGCCGGGCGCGGCGGTCGTCAAGCAGCAGCTCCTTATTGTGACGATAGTATGCCTCACAGCCAAAATGCTCCACAAACCAGGAGGTGTCGTACCCGGCGGTGATCTCCGTCACGAAAACCACCAGCTCCTGCGCGTCGCCGAAGGCTTCCTCCAAAAAGCGGAACACATTGTCAAAGCGGCGGCCTGTATCTTCTGCAGCGGCGGCCCGGGCCTTCACTTCCGCCCCAAACCATTCCCGTACTGCGTCCATGGCCAGTTCGTCGCTCACGGCTTCGTCCGCCAGATTCTGCCGATAGCGGACTAAGGCATCCAGTTCCCGCTGCTCCAAGCCGCGGCGTTCCCTATCCGTCTGCCCCGCGGCGGCGGCACGGCGCATAGCCTCCCGGCGAGCATCCTCCAGCGCCAGCAGGGCCTCCGCCGCCCCGATATCCGCCGCGAGACGGGCCTTGAATTCGATGAGGTCGGCATGGAGCAGCTCCGTCAGCGCGTCCTGCATGCGGACGCGGTTCGCCTCGCCGCCAAGACGGCCCAGCAGCAACCCCAGCACCGACAGCTTTTCGTCAAAGGGAGCGGAGCGCAGCTCGGAAACGGATACGGCGGCCCACTTTCCCTCCAAAATCTCATCCATCCGCCAGGTGCGCTGATACTTGGCGTAAAGCTCCAGATACCCGGCAAAATCCCGGGCGATGCGGGGGAGCTGGATATACTGCCCCACCACTTCGGCCCCGGCCCGCAGGCCCAGCGTCTCATAGGCATAGAGCAGTTCGCTCAAGTCCTCCCAGCCCCGGGCCGTGGCAAACTGCACACCGTCCACCGTGGTTTCGATGCGGTAAAAATGCTCACGCTTACTGTCCAGATACGACACCACCGCCCCGTGAAGCCCCTTGCGGCGGGCGTACTCCTTCCAAACGGCGAAATCCTCGGCAATGTCCATGCGCTTCACCCGGTCCAGCGTCACCACGTCGAAATCCCGGACGGAGCGGTTATACTCTGGGGGATTTCCCGCCGCCGCAATCAGCCAGCCCTCCGGCAGCTTCTGGTTGCCGAAGGTCTTGTTCTGCAAAAATTGAAGCATCATGGGGGCCAGCGTCTCGCTGACGCAGTTGATTTCGTCCAGAAACAAAATCCCCTCCCGCAGGCCGGTTTGCTCCATCAGGTCGTAGACCGAAGCAAGAATTTCGCTCATGGTGTACTCCGTGACAGAGAACTCCCGCCCGCCGTAAGTCCGTTTTTCAATAAACGGCAGACCCACGGCGCTCTGCCGGGTATGGTGGGTAATGGTGTAGGACACAAGTCCCACCCCCGTCTCCGCCGCAATTTGTTCCATAATCTGAGTCTTACCAATGCCCGGAGGGCCCATCAGCAGCACGGGCCGCTGGCGGTTGGCGGGAATCAGATAGTTCCCCAGTTCGTCCTTGGCAAGGTACGCCCGCAGGGTATTTGTAAGCTCTTCTTTTGCCTGTTTGATATTCATCCGTTTGTCTCCTTACAGCTCCGGCAATTCCAGAAGGTCATCCTCGTCCCGTCCGTCCGCTTCGCCGGGTTTCTCCGTATGCGCCGGTTCTCCCGCCTGATACGCGGCGGTTTCCAGCTCCTGCTCCGTCAGCGTCAGCCGGATGGCCCATGGCGGCACATTCACGGCCAGCGCCGGTTCCTCCGGCATCACAAGCGCAGCTTCATAGGGCGGGCGCTTTTCGGGATATCGCCCCATCCCGTCGGTAAAGTAAATCAGGCCCCGCAGGCCCGCCAGTTCCCCGGCGGTGCGCAGCTCTTCCACATAAGAAAACACCGGGCGAAAGTCCGTGGCGCTGCCGCCGATGAGGTGAAAATCCTCCATATAGGCTTTTAGATCCTTTAAATCATGGAGGGCCGTATCATCTCGCACCCGGTCGTCGCACTGGATCACCCGGATGTTCACCCGAGTGGAAAAGGTTTCCGTACTCTTGAGAATCGAATAGGTGGCGGAGAGAAATTGCCGCACCAGCTCTCCCGAGGTGGACATGGAGGTATCGATGGCGATGACGAAATCCTCGATGCGCTTTTCCTCCCGCGTCTCCGGCGGCTCCACCAGAGGGAGATTGCCGTAAAGTCGTAATCCATAGGCATAAAAGCCGTAATCAAAGCCGTCCGCGTCCACGCCCTGCACCTCCCGGGGGACGGCAAACCGTTTGAGAAACGCCCGGTAGTCAACACCCGGGCGGTTTGCCACCTTCAC
>DKLF01000034.1:17373-18116 GCA_002455655.1 Oscillibacter sp. UBA6647 | reverse complement strand
TGCTCGTACACCGCCTCACCGCCCACGGCCCTGCCCGCCAGCACCGTTTCCATCCCCGTCTGCGCCCGCTCCGACGCGGCACTCCACTTCTGGTCCTGACGCTCATTGCGCTCCTGATCCTTCTTCCCCTGCGGGTCCCAAAGCCCGTGGTCGTCGGCAAAAAATTCCCGCTGGAGCCGCGCACGCTCGTATTCCGGCAGGTCCCGGCGCAATAGTTCCCGGTAAATCCCCTCGGCGGTGAGCACCTTCATATGCTCCCGCAGGCTTCCGTACAGACTGCGGCGCATGGGTGCGGGGGCAATTCCAAGGCAGGGGCTGGCCAGCCCGTCCAAAATACTCTCCACAGCGACATCGCAGCTCAAGTCCCACAGCTCCGGTTCCCGGTCCTGTTTTTTGGCAAGATGGCGCAGCAGGCAATGTAGAATCGTGTGGAGGTACGCCCGGTTGATACTCTCCGCGCCCCGCAAAAAGCGCTCGGAGAGGTAGTCCGCATCGTAATACAGTATTTCCCCGTCGGTGGCAATGGCCAGCGTCATCCCGTTTGCCGGAAGGAACGCAAGACCGCTCAGCGCCGCGTCCAGATAAGGGAAATTCAGATACAGCTCGCTCTGGGCCGCCCGCAGAATTTCAAGCCCGATTTCCTCCCGGGTTTTTTTCTCCGCCACAGCGCCGCCCCCCTTACAAGTCAAATGATTTATGAAGCCCTTCCGAGCCGCCTTCCCGCAGCCGCTCCAGCAGCAGCG
>DKLF01000034.1:14245-17220 GCA_002455655.1 Oscillibacter sp. UBA6647 | reverse complement strand
CAGCCGCTCCAGCAGCAGCGCCAGCGACTCCGTAAGCCCCAGCCGCCGAGCCGTCTCCGCCGCCGTGCGCAGCGCATCCGCGTCTGCGCCGCTCAGAGGCAAAAACCATGCAAGGCCCCGGCTGTCCCGTCCTTCAAGAAGCCACGCCAGCACCGCTTCCGCCCTGCTTTTCAAATACGTCAGGTAGCGCTGGCCTGATTGTTCCGTCAGCTCCCGGGGCGCGCGCAGCCGGTGCCATGCAAGGCGCAGGGCGCAGCTTGGGTCGTGCTCCTTTTCCAAAAGGCCGGGGAACAGCCGGTCATACTCCTGAAGAGACAGCGCCCGGTCCCGGAACACATGGCGATAGGGATAGCCCGAGCCGTAGAGGTGAAAATCAAAGTGGTGGGCCGGGGCGTTTTCCTCCAATACCTCCCGGTACTCCGGAAAAATCAGCCGCACCGTCCCCCCGTCGGGATAGTCCACGCTTACATCCAGTTCCGTGGCCAGCTCGCCTGCAAAATAAGCAAGGCTCTCCACCCTGCCGTCCTGCGCCCGGATAAAAAACCGGCGCAGATGGCCGCAGTTCATAAACACGCCGCTGCCCCAATCGTTCACCGGCTCGGCAAGGTGCAGCTCTTTCAGGGCAGAGCAGTTGTAAAACGCGTAATCTCCCACCCGCCGCAGCGTGGGCGGCAGGGTCACGGCTTCGATGCCCCGTGGTTTGTCCCCCGGCGCTCCCCCTCCGCAGACAATGCGCAAAGGTTCCCCCTCCGGCGTGGGGCGGTTGGGAGAAAAAGCATGGTGGCCCAATGCCGTCACCGGAAGGCCCCGGACCCGCTCCGGCAGGAAAACGTGCTGTTCCCCGGAGGTCACGGCCGTCACCTCCGCCCCATCGGGCGCGGGCTTCCACCAGAGCGTCAGCGCGCTCTGTCCCATCTCTGTCTCCACGCCCTCGCCCCCTTTATATCCCATATATCCCATTCCGGTCCTGCCGGAGGCGCAAAGCGCCGCCGGGATATTTGCAGTTCAAGCAGGCACCCGCCTGCAACGCGGACATTGTACCATAGTTTCCGCCGGTTTTACAGTGTTTTCCCCTCCGATTCCCCGGTGCGGCAAAAATTGCTTAATCATTCCGAAATTTCCCCCTTGACATTTTTCTTCAACTGTATATACTGTACATGAACAGTATGTGAGGTGATTACAGCTTGGAAATTTTATTGAGCAATTCCTCCAGCGCACCCATCTACGAGCAGATTGCCGCCCAGATTCGGGATCAGATTGTGGCGGGGTCGCTGGAGCAGGGGGCGGCGCTACCCTCCATCCGGGCGCTGGCAAAGGACCTGCGCATCTCCGTCATCACCACCAAGCGGGCCTATGACGAGCTGGAAGCGGAGGGCTTTGTCTACACGGTGGCAGGCAAGGGCTGCTTTGTGGCGGAGCAGAACACGGAGCTGATCCGGGAGAACCGCCTGCGGGAAATCGAGGGCCATTTGCAGGCCGCCGCCGACCTTGCCGGAAGCTGCCGTGTCACGGACGGAGAGCTTGTTGCAATGCTGCGGATTATTTTAGAGGGGGAATGAACCATGGATGCAATTGAAATAAAGAATGTGAGCAAGCGCTTGGGCGACTTTGTCATACAGGATTTGAGCCTTGTGCTGCCTCAGGGGTCTATCTGCGGGCTGGTGGGAGAAAACGGAGCGGGAAAGACCACCGCCATTCGCCTGATTATGGACGCACTGCGGCCCGACAGCGGCGAAATCCGCGTGCTGGGCGTGGATAACCGCAGCCCGGAATTTCAGCGGGTGAAGGAGGACGTGGGCATCGTGCTGGACGAGTCTCATTTTCCCGAAACACTGAATGCCCGACAGGTGGGCCTGATTATGGCGGACACCTATCAGCGCTGGGACACTGCGGCTTACGACGAGTTTTTAAAGCGCTTTGGCCTGCCGCTAAAAAAGGCATTTAAGGACTATTCCCGGGGCATGACCATGAAGCTTGGCATCGCCGTGGCTCTGAGCCACAGCCCAAAGCTTCTGATTTTGGACGAGGCCACCAGTGGGCTGGATCCCATTGTCCGGGACGAGATTTTGGAGATTTTTTCCGAGTTTACCCGAGATGAAACCCGCTCCATTCTTATCTCCTCCCACATCGTCAGCGATCTTGAAAAGCTGTGCGATTACATTGCGTTTCTCCACAGGGGCCGTCTGCGGCTCTCTATGGAAAAGGACGCGTTGCGGGATGAATACGGCATTGTTTCCTGCAACAAAGCGTGCCTTTCCGAACTGCCCCAAGGAGCGGTGCTGGGCACAGAAGAATCGCCTTATGGCGTGCGGGCGCTGATAAAACGGAGTTTGGTTCCCGCCTCGCTGCCGGTGGAGCGGCCCAGTCTTGAGGATATCATTTTGTTTCTGGTGAAGGGGGAAAAACAGGGATGAAGGCGCTTTTAAAAAAGGATATTTTTGTGCTGCTGCGACAAATGAAGATGTTTCTTCTGATGATTGCAATTTTTGCGGCGATTCCTCAAGGGAACATGACCGTCTTTGCAATTGTCTACTGCGGCATGCTGCCCTATACCGCCATGGCCTATGACGAACGAAGCAAATGGGACGATTTGGCCGCCATGATGCCTTATAGCGCCAGTGACATGGTTATGAGCAAATATGTGCTGGGCTGGCTGGCAGTTGGCTGCGCCACCATTTTGAGCGCCCTGAGCAATTTCCTGCTGGGGCTGTTTATCACAACGGACTTTTCCCCGTCCTCGCTGCTGCCTTACATGTGCATGGGCTTTTTGATGATGGCCATAACGATGCCCCTTATGTTCCGTTTCGGTGTGGAAAAAGGAAGAATGTTTTTCATTCTTCTGATGGTAATCGTGGCCGTGGGCGGCGCGGGTCTGGTGGCCGGACTGGTTGATTCCAGCGAGAGCGGAGAGATTCCAACGAGGTTGCTTGGCTTTGTTCAGCTCGGCATCCCCCTGTTGTCCGCCGCGCTGACGG
>DKLF01000034.1:13224-14118 GCA_002455655.1 Oscillibacter sp. UBA6647 | reverse complement strand
TGTTGTCCGCCGCGCTGACGGCAATTTCGATTCCTCTCTCCATGGCCATGTACAAAAAGCGCAGATACGGCTGAGCGCGCACAGCGAGACAGGATACTCTGCTGTGGGCATCAAAAGTCCTCAAAAAGAGAACACTTTCAGTCACGCTTCTATAAGAACACATACAAAACACATGAAATACGTAACATTGATCGGCAGACAGCGATTTCTCGCTGTCTGCTGATTTTTTAATGCAGCTTTCCAGAAACATGACGCTACGTTGCTCTTACGTCTTTTTTCGGAAAGTTTTATTGAATGTTACAAAAACAGGCCTTGCTTTTCATGGATATTCATTCTTGACGCTTTTTCGACCCAGTGATAGTATAACGTATAAACATCCTACGTTGGATGAATCGAAGTTTAAGAAGAGGAAGGGAGCTATCATGAATAAAGAAGAACTCATCGATAAAGCGTATGAAGTTCGTAAAAACGTCCTGAGAATGGCGCATGTGGACAAGCGCGGTTTTATTTCTCAATCACTGGGGGCCGCGGACTTTTTGACGGTGCTGTATTCCCACGCCATGCGGTTCCACGCCGACGATCCGAAGTGGGAAGGCCGGGACAGATTTCTCCTCTCAGCCGGGCACAATGCCATTGCCGTATACGCCGCAATGGCAGAAGAGGGCTTTTTCCCCAAGGACTGGCTAGATACTTACGGTCTTGACAACAGCCGTCTTCCCATGTCCTGCATGCCTGCCTATACGCCCGGCATTGAAATTTCCGGCGGCTCCATTGGCCTTGGACTGCCCATTGCCGTGGGTATGGCGATGGGCCTGAAATTAAAGAAATCTGATGCAAAGGTCTACGTGATGATGGGCGACGGCGAGATGACCGAGGGCCCCACTTGGGAAGCAG
>DKLF01000034.1:12142-12957 GCA_002455655.1 Oscillibacter sp. UBA6647 | reverse complement strand
ATCAGCTTGACAATATCATCGGCATTGTGGACATCAACGGGATTCAGGCGGACGGCTTTACCAGCGCGGTGCTGGATACCGAGCCTCTGCATGAAAAATTCAGCGCGTTCAAGTTTGATGTGCAGCGGATTAACGGCAACAGCATTACACAGGTGATGGAAGCTGTGGATAAGGCCAGAAATTCCACTGAAAAGAAGCCCCACATCATTCTCTGCGATACCGTTCCCGGCACGGGAGTTCCCTTCCTGATCGGCAATCAGAAGAGCCATTTCATCAGTCTGGACGCAGAGGGCTGGGAACGGGCATTCAGCGAATTGGAAAGGGGTAAGGACTAATGAGCAACGGTATCAAAAGTGTGATCAGCGACTCCAACGTCGCAACAAATCATCCGACCATGGCAGAGCCCTTTGGCAATGCTTTGATTGAGCTGGCAAAGGAAAATGACAGAATCATCGGCCTGAGCGCGGACCTCGCCAAGTATACGGACATCCATGTGTTCCGGGACGCCTTTCCCCAGCGGTTCTATAGCGTCGGCATGTCCGAGCAGCTTCTGATGTGTGCTGCCGGAGGCTTGGCTAAGGAGGGGTTTATCCCCTTTGCCACTACATACGCCACGTTTATCGCCAGAAGATGTTATGACTTTATTTCTCAGGCAATTTGCGAGCACAACACCAATGTAAAGATTATCGGCGGCCTGCCCGGTCTTCAGTCCGGCTACGGTCCCAGCCATCAGGCCACGGACGACCTGGCAATCCTTGGCTCCATGCCCAATCTGACCATCATCGACCCCTGCGACGCGCTGGAAATGCAGCAGG
>DKLF01000034.1:10899-12004 GCA_002455655.1 Oscillibacter sp. UBA6647 | reverse complement strand
ACGCGCTGGAAATGCAGCAGGCCACCAAAGCGGTTGCCGCTTTCAACGGCCCTGTGTATATGCGACTTCTTCGGGGAAACCGTGTGCCTGTCGTGCTGGACAAGTATGATTATCAGTTTGAAATCGGCAAGGCCAAGCTGCTGCGGGACGGCGCGGATGTTTTGATGATTTCCTGCGGCGAGATGACCATGCGCTGTCTGGACGCGGCGGAGGCTCTGGAAAAAGACAATATTCACGCGGCAGTTCTTCATGTTCCCACCATCAAGCCCTTTGATAGGGAGACCATTCTGGCGGAGGTAAAGAAATCCGGCCGTCTGGTGGTTACCGCCGAAAACCACAGCATTGTGGGCGGCTTGGGCAGTCTGGTCGCCAATCTGCTGGTGGACGAACAGGTGTCCGCCGTTTTGAAGAAGATTGCCCTGCCCGACCGGTATCTGGCGGCAGGCACGCTTGAAACCTTGCAGGATACCTACGGAGTTTCCACCAAAACGGTGATTTCGCAGGTGAAATCGTATCTGAACTAAGGAGGAGCGCACTTTGAAGGGAACGATGTGCGGCCTTGTCAAGGAGAGTGCGGCGCCGGGAAAGTTTGTTTATCATACCGACCTGCCCATTCCCCAGATTGACGACGATGAGGTGCTGATTAAGATTCACTGCACCGCTGTGTGCGGTACCGATTTGCACATTATGGATTGGGACAAATGGTCTCAGGCGCGGATTAAGCCTCCGCTGATTCCCGGCCATGAGATGGCGGGCGACATTGTCGAGGTGGGCAAGAATGTCCACGACCGCAAAGTGGGCGACCGGGTTTCCTGCGAAACTCACATTCCCTGCAACCGCTGCTGGTTTTGCAAAAACGGACTGCCCCATATCTGCAAGGATGTCAAGTTGTTCGGCGTGACGGAAAACGGCGCGTTTGCCGAATATGCCAAGATTCGGGCAGACAGCACCTTCCTGCTGGACGACGACATCTCCTATGAGACTGCCTGTTCGTTCGAGCCGATGGGCGCAGGTGTGCATGGCGTTGAAAGCGCCGAGGTGGCGGGCAAAACCGTGCTTGTCAGCGGCTGCGGCCCCATTGGGCTGACGGCAATCAGCGCCAGCA
>DKLF01000034.1:7899-10666 GCA_002455655.1 Oscillibacter sp. UBA6647 | reverse complement strand
TGACGGCAATCAGCGCCAGCAAAACCTTTGGCGCAAAGCTGGTCATTGCCTGCGATTTGGTGGACGAGCGCTTGGAAACAGCCCGGGAGATGGGGGCCGACGTGGTTTTGAACAGCGGCAAGTGTAATCTGGCTGATGAAATTCACAAGCTGACCGACGGCATCGGGGTAGATGCCGCCATCGACATTACCGGCGCGGAACCTGCCATCAGCGCCAGCCTGCGGTGTGTCCGCGCGGCGGGCAGGCTGGTGTGCGTGGGTCTTCCCACCAAAAATGTCACGCTGGATCTCACCAACGGCCTGATCTACCGGGAGGTGGAGATGACCGGTGTTTCCGGCAGAAAAATCTGGGATACCTGGGCCGACTTTGAAACCGTGATGAAAGGCCCCTACTACAAGCTGGATAAGGTCATCGGACGGCGTTTTGCGCTGAAGGAGTTTGACAAGGCACTGGACGCGATTCAAAGCGGCGTCCCCGGAAAAATGATACTTTATCCCGGGAAGGAGCAGCTGGAAGTATGAAATATGCAGAGGGAACCATCAAAAAAGTGCATGTGCTGCGCATTGAGCCGAATGAAGACGTCCTGCTGTCCATTCAACAGTACTGTGACAAGCACCATATTCTCAACGGGGTCATTCTTTCCGGAATCGGCAGTCTGGACGGCTGCACCTTTTTCGACCCGCAGGAGATGCCGGGCAAGCCGGGACTTTACGGCTATGTAACCCCCATCAGCCGTCCCACCCCCATCGAACTGGTGGGCCTGAACGGGATTGTCTGCGGCGAAGCCGATGGGAAGGCCGCACCCCACATTCATGCTAGCTTTGCCGATGACGAGGGCAACGAATACGGAGGGCATCTCAAAGAGGGTAACCGGGTTCTTGTAACGGTGGAGTTGGCAATTGCCGAATTGTCCGGTATTCGTATGTCTCGAAGGCTGGATCCCGTCAAGGCCGTTCCGGTGTTGTTTCCCGAGACAGATCAATGATATACTAAAGCGATTTCCAGAAACACCGAATGCTATATACGTAAAGAGAGGGAGAAACATGAAAAAGAAAATTTTAGCCGCTTTGCTGTGCGCGGCAATGTGCGCCTCCCTGCTGGCCAGCTGTGGAGGTAACTCCGGTTCCGGCAATGGCTCCGGCAGCGCCGCTGCCGCCGGACAGAGCTACACCATGAAAATGCACCTGAGTCTCGGTGAAACCGACCCCGTGTACAAGTCTGCCGAAGTATTTGCAAAGACCGTCAACGAAAAGACCGGCGGCACCATCACTGTGGAGTTGTATCCCAGCTCTTCTCTGGGCAACACCGCAGACTGCCTCGAGGGCCTGAGCCTTGGTATCTGCAACATCGTTTATGAATCCATCGGCAATCTGGCGTCGATGTCCTCCCTCGCCAATGTGGAAGCCGCACCCTATCTGTACTCCGGCGTCGACCACTGGAAAGCGGTGTGGGAAGGAGAAATCGGACAGGACATTCTGACGAAGCTGGGCGAGGACTGCGGCATGACCCTGACGGGCGCCGGCTTGCAGGGTGTGCGCGTGATGTGCAGCAACAAGCGCATCGAGACCCCTGCCGACGTGGCGGGCTTTAAGCTGCGCGTCCCCACGATTCCCATTTACCTCGACACCTGGCAGTGGCTGGGCGCTACCCCCACTCCTCTGGGCGGCAGCGAAGTCTTCACCGCAATTCAGCAGGGCACGGTCAATGGCGCGGAAAACGGCCTGACCAACATCGCCAGCCTGAGCTGGGATGAAAGCTGCGATTATATCATCGAAACCAACCACGTTTACAACACCGTTTCCTTTATCATGGACAAAAACTATTTCGCATCTCTTCCCGCCGAGTATCAGACCATTATTCAGGAGGCTTCCGTGGAAGCAGGTAAGTATTGCACCGATCTGGTGATGGACGCCACCGAGAGCGTCCGGCCCGAGGTGGAGGCCGCCGGCTGCGAGTTCATCGATACCGACGTGTCTCTCTGGCAGCAGGCTTTGGACGGCTTCCTGGAGGCAAAGTATCCCGATTTGGTCTCCTACGCGGACGCGATCAAAGCCGCCGATCCCGCCTAAACACAGGTGCCCCTAACAGAGTGGGGCTTTTGCAGTGGTGAAAGCCCCACTCCGAAAAAAGCTGACAGAGGAGTTGAACAAGTCTGTGTTGACATACTACACCCGTTTTCTGGACGGCGTCCAAAGGGTAATCAAAGTGCTGGAAATTATCCTGCTGGCGGCGATTACTCTCATTATGGTCTATCAGTGCATGATGCGATATATCTTTCAAAATGCACAGCCCTGGTGTGAAGAACTGGCCCTTTATCTCAGCATTTACAGCATTTTTCTGGGGATTCCCATTGCTGTCCGGCGTGACAGCCACCTTCAGGTGGATTTTCTTCTCGCCTTTATGTCGAAAAAAATTCGGTATCTGGTTTCTGCCATCAGCTCTGTGGCTGCAATTGTTTTCATGCTCGTTTTTTGTTATTATGGCCTCAGCTTGATTCAGCACGCCACCAGCGCATCCACCACGCTGCCGCTGAAAATAAAGGACATTTATTACTCCTTCCCCATTGGCGCTGTTCTGACAATTCTGTTTTCAGTGGAGGTTGCCGCCACGAATTTTCTCAAATTTCTTGGCAAATCTCCTTCTGATTCCAAAAGGGAGGGCGTTTAACGATGAATGCCGGTGTTATTATTTTCGTCCTGCTGCTGGTTCTGGCTTTTGCAGGCTTGCCCATTTATCTCTCCATCGGCATTGCCACCATGGTGGCAAT
>DKLF01000034.1:4568-7776 GCA_002455655.1 Oscillibacter sp. UBA6647 | reverse complement strand
ATTGCCACCATGGTGGCAATGATCCACGCCGGATTCCCGCTGGAGGCCGTCGCCCAGAAAACCTTCCTTGGCATGAACTCCGCGTCCCTGCTGTGCATTCCCCTGTTCATTCTGGCAGGCAATATCATGGCGCAGGGCATCACGCAAAAGCTGATTGCCGCCGCGAACGTGCCTCTTGGCAGGGTGCGGGGCAGCCTTGCCTCTGTAACAGTGCTTTCCTCGGCCTTATTCGGCGCAATCTCCGGTTCGGCCGTGGCGACCGTGGCCGCAGTGGGCGGCATGACGGTGCCTGCCATGGAGGAGGCGGGATATGACAAAAACTATTCCGTCGCCTGCGCAAGCTGCTCTTCCCTGCTAGGCCCCATGATTCCTCCTTCCATTTCTCTGGTGGTATACGCCAGCCTGACAGAGACTTCCATCCAAAAGCTCTTCATGGCCACTGCCGCGCCTGCTGTACTCTGCATGGTGTGCTTTTTGGCGTATACGCTGTATTACGGCTATAAAATGAAGTTGCCGATGCAGCCCAAAACCACCACCAAGGAAAAACTGCACATCCTGAAGGACAGCATTTGGGCCTTGTTCATGCCCATTATCGTTCTGGGGCTCATCTTCGGCGGCATCTGCACCGTTTCTGAAGCGGCGGCTATCTCTGCGCTGTATGCCGCCATCGTGGGCATCTTCATCTATCGCACCATCAGCCTGAAAAACCTGATGGAGACTCTGTACGAGACAACGATTTCCGTGGCTGCCATCATGATTCTGGTGGGTCTGTCCAAGGCATCGGCCTATGTGGTGATCTCCTCTCAGCTTCCCCAGCTTTTCATGCAGGCCATGACCTCTGTGGTATCTTCCAAGTTTATGGTGCTGCTGATTATCAATGTAATCTTCCTGATTCTCGGATGCCTGATGGAGGGCAACTGCATCATCGTGATGATGGTTCCTCTGATGCTGAGTCTGGTAAACTCCTTCGGCATCGACCTGATTCAGTTCGGGATTCTGACCTGCATCAACATCTACATCGGCTGCATCACACCGCCGGTGGGCGTATCCCTGCTGGTGGGCGCAAAGATCGGCAATGTGACATTGGGCGGCGCCTTTAAATCATGCCTGCCGTTCTTCATTATTTCTCTGGTCATCCTTTTGATGGTTACCTATATTCCGTTCTTCACGCTGTGGCTGCCGGGCTTTCTCGCCTGACGGGAAAAGGCGCGGTAACAATACTGTATCATGCAGGAGTGAACCGTGTGTCATGGTTCACTCTTTGCATATTTTTGGAAGGTGTGTTATAATGACAAAAATAGGATTCTTAGGTCTTGGGGTCATGGGCCTGCATATGGCGCTGAATGTGGATCGGAAAATGGAGCTCGAGGTAATCGGATACGACATCGGCGAGACGCAGCGGCAAATGTACCGTGAGGCGGGCGGCGTTGTGACCGCCGATATTGAGGAGCTTTACACCACTTGTGACGTAATCCTCCAGATGCTGCCTACCCATGCCATTATCCAGCATTCTGTGGAGGAGACCATCCGGCTGGGAAAGCCGGGGCGTCTGATTGTGGATTTGTCCTCTGCCGCCCCGGACATTATTCTGGCGCTCTCGGAGAAGGCAACGGCCGCGGGGATGTTTCTGCTGGATTCCCCCGTCAGCGGCGGAAACACGATGGCAAAAGACGGAACGCTTTCCATCATGGTGGGCGGCGACCGCGCCGCTTTTGACCAAATAAAGCCCGTGCTGGACTGTATGGGTACCCCGGTGTACACCGGGGGCCCCGGCAGCGGCGACACGACAAAGCTGGTCAACAACATGGTGGGCGGCGCGATTCTGGTTGCCATTGCAGAGGGGTATGCCTTTGCCGCAAAAGCGGGCATCGATTTGCAGACCACCTTTGACGCGACCCGTGGCGGCTTTGCCGGAGGCCCCTTGTACGATAACAAGGTGCCGAAAGTCCTTCATCGGGATTTCGAGCCCGGGGCCCGTATTGCCGTTCACCGCAAGGACATCCTGAACGCCAAGCACTATGCCCACAAAATGGGCGTAGACTTGCCTCTGACCGATGTGGTGCTGCAAGTGATGGATTGGATGAACGATAACGGTTACGTTAATGAAGATCAAGCGGCGCTTGTCCGTTACTATGAGGACAAAATGCAGGTAACTGTGGGGAAGGCCGGGGAATGACTCCTGGCGTTCCGCCATTGGTACTTGAATATGTAGCTTGCACAAAGAAACAAACCTTGAAATTGAGGAAGAGTCTGATGAGAGAAGTGACCGGCGAGTATCTTGCCCCTATCCAGGCGAAATCCGTGGTAGACCGGGTGGTTTCACGCTTAACCAGCGCCATTATGAGTGGAGAACTGAAGCCCGGAATGAAAATCCCGACAGAATCGGATTTGGGGAAATCCTTCGGTGTGGGCCGCAACACCGTGCGGGAGGCCGTCAGGACCTTGGTGGCCTACGGCATTCTGGAGGTCCGCAGGGCAGACGGCACTTATGTCTGCGACGGGTTCTCCCCCAACATTTTAAACCCGATGCTGTATGGAATTATCCTGCAAAAGGAAAGCGCTCATCACGAGCTTGTGGATCTCCGGAAACTCCTTGATAACGGAATATTGCAGCAGCTTTTTTATACAAAGCTGCCACAGGAGACATGGGATCGTCTCGGTGCGATTCAGGACGATTTGGAAGAATATCTGTCCTTGGGGGAAAATGATATCGCAGTAATTGCCAAGAAGGACATTGCCTTTCATCAGGAGCTGGCAGCCGCCACCGGAAATGTGGCGGTGATCACGCTTTATGACAGCATTGTCAAGATTACCGAGGACTTTCTCTATAAAACAATCGAAACCATTTTGCAGCACGATGCGGTGGCCTATTTTTCGCAGAGTCACAGAAATATTATGGAAAAGCTCTCCGGAAATCGGCTGGACGAGCTTTACGAGCGTGTAGAGTGGAGTTACCAGTATTGGTATATGACCTTCAAGGAGGAAGACTCCTTAAATGGCGCCCCGCAGTAAGCGGGTAGAATTTTGCCTTAAGGCAGTTTTTCACAATTCGTGGCGATGGCCTTAAATTTCATTGTACTGAGAAGCCCGGCGGGACGCATAGCGTCCCGCCGGGCTGTTCGTTTATTCGGCCATCAGGAAGGTTTCTGCAATCACCGGCAGACGGGCGCCAAAGCCCTCCGCCGCCTCGTCAGGATAGGCCATGTAG
>DKLF01000034.1:3543-4428 GCA_002455655.1 Oscillibacter sp. UBA6647 | reverse complement strand
CCGTGTATACGCCAGACTCCGGAACACCAACCTTCTGGCTCTCCACCCACTGTCCGTCCGTTTCGCTGCCGCAGACCGTCAGCGTCACCTCGGGATTATTCGCGGAGACCCACTGATCCACGGCTCCCTTGGGCAGGTCCTCAGAGGTCTTTACCCAGCCCTCGTCGGGGATGTAAATGGAGTAGCCCTCTCCTTCGTACAACGTGGCAGGGACCTCCTCGGACTGGCCCTCCACCTCCATCATCAAAGCGGTGTGGGCATCCCTGCCCGGCTGGGATGCCGGATCGCCCGGCGTTTCGGACGACGCAGCCCCCGAGGATACGGCGGCAGACGAGCCGGATGAGCCGGCGGCGGGCGGATTCTGTCCGCAGGCAGACAGGGCCAGCGCCAGACAAAGGGCGGCGGCAAGCAGCAGGTTTTTCTTCATGGATAGTTCCTCCTTATATTGGCCCCACAGGGGCTTCTCGTTGTTTTCTCCGTCGTGTTGCTTTGGAGCGGTTGCTCTCTTTATATTGACGGAAACCGTCCGCAAAAAGTTACAAAAGGGGAGCCTAAAGGCCAATGTCATTAAGACAAGCCCAAAACACAGCCGTTAAGGGGTAAAGGAACATCTCCTATCCCTTAACGGCTGTGCCGTATTTATGCCGATTCGTTAAGGTATCTGACAATTTATAAACTTTTTATGAACTTGCCTTTGTACGCTTTACATTTTGCGTACTCTGCGTATACTATATCTTAACGCCGTGGTGAACGGTGTTCGCATGCAGAATTTGAGACGGCCAAAAATTGTGAGTATAGAGAGTTTTGAGAGTTTTTTTATATTTTTTTAATGTTTTATTAAGTGAGTTAACCAAAGTAGTTTGAGTATATAGTAGCGAACATGAA
>DKLF01000034.1:0-3248 GCA_002455655.1 Oscillibacter sp. UBA6647 | reverse complement strand
ATTACGCAATCAGAACCGCCGTTGCACAGTGCGGAAAAAGCAGAAACTTTTCTCGCAAGAGTTCCCTCACACGGGAAACAATCATACGCCTTTTAGTTGGCGCGGAGGGCGGCTCTTTAGATAAGATTTTGCACACTGCCGGTATTAAAGTCACTGCGTCCGCTGTCAGTCAGCGCCGCGCCCAGATTAACCCCGCCGTGTTTCGTGCTGCCTTTACTTCCTTCAATTCCGATTGTACGGACAACGCATCCTTCCACGGCTACCGCGTTCTATCCGTGGACGGAACTACGGTCAATTTGCCCAGAAATCCAGCGTCCCCGTCATTCGTATGCAACGACGGTATCCCCAAGGGCGTAAATCAGCTTCATGCAACGCCGCTGTACGACATCCTCAGCCGAACCTTTACCGATATTGTTATCCAACCAGAATCGAAAAAGAACGAAATCGGGGCGTTGATTACAATGCTCCAGCGCAACGCCTTTGACCGAAAGACTCTTATTGTAGCTGACCGTGGCTTTGAGAGCTATAATCTTACAGCCCACCTTCTCGAAAAGCCCAACACAGACTTTCTTATTCGTGTAAAACAGAGCCATTCAGCCATGCGCGAGGTGGCGAAACTGCCCATGCTGGAACTGGATTGCGACATCTTATTTTCCATCTGCACTACACAAAAGAAAACGGACAAGGAAAATCAAAATTATGTGTTCCTGCAAGTCCCCAAAAAGTCGAAACCGGGTTCAACCACCAGACGCGGACGCTGGGATTTTGGAAACTATTACCCCATGCGCTTCCGAATCTGCCGTTTTCAGATTGACAGCGGCGAATTTGAAACCGTTGCCACATCGTTACCGCGATCATTTTCGTTGGAGGATATCAAGACCCTTTATCATCTGCGCTGGGGGATAGAAACCAGTTTCCGCGACCTCAAGTACACGCTAGGGCTAGTGAATCTACACGGCAAATCTGATTCGTTTGCGGAGCAGGAAATCTATTCAAGCTTGACCGCATTCAATTTTGCAAGCAGGGTTTGTCGCGAAGTTGTTGTTCGGCAACCGACAGAGGGCATTTACGCCTACAAGGTCAATTTCAAAATGGCGGTGGCACTTTGTAAGGAGTATATCCGAACGCCCAAGGCGGACAGCGACAAGCTGATGGAGAACATTGCTCGGTACACCGTCCCCATTAGACCGGGACGGCAAGACCAGCGCGACCTGCGTGTAAAAGGATTTCCCGGTTTTGTATATCGTGTAGCCGCGTAAAAAATGAGGGGGTGGGGTTATCAACCGACACCCCCTCGGCGCGTTTGTTTTTTGAAATCCCGTTTTTGACGGTCAAAACGAGTTATTTTCAAAAAATAAATATGTACCTTACCTTAACAGGCCGTCAAAAGCCCTTTGACAGAGAATGGCATTCATCAAATTTCAACTAGTCTTGGAAATCCAGCAAAAATCAGCCCATTTATCTACTGGGAGCGATAGCAACTGTTCCCCCCCAATATCAACTAGTCCCCACAGAGTATCAAAAATCGTACGTCTGCGTTTTTTTCGGCTGGGCATTTTCTTGCATTTTATTCCACAAATAAGCCGTTAAGCTACGAGAAATTAAAGATCTCAACTAGTCAGCTGAATGTCGGAAAAATCTTCCCTACATTCCACAAAGCGCAACATCCCCACGCGCTATTCAAAATTACACAGCAAATATCAACCAGTCTTTGTCACGCCTAAAAATCTAGATAAAGTACACGCAAATGGTAATACAGGCAGAAAATATAACAAGTCTATAAGATGTAGTAAAAATAGAGGCATAAACGTTTTATGGCAATCGTGCGTAGACCTATCATTTTGGGCAAAATGGTGGTATAATACAAGCTGATAGGACAAAGCAGTTAAATAAATCATCATTCTTCTTCATAGAGAAAGCAGGTGTTGCTACTATAGACTATTTAAATCAGGTATTACCTCCGCAGTATGAAAAGAATGGGAAATTGTGTTATCTTGATCCCATTCGCAAACGGCTGACATATGCTACTCCAGAAGAAACGATACGGCAAGAAACTGTTTTATATCTTCTCAATACTCTTCATGTACCAATTCAAATGATTAAATGTGAGGAACCACTCAGTCATTATGGAATTAAATCACAGGATCGTGCGGATATTATTATTCATAAACAAGGTCAGAATGGGATTATTCCCCTTGCTGTGATTGAGTGTAAGGCACCGGAAGTCTTTCTTGGCGGAAAGGAAACGGATCAGCTTGTGGGCTATGCGAACAAGCTTTATTGCGACTATTTATTGCTCACAAATGGCATGAACTCCTTCAGCTATTACTATTCAGAAAAAGAGAATCAGTATCTTAGAATAGAGGAAATTCCAACATACATTGAAATGCTAAACGGGCAATCTGAACTTTTAGAAATTCAGCAATGTCCGGAGAGAACTCCCTTCAAAGATTTGGAGGGTTTGGTTCTCCAAGGGAGAAAGAACGGCCCCTCTTCAGACATTGGGGATGACACACCAATTGTCTTAGCTGTTATGAGCCTGAATTTGCTGGACGCGCTACTGGATGAACGTATTAAACTTCCTGAGAGCCATGATTCCTTTTTTCGTCTAATAAAAGATTTAGGGGTACGGCTCTTGTCATATGGCAATGCTGGAGGGGGGTCCTTTTCTGGCCCGTATCGATCTTTTTTGATTGAGTATAATAGTTCAAATCAAATTGTTTCATTTGGTATATCAACATACTCGACAGATAACCATTTAAATGTTTCCAAAACGGTGTTAAATGTGGCAATCGATACAGACACATCTGCACATCATGCGCTTCAGCTTGTTATTGATGACAATGTCGTTTTGAGCGGAGATAAGTTTTCATTTTACCATCACGGAAAAATTGGAATTGGGCGCATAGGCAGTGGAAAAGTAGATGAATTGAGAATCTTGATGGAGCAATATTGTCCGCAACTTATTTGTGGAGACCAATTCTATTTTGGAACGCTGCAAAACAATAAGCTCTTTACTTTAGCTGATAGGCCGGTTTGTACATTGATAGAAAACCTTATCTCCTATGCTTTGATTCGAGACATATATAGGAATGAAGTTAGAATCAGAAGAAGCGCTGCTTCATCGTTTCATTCGATAAAAAAGCAGAAGCGCCAAAAGGCGAAATAGCAAGCAACTTGATAACTTTCCATTTGTCAAACGGCTGTACTCCTGACTTATCGGAATATAATTAATGTCCACTGAACAA
>DKLF01000170.1 GCA_002455655.1 Oscillibacter sp. UBA6647 | reverse complement strand
GATCGGGATTTGGACCCGCTGACCAGCGTGTTGCAGTGGGAACCGTTTTTAAAAAAAGCACGGGACACGCTGGCGGAGATGGAGCAGGATAAGAGGCCCCGGTCACTGTCCATCATCTTCTTAAACATGGACCGCTTTAAGGTATTCAACGATCTTTTCGGGCGGGCCGCGGGCGACCAGCTTTTGCGGAATCTGGCGGCAAAGCTGACGGCAATGCGGGGCGTGATTCATGTTGGCCGCGTGGGCGGGGATCGCTTTGTGCTGCTGTGCCGCACGGAAGAACTGGAGCTTTCCCGCTTCAACCGGCTGGGCGCCGAACTGATGCGGCGGTTGCATCTGAAATATGCGCTGCATCTGAGCTGCGGCGTTTGTGAAATTGATGATCCCACGCTTCCGGTGGCGGAGCTTTGCGACCGCGCACAAATTGCGCAGGAAACCGTTTCCGGCCGCAGCGACAAGAGCGTGGCTCTTTATGACGAGGAGCTGCGCCGAAGCCTGCTGTGGGAGCAGGAGGTGGCCTCCGGGATGTATGAAGCGCTGGAGCAGGGCCAGTTTCAGGTGTATCTCCAGCCGATTTTCAGCCTGTCGTCCAACGCGCCGGTGTCGGCGGAGGCGCTGGTGCGCTGGGACCACCCCAAGCGTGGGCTGATTCCCCCCGATCAATTTATCTCTATTTTTGAAAAAAACGGCTTTATTAACCGGCTGGACCAGTATGTATGGGAGCGGGTATTTCAATATCTGGCGGAGCTGAAGGCGGCGGGTTATCCCGATGTGACCATTTCTGCCAACATGTCGCGGCTGGATATTTACAGCGCGGATATCTGCGGGCAACTGACGGGGCTTGCGAAAAAGTACGATGTGAACCCCGCCGTCTTTCGGATAGAGGTGACGGAAAGCGTCTATATGGAGGACCCGGGGCAGATGCTGGAGTTGACCCGGCAGCTCAACGCGGCGGGCTTTGCCGTTTTGATTGACGATTTTGGCAACGGCTATTCCTCACTCAATATGCTGATGAATATGACGGTGTCGTCTTTGAAGCTGGACATGGGCTTTATCCGCAGCGTTGGCAGCGACGAGCGGACCAACTGCGTGGTCAGCAGCATCGTGCGCATGGCCAAGTGGCTGGAGATGAGCGTGGTGGCAGAGGGTGCGGAGACGCAGACGCATGTGGACTATCTGCGCTCTATCGGCTGCGACCGGGTACAGGGGTATTATTTCTCCCGCCCTGTTCCCAAGAACGATTTTTTCTCCCTGCTGGAGCACTACCGGTCGGCTTCTGCGCTCGAGCGGCCCCGGATTTTTGACAAGACGGCGGATACCCGGGCTGTGTGGGACGCGGTGAAGACCTATGACAGGATGATGCGGGGAAGAATGGACGCTGCGGCCATGTTTGAGCAGTTTGGCGACGCGGCGGAGATCCTCAGCGTGAATGACGGGTATTACCGACTGATGGAAAGTTCTCCCGAGCTTTTGTTCCGCAGCGGGCAGTTGATTACCGACTGGCTGGAGGAACGGGACCGTCCCGCGTTTCTCGGCGCGATGGACGCCGCTTCGGAAACGGGGGAGCGGCAGGAGCTGGTGATTCGGCGGTATATGGATTCCTACCGGATTAAAAGCCTGATGGTCAGTGTCTGCTATATGGGGCGCAAGGACAGCCGCAAGCTGTTTTTGGCACTGTTCCGGGATATCTCTTTACTGAAGCTGCCTGCGGAGTTTGGCTGCATGGTGCCCTCCGTCGTCCCCAGAGAGGAGGACGGGCAGCCCCGGCAGCCGCAGGTATTGGGTTGCCGTACCTGCCCCAAGCTCTTAATTGTGGAAGACAACCGGGTGAATCAATTGGTGCTGGAGAAAATGCTCTCTTCTCAATACAGCATTCTGGAAGCGTCCAACGGCAAGGCGGGGCTGGATGCCCTGCGCAGCGGGGAAAACATCGGCGTGGTACTGCTGGATATCATCATGCCCATTATGGACGGGTACGAATTTCTGCAAAAGAAGGCGCAGGACCCGGCTCTGCGGGGCATTCCGGTGCTGGTGCTTTCCCAAACGGATAATCTGGACAGCGAGGAAAAGGCCCTGCGTCTGGGGGCCAGAGGCTTTGTGCGTAAGCCATATGACCCTGAGGATTTGAGAAAAACGCTGGATGCGCTGGCAAATGGAATCTGATGATTGATAAAAGCACCCCTGCAACTCGCGGCGGCAGCCTTTGCCGCCGCGAATTTTGCGGGAACGCCGTGCAAAAGCTTGAAAACAAGGAGACAGCAAACCCTATGTTGAAGTCAAAGGCTTATGAAATTGATATGTGCAGCGGACCGATCCTGAAAAAAATGCTGCGCTTTGCCGTGCCGCTGATGGCCTCCGGTGTGCTTCAGTTACTGTTCAACGCGGCGGACGTGATTGTGGTGGGACGGTTCTCCGGGGACAATTCCATGGCCGCGGTGGGGTCCAACGCGGCGCTGATCAACTTACTGACAAATTTGTTTGTCGGGCTCTCCGTGGGCGCAAACGTGCTGGCGGCCCGGTATTTCGGGGCAAAGCGAGAGCGGGAGCTTCACCGCGCGATCCACACCACCATGCTTCTTGCCTTTTGCAGTGGCGTGGTGCTGATTGTGGCGGGCATCGCCATGGCCCGGCAGGTGCTGGTCTGGATGCAGACGCCTCCCGCCGTGCTGGATTTGGCGGTGCTGTATCTGCGGATATACTTTTTGGGGATGCCCGCCCTGATGCTCTATAACTTCGGCGCGGGTCTTCTGCGTTCCAAGGGAGATACCCGGCGCCCCCTGTATTACCTGCTGCTGGCGGGCATCGTGAACGTGGCGCTGAATCTGCTGCTGGTCATCGTGTTCGATCTGGACGTGGCGGGCGTGGCCATTGCCACCGTGGTGTCCCAGTGTATTTCCGCGGCGCTGGTGGTTTCCTGCCTGATGCGGGAGACGGGGAGCTTTCATCTGGAGCTGCGGGCGCTGCGCTTTTACAAGGAGCAGCTCCTCGGCATTTTGCGGGTGGGTCTGCCTGCCGGAGTGCAGGGCATCATTTTTTCGCTGTCCAACGTGGTCATCCAGTCCTCCGTCAACTCCTTGGGCGAGATTGTCATGGCAGGCAGCGCCGCTTCCAGCAATATCGAGGGGTTTGTATACGTGGCGATGAACGCTGTCTATCAGGCAACGCTGTCTTTTACCAGCCAGAACGTAGGCGCGGGGCGGATGGACCGCGTCAATCGCATTTTGCTGACGGGGCTGGGCTGCGTAACGGCCACGGGATTGGTGCTGGGCGTGGGCGCGTGGCAGGCAGGACGGCTTTTGCTTGGAATCTACTCTAGAGACCCGGCGGTGGTGGAAGCTGGCTTTGTGCGCCTTGGCATTATCTGCGGGACCTATTTTGTCTGCGGCATGATGGACACGATGGTGGGCGCTTTGCGGGGCATTGGCTACTCCGTGATGCCCATGATGGTGTCGCTGATGGGAGCCTGCGTCCTGCGTCTTGTGTGGGTTGCCACGGTCTTTCAGATTCCGGCGTATCACACACCGGAGTGCGTTTACTGGTCCTATCCCATCTCATGGATAGTGACCCTTTTAATCCATGTGCTCTGCTACCTCTGGGCCAAGCACAGGGCAGACCAACGCTTTGCCGAAGACGCAGACGAGACGGGAAGTTGCGGAAATTTCTGACCAAAATACTAAATAGGGTATTGCAAAATGATCGTATACACTATATAATGTGGTTATTATAAAACCATTTGGTTGACATAAAAGTAAGTTGGGAAGAACTATTTTGGCTTTTCGACAAAAGGGAGCGGCAGAAAATCATGAAAATTATTAAAAGAAACGGCAGTGAAGCGGGTTTTGACCGGGAGAAAATCGCGGCGGCGGTGGAAAAATCAAACCTTGCGGACGGGCAGACGCCGGAGTTGTCCCACGCGCAGGTAGAGCAAATCGCGCTGAACGTCGAGACCACGGCGGAGAAGGTTGGCCGGACGCTGAACGTGGAGGAAATTCAGGAGCTGGTGGAGACGGAGCTGATGCGCCACAGCGCCTATGAAACAGCGAAGCGCTATATCCGCTATCGTTATACCCGGACGCTGGCCCGGGCCGCCAACACCACGGATAATCAGATTCTCAGCCTCATCGAGTGCAACAACGAAGAGGTTATGCAGGAAAACTCCAATAAGAATCCCACGGTGAACTCCGTCCAGCGGGACTATATGGCGGGCGAGGTGTCCAAGGACATCACCAAGCGGCTTCTGCTGCCGATGGAGGTTGTGCAGGCCCACGAGGATGGCGTGATTCACTTCCACGACATGGATTATTACGCCCAGCACATGCACAACTGCGATCTTGTCAATCTGGAGGACATGCTGCAAAACGGAACGGTGATTTCCGGCACGTTGATAGAAAAGCCCCACAGCTTTTCCACCGCCTGCAACATCGCCACGCAGATCATCGCGCAGGTGGCCTCCAGCCAGTATGGCGGGCAGTCCATTTCCCTTGCCCATCTGGCGCCCTTCGTGCAGGTTTCCCGAGATAAAATTCGGGGCGACGTGCTGGCGGAGGCGGCCGCCATGGGAGGTCATCCCGAGGGGGAGGTTTTAAACCGGATTGTGGAAAAGCGCCTTCGCGCGGAAATTCGCCGGGGCGTGCAGACCATCCAGTATCAGGTGGTGACGCTGCTGACCACCAACGGGCAGGCTCCGTTTGTGACGGTGTTCATGTATCTGGGCGAGGTGTCCGACCCCCAGACCAAGCGGGACTTGTCGGTGATTATCGAAGAGACGCTGACCCAGCGATATCAGGGCGTGAAAAACGAGGCGGGCGTGTGGATTACCCCGGCGTTCCCCAAGCTCATTTACGTGCTGGAGGAGGACAATGTCCGCCCCGGAACCCCCTATTACTACCTGACGGAGATGGCGGCCAGATGCACTGCCAAGCGGATGGTCCCGGACTATATTTCCGAAAAGGTGATGCTTCAGAACAAGATTGATAAAAATGGGCAGGGCCACTGCTACACCTGCATGGGCTGCCGTTCATTCCTTACGCCCTATGTGGACCCGGAGACGGGAAGCCCCAAGTATTACGGTCGGTTCAATCAGGGCGTGGTCACCATCAATCTGGTGGATGTGGCCCTGTCCTCCGGCGGAGATATGGACCGCTTTGAAGAGGTTTTTTCTAAGAGGCTTGCGCTTTGCTACCAAGCGCTGATGTGCCGCCACAAGCGGCTTAAGGGCACTCTCTCCGATGCGGCCCCCATCCTGTGGCAGTACGGCGCGCTGGCCCGACTGAATAAGGGAGAAACCATCGACAAGCTGCTCTACGGCGGATATTCCACCCTGTCTCTTGGCTATGCGGGTCTTTACGAGTGCGTGAAGTACATGACCGGGAAATCCCACACCGATCCGGAGGCCACGCCCTTTGCGCTTTCCATCATGCGTCGGCTCAATGAGGCTACCGCCGCGTGGAAGGCCAAGGAAAACATCGACTTCTCCCTGTACGGAACGCCGCTGGAGTCCACCACCTACCGGTTTGCCAAGTGCCTGCAAAAGCGGTTCGGCATCGTTCCCGGCGTGACGGACAAGGCCTATATCACCAACAGCTATCACGTCCACGTGTCCGAGGAGATTAACGCCTTTGACAAGCTGGAGTTTGAGTCCCAGTTCCAGGCGCTGTCTCCCGGCGGGGCCATCAGCTATGTGGAGGTTCCCAACATGCAGGAGAACATCCCCGCGGTTTTAAGCGTGATGGAGTATATCTACGACCACATTATGTACGCCGAGCTGAACACCAAGAGCGACTATTGCCAGACCTGCGGCTATGACGGGGAAATTTCCATTGTGGAGGACGACGGCAAGCTGGTTTGGGAGTGTCCCAAGTGCGGCAGCCGGGACCAGAGCAAGCTGAACGTGGCCCGGCGGACCTGTGGCTATATCGGAACCCAGTTCTGGAATCAGGGCCGGACGCAGGAGATTCGGGAGCGGGTGCTCCACCTCTAAATCAACGAAAAAAAGCCCGCCGGAGGACCTCCGGCGGGACTTTTCGAGGTGTGCCATGAATTATGCCAATATCAAAACCTGCGACATTGCAAACGGCGTGGGGGTGCGGGTCAGCCTGTTCGTCTCCGGCTGTACCCATGGCTGCCCCGGCTGCTTTAACGCTGAGGCGCAGGATTTTCAATACGGAAGGCTTTTTACCGGCGAGACGGAGGAGCTGGTGCTGCGGGCGCTGGAGCCGTCCTATGTGGCGGGGCTGACGCTTCTGGGGGGCGAGCCCTTTGAGCCGGAGAACCAACGCGCGCTGCTGCCCTTTATCCGCAGGGTCCGGGCAGAGCGCCCGGGGAAAACCGTGTGGGCCTTTTCCGGCTATACCTGGGAGGAGTTGACGGGGGAGAGCCGCGCCCGCTGCGAGGCAACGGACGAGTTGCTGGCCCTCACCGATGTACTGGTGGACGGGGAGTTTGTCCAGTCGCTGAAGGACATATCCCTGCGCTTCCGCGGCAGCGCCAACCAGCGGATTATCGACGTGCCCGCGTCTTTGCGGGAGGGAGAAGCGGTTCTCTGGAAGGACTGACAAGAGAAAGGCCCTGCCCGGCATGAAAGTGGTTCCCTCCGCATACATCCAAACAGCCGGGCGAATCTGTTTCGCCGGGAAGGAGGAGAACCAAATGAAAACCCCACTTTCCAAAGCGGAGTCAACGGGCTGCCCTTCCGGGGCTGTCCCCGGGCTGAGGACGCTGAAAAATCTGCTTACCACCGCCTTACTCCCAATGGGGAGCGCGCTGTACGTCTACGGCGGCGGGTGGAACCGGGAGGATACCGGCGCGGGTCCTCAGGCGGTCCGCATCGGGCTTGCCCCGGAGTGGTGCGCGTTTTTCAGGGCGCAGAACAAATGCTATTTTTATCGGGACTATTATCCCGTATTGGGTAGAAATGTCTATTATTACGCGGGGCTGGATTGTTCCGGTTATCTGGGCTGGACGGTTTACAACACGCTCCATGACCAAGACGGCCTTCCCGGCTATGTGTACTCTGCTGCTGAGATGGCAGGGAATTTTGCCCGCCGTGGCTGGGGCCGTCTGACGGAAATCGGGGAGGGAAATGCGCTTTGCCCGGGGGATATTTGCAGCATTGCGGGACACGTCTGGCTGTGCATGGGGACCTGCGGCGACGGCAGCGTTCTGCTGGCCCACTCCACGCCTTCCGACAGCCGCGCGGGCTGCCCCGGAGGGGGCGTACAGCTCAGCGCATTGTCACCCGGTAATTCTGATTGCTGCGAAGCGCTGGCGCTGGCCGAGACAGTGATGCGGCGCTGCCCCGCGTGGTATGCCCGTTACGCGCCGGTTAAAAAACCGTGGGAGGTTTATACGGCGTTTTCCGGTGGTGTGTTCCGTTGGGCGCTTGACGGGGGCGTGCTTACCGACCCGGAGAGAGTTGCCACTCTTTCGGCGGGGGAGGTGCTGTCGCAAATTTTCGGAGAGACGGGGCTTTCTTGTTCTCACCGGTGAATGGAGGTTGGGATTTCCCAGATGAGGACCCGGTTACTTCCTTTGGGTGTCGCGCAAGAGAAGTGTTTTTCCCAGACAAAAGCCACCACTTTTACCGCCGCTGCGTCCCAAGCCCGGGCAGAAAAAGTGGGACCCCTTTTCTTTTTAAATCGCTCGATTCCACATAACAGCTTTAAAAGCTTCTCTGTATAAACGTAAAAAGAGCCGGGAGTTCAACTCTGTTGAACCCCCGGCCTTTTACTTAATGTCTGCTGAATAATGC